>JBKCTJ010000067.1:0-26059 GCA_046318875.1 Pseudobdellovibrionaceae bacterium | reverse complement strand
CATTTTGCTATTCAATATTGTGCTGTGCCTGTCGCAAGTCTTGAAGACCCCACACCGTTTGATTCAACAAAAGTCCTACCAGGCATGAATTACAGTGGATCATAGGATGAAAAAGATTTTTTTAATTTTGATAAGCGGTGTGGTCCTGAGCGTTTTTGCTTTTGGAATTTTTGCTTTTGTTCTTTATAAAAACTTTTCCAATGTACCTCCTTCTCCGGAAAAAAAATCTGTTATATTTGAAATTCCTTCCGGAAAAAGCTTTTCCCAAGTCGCGACAGATCTGCAAAATCTGGGACTAGTTAAAAATGCATCGCTGTTTAACCTCTATGCGCGAATTAAAAATCAAAGGGGCCAGGTGAAAGTGGGTGAATACGAGTTATTCACGAATATGACTCCAAGCCAAGTTTTGCGAACCATCACTTCCGGAAAGAGTTTGGCAAGACCAATCACGATTTCGGAAGGTTTGAATATCTATGATATTGCAGCCTTGCTTGAAAATAAGGGGATGGGAAAACAATCCGATTTTTTCCGCATCGTCCGAGACCCTGAATTGATTCAGTCTTTGTTAGGTGCTGAAGCTAAAACGTTTCAAATCAAATCCTTGGAGGGATACTTGTTTCCTGAAACGTATATGATGACGAAATACATGGGCACAAAGGAATTGGTTTCTCAAATGGTGAAACGTTTTTTATTAAACTGGGAAACAATAGAAAAAAAATATGGGTATCCCGCGATGAAGCTCTCTCGGCACGAACGAGTGACCTTGGCCAGTATTATTGAAAAAGAAACTTCTGCGCCGGAGGAGAGAAAATTAATTTCTTCTGTTTTTCACAACCGACTTGAACAAGGAATGCGTTTACAGACAGATCCCACCATACTTTACGGTCTAGCTGAGGTTTCGGGACGGATGATCATGTCGATCACTAAGGCTGATTTGTCTCGGCCGAACAAGTACAACACTTACACCAATTATGGCCTTCCTCCTGGACCTATTGCCAATCCAGGTGCCCTTGCCTTGGAAGCTGCCTTTGAGCCGGAAGAATCTGATTATTTGTTCTTTGTGAGCCAAAACAATGGAACTCATGTCTTTTCTGAAAACTACAAAGACCATTCGGCCGCTGTGCAAAAGTTTCAGGTAGATCCCAAGGCTCGCGAAGGCAAGTCTTGGCGTGATCTAAATAAATCTTCGGCACCTCGTAAATAAATTTTATTTTTATCTGATTTTCCAATCAATTAAACCAGTGGTTGAATCTTTACCAAAGTCGAGTTGAAAGGTAAGGACCACTTAGGCAACATAAGAATGGGTTCTTTATAGATGGAGGCACAATGAATAAATACAATTTACAACTTAAAGGCACGCTCGGCGACCCAATTAAATAGTAATTAAACCGGAGGATAAATTGAAATCTAAAAAAACACTTTTTATAGCAGTCGCTATGGGGTGTGCAGCTTTGGCGCCGATCGCTTTCATCAGTTGCACACATACTTCTGAAACACATACTTCTGAAACACAGACTTCTGAAATACAGACGAGTGAATCAAATCAACCGAAAAAATCTTGGTTTGCGCGAATTCCCGCTGGTAATTATGGGCTGACCATTCCTGAAATTTTAGAGACGAATCAGGATTCTTCTAAATATAGTTACACAATTCCATTTTACGGTTTTCAAAATACTTCCAGGGCATATTTGGCACAGGTGCTTGCAAAATATTGTTCAGTGGATATTGCGAATAATCTAATTTTAATGAAAGTAAACCGCGAAAAAATGGAGTACGCCGATGCAGGATTGGAAGCTGCAGCAGATAAGCTAGATCAAATCTTTCATGAACAAATCAGTTTGCTTGATTTTCAAAGACAACATGGGATTATTCAAAAAGATGACAAAAACCGCGAAGCTGCACCCAGCATTATTGCCTATGCGGCAGTCATGAGAATGCACGCCGGTTCAAATGCCATGACAATGGATGAAATGCGCCGTGAAGGTCTAACAGTAAAAACAAAAGAACAACTTCAGAATCCACGGACCCCTGGACACGATTATCGAACACACCAATTTATGAAAACTTTGTGCGGTGAATATCACGATCGCCCAACAATGATTGAAGCAAAAATCAATTGGATCAATACAATGCATGTCCTTACCGGAGCTGAAGCGCCCCCTTTTAATCCTCGTGCCAATCCCTGGAAGAGTCTCAATGGACAAAACTATACAAAATATTTGGCGATGAGTGATCAGGTTTGGATTTTGAAAAAAGATATTCTTAAAAAAACCAATAAACTATTCGTTACGGATGGCGGTCTTGATCCACAAGTCCAAGCTCAACTCGCAGCAGAGATTAAAGCTCTCGAAGAACAAATAAAGCCGCTTCTAGCTGAAGCTGGATCAATTGAAGATCGAATGCAGCCGATCAATGACCAAATTTATGAGATCGAAAACAGCCTTGAAGTTTTACAAGACGCTGCTCATAAAAACCCTGCCGAAGAAGCTAGATTAAAAGCTCAGCTAGCAAATTTGACAGCTCAGCTTACAGCGCTTCGCACACAATACGATGCGGTTTATGCCAAAATTGATCCTTTGTACGAACAACAGGAAGCAAAAACCGTTGCCCTTGAAACTCCATTTCGAGAAGCTTTTGAACTTGCAATTCCTGGTCAATCCGTTTGTGAAACCAAATTTATGATCGGAAGTTTAGTTTACGAAAACCAAGCTCCATTTATGGATTTTAATAAAACATTTCGAGCTGACGGCAGAGTCAATTTTCCTGAATACATTGCAGGTTATCGCCAATTTCGAAAAGGAAAAACACAAAGTGGTGTTCCAAACTGCACTCGAGATGATTTTGACTATTTGTATGATTTCAGAGGCGATGCAAACTTCAAACCCCAGTCTCCAGAATCGAACGGAATGATCTGGCACGCCCAGACCATCACGAAACAATGTGCAAATTATAAAGAAGCAAAAAAAGTTTCAGGTCAGAGCACCAAAGTGATGCCAGACGAAGTCTGTCGCACGTACTTTGAAAAACCATTTGCTTCCCGATACATGGCAGCGCGTTCCACCCTAGCAACATGGCTTTTCCGAAAGGGTCCTCGGTTTAATGAAACAACTTTCGAAGATGCCTATTCTGATGAAAAGGAATCGATGTGGATTTATCCGAACGTGAAATCTTTTACCGACTTGAGGCTTCTCAATTTGGGAAGTGCACCTCGTCACTTTTCAAAAAATGAATCCATTGTTCCATTTGAAACTTTGGATAGTTCAAATAGGTTTTTGCCAGTGAATATGAGTCGTGGTGATCTAGGTTTTAATGCTTTGTTTAATTTGAACGGGCAAAGGCGCACCGTTGAAAAAGCACGGCCAGCTTGGCATCGATTGCGCGATGCTGTGAATCGACACACAGATTGGTATGCTTCGGGTTATAACGATGGGTTTTCAGATGGTATGGTCCGAGCACAAGCCTATTCTCCCTTTGTTGCATCAAGTTATGAAATGAGTAAATCCGACACTTTCGTAGCAGCCGGATACACAGTTCCCGGTGTCAGCGATTTCAGAAGACACTGGATGTACGTCTTTAAAATCAAGCGAAGTAACTGGTATCGACAGTTAGACTTGGTTCGAGGAAAGAAGATTAATTTCGACAAAAACTGGTTGGATGAAACGACCCTTGGAACGAATCATTTAGCAAAAGAAGAACGAGCTTTTGATCGTTTGGGTTCTCCGATGGAAAAAGAATTTGATACGATTATCTATTTGCATAATTTGGTCTACAAAGGTGCTCCAAAAATGGTTGAGGTTGAAACTGAAACTGTAGAAATTGTGAATGGAAAAGAAGTCATTAAAAAAGTCAAAGTTTGGAAAATCGATGAAGACAATTATCTTTCAGACGGAGACATTGCTGGCAATTTTATCCTTCAACCAGTGGACCCGACAGTCGACAAAAATCAGGTCCCTAGATAATTTTTTAAGGTTCTGACGGCGGCGTTTTTAACCGAAACTCTTGAGTTTCTTCTTGAAACTCAAGAATATGTGTTCTCGGGTTCATTTGATGATCCATTCCAAAAACCACAATATCAAAAGCCTGATCTTGTTTTCTTGAAACTAAAAATAAATTACTGGTGCCATGATTTTGAATTAACTGCGCATCAAATTCATTTTTGAATTCAAAGGAAGAAATCATTTTTTGAGAGTCTTCTTCTTGACGATAAATCTCAACAAGCAAGTCAGAGCCTCGCTTTAACTTAATGATCGTCAACAGGCTTTTCGCATCAGCAAATTGGAGTTCTCTTTGAAGTTTTGCGACCACGATGCGGTCTTGATTCAACAGCCAATTTTGAGCTTTGCGCCTAGCTTGAGGCAATGCCAAAACAATCATAAGACTCGCAGCAATCACTGCAAGTAAACCGATAGTCAAAGTGGTTAATTTGTTCTGAGTTTTTTTCATTTGCCACGGTTATTCTCGCTTGCTCTGACGGTATTCGTCAATTAAACCAACAAGAGTGGCCTCGCGGATTGCTGAAAAGGTGAATTTAAATGAACAAAAACAGTCCTCTACAGTTAGTTGTTTCAAAATTTGGCGGAACTTCCATGGGGGATGCCGCTTGTATGCAAAGAAGTGCACAAGTTTCTGTAAAGCAAAATGCTTCAATTGTTGTGGTCTCTGCAACTTCGGGGACAACAAATCTTTTGATTGATATCGGCAAACAAGCCCAACTTGGACAATGGACTGAATGCGAAAAAATGATTCAACAAGTTCAGGATCGACATCTTCAAATTGCAAAAGATGTGGGATGTTTAGGTGATGCTCAGAAAGACCTCGGAAGTTTATTTGAAGAGCTCATTTCTCTGTCAAAAGGTGTGTACTATTTAAAAGATCTTTCCCCGAAAGCCCTTGATGCCATGATGTGTTTAGGCGAAAGACTATCGTCAACAATATTTGTTTATGCTATGCAGTCTGAATTAAACCAGCGCCAACAAATCAAAAAGAAAGCCAAATTTTTAGATGTTCGCGAAGTGTTAGCCACGGACGATCAGTTTGGTAAAGCAAAACCCCTGACCGAATTAATTATTCAGCGTTGCCATGAAAAGCTTTTACCCCAAATTCATCAGGGAACTTTTTTTGTTACCCAAGGGTTTATTGGTCGCTCTGAAGAAGACGGTGCAACGACAACTTTGGGTCGGGGCGGTAGCGATTATACAGCGGCTATTCTGGCAGAAGGCATAGGTGCGGATGTTTTAGAAATCTGGACGGATGTCGCTGGCATTGCGACTACGGATCCACGAATTTGCAAGCAGGCAAAATTAATTGATGAAATTTCTTTTCGCGAAGCTTCCGAACTTGCAACTTTCGGTGCAAAAGTTTTGCATCCTGCAACACTTTTGCCCGCAGTCCGCAGAAACATTCCAGTTTTTGTTGGATCCAGTTTTGATGCAGATCAAAAAGGGACTTGGGTTAAGAAGGAAGTGCAAAGCCAACCTTTGATTCGTGCAATGGCACTCAGAAAAAACCAAGCTCTTCTCACTCTCAGCACTCCTGAAATGTTGCATGCCCATGGGTTTCTAGCAAAAATTTTCAAAGTTTTTGATGATCATAAGGTCAGCGTTGATGCGATTACCACTTCAGAAATTTCAGTTTCTATGACAGTTGATGATTCCACACTAGGAAATAAAAAATTATTAAACGATCTTTCACAATTTGCAGAAGTTGTTTTGGAACAAAATCTTTCACTTGTGTCTTTGATCGGTAATAATATCAATCACACTCCTGGGCTTTCAAAAAAGATTTTTTCTGCCATTGAAAATATCAATGTTCGAATGATTTGTTTGGGTGCAAGTAAACATAACTTTTGTTTTCTCGTGAATGACGCGAACGGCATCGAAGCAATTCAAAGGATTCATCAATCATTTATTGATTGATCTGATAGAAACGAGATTTTGTATGGATTCTTTGTATCAGATTATTCAAAAAAGAAAATCAATCCGCCAATATAAAAGTGACCCCGTGCCTGAAGACGTTTTAAAACGAATTTTAGAACAAGCAGCAGTCCACGCACCCTCCGGAAAAAATCGTCAAAATTGGAAATTTTTTGTGGTCCAAGGCAAAAAGCGCGATGCCTATTTAAGCTATTCTCAAAAGTCGTGGCTTGGAATCAAAGATATTTTAAAGCAGCGTCTGAAGCCTTCTCTCTATGATTTTACGGAAAGATTTTTTTTCACACTTGGCAACGCACCAGTGATTATTTTTTGTTATTCAAACAACACCCCGGATGAGCGTTACTTGACCAGCATTGGAAGTGTCTACATGGCTGTGCAAAATATTAATTTGGCCTGTGTCGCAGAAGGCTTGGGTTCTTGCACGATGGGAGCACCTTTGGAAATTAAATCCGAAGTCAATGAATTTCTAGGAGTTAGTCAGTTCCCAGAGTACCAAGCGGGTGAACTGGAATTGCTTTGTGCCATCGTTTGCGGTTATCCCGATCACGAGCCACCCAAGCCACCGCGCCAATTAGAAAATCGAATCCATTGGTTAAAATAACTTTGTGAGATCAAGTTAAGGATTCCATTGAAAGAATTAAAAAGGTTTTTTTTATTGATAACAAAGGATATGCAAGTTGGCCCTTGCGACCTAGAGTTTTGATGCAAAATTTTGAGATTCTATATTTGAAACAACTATTCTAAAATTTGTGGTTGAACAGAAGTGATGTTCATCATTTTTTCCATATCAAATGCTTGGAAAGTTAAAAGTGAATTGTGCATTTCGCCTTGAGACTGAATTGATAAAACATCATCTTGCTTCAAAACAGTCATCGCTGAGAATTCAACTTCACCAAGTTCAGCATTTTGAGCTAGGATGATTGTTTTTCTGAGGAGCGAGCGGTTGTCAGTGTCTTCCACAAACTTTGCAGTCACATCGAAATCAATCACTTCTGCTTGATTACCTAAAGTGTAAATTCTCAAAGTTTCAACAAAAGCGCCGTTTCTTAAAACTTTTCCATGGCAAACTTTTTCAACAACAGTTTCGTTTTTTCGAAGCAAAATTCTTTTATGAGAAGGAACTTGTTTCGCTGCAAATTCGTTATCCCCGCAAGTGTTTGGATAAAAGTGACCCTCAATGAGTGCTGATTGTGCATTGAATCCGATCAATGTGATGAGTGCAGTTAAAATAGTGGTTCTCATTTGGTGCCTCCAGGCTTCATGAATAAAAACAGAGGCATTATTCGTGCCAGGGACTTTTCACTGACCTCAAGGTCAAATTTTTTGTTATGGTGATTTTATCGGTACTATAAGCATAACGCACATCGTTACATCGGTGCTCTTTTGGAACTGTGTCTAGGGTTTGATTTCACTTTGGATCTAGACCTGTGCTAAATCCCTGGGATGACTGAAGATCAGCTCATTCTTGCGCTCCGCGAAAATCCTTTTGTTCTGGCTCCTATGGCTGGAATCACGGATCACGCGTTTCGATCTTTTATGAAAAAAATGGGTGCTGGAATTGTTGTTACTGAACTTGTCAGCGCTGACGGAATCAAATTTAAAAGTGATCGAACCCTCAAGTTGATGAGTCATGACAAAGTGCAGCACCCGGTTGCAATCCAACTTTTTGGCGATGATCCAAATATTTTAGCTGATGCGGCTCGTGTCGCTGAACAGACTGGTTGCGATTTTGTTGACCTGAATTTTGGTTGCCCAGTGCCCAAGGTTACAAAAAAAGGAGCCGGCAGTGCGATGTTGAAAGACCTCGTGCAAATGGAAAAAGTTTTAAAAACTGTGAAATCTGCAATTCAAATTCCCCTCACAATAAAAATCAGAACTGGGTGGGATTCCAACACGAGAAATGCTGATCTAGTTTGTCGATTAGCCCACGATTGTGGGATCACCTGGGTCGCAATTCATGGTCGGACAAGAGCTCAGAATTACGAAGGTTTTGCGGATTGGGATTATATTGCCGAAGTGAAGGCAAAGGCCCCATTACCGGTATTAGGAAATGGTGATATTCTAACCTCTGAACAAGCAGTTGATCGAATGATATCAACAAAAGTTGATGGAGTTTTAATCGGTCGCGGCTGTTTGAAAAATCCATATTTGTTGATGGAATCAAAACAAGAATGGGCGAAAATTCAGTCAAAAAATCAGAACACTGCGGACCAAGATGTTTTGGAAAAAAGAGCTTTTGATTCGAGCAAAGACTTCACTCGAGTGTTTCTTGAGCTGAAATCAGAACTTGAAAAAACCTGCGACGATCACATTCAAGGCATCCAATTAAAAAAATTTGCATCGTGGTATTCTACGGGCTACCCAGGAGCCTCACAATTTCGTAAGATCATTTTCTCAGTAAAAAACAATCAAGAAGTTGTTGAGTCTTCGTTAAGATTTTTCGAATCCCAAAAGAACGCTACACAACAAGATCAAAGTCAGGAAAAGTTCCTGATGGGAGGACACGGATAATGATAACGGAACCATCGAAAATCAGAAATATTGCAATCATCGCCCACGTCGATCATGGGAAGACAACGTTAGTTGATCACTTGATCAGACAAGCAGGAACATTTCGGGACAACGAGCACGTCGATGAAAGGCTCATGGATTCCATGGATATTGAAAAAGAACGCGGAATCACTATCGCGGCGAAAAATGCGTCTTTCATGTATAAAGATCATAAAATTAATATCGTCGATACTCCGGGCCACAGTGACTTCGGTGGAGAAGTTGAACGTATTTTGAATATGGTCGACGGCGCAATTTTGTTGGTGGATGCCTCTGAAGGACCATTGCCACAAACTCGCTTCGTTTTGAAAAAAGCTTTGGAACAAAATATCAAAGTGATCGTTTGCATTAACAAAATTGACCGTT
Organism: Pseudobdellovibrionaceae bacterium; assembly: GCA_046318875.1. Classification (GTDB taxonomy): domain Bacteria; phylum Bdellovibrionota; class Bdellovibrionia; order Bdellovibrionales; family Bdellovibrionaceae; genus JBKCTJ01. The sequence goes on along the minus strand of JBKCTJ010000067.1, from coordinate 17,210 downwards.
CAGATGCGCGGATTCAAGAAGTGCATAATGAAATTTTCGATTTGTTCATCGATTTGGATGCGACAGAAGAACAGACAGATTTCGAAACCATTTACGCAATTGCTCGTGAAGGAATGGCTACAAATGATCCAGCAGTAAAAACAAACTCGTTGGAAGTCATGTACGAAAAAATTATCCGTTTAGTTCCGCCTCCAAAAGTTGATTTGGAATCCCCTTTGCAATTGATGGTTTCAAATATCGGTTACAATGATTACGTTGGAAGATTAGCCATTGGGCGTATCCGTGGGGGAAAAATCAAAGTTGGCGATGAAGTCCTTTGTATGCAAGCCAATGACGTGAATAAAAAAGTTAAAGTCAGCGCTTTATTTCAATATAAAGTGAACAACCAAGTTGCAGCTCTGGAAATCGGTGCTGGCGATATCGCAGTTGTTGCAGGAATCGAAGATTTCACTATCGGTGATTCCATTACTTCAGTTTTAGATCCGCGCCCGTTAAAACGTGTTGCTGTCGAAGAACCAACAGTGGGAATGATCTTTTCGGTCAACAATGGTCCTTACGCTGGTCAAGATGGCAAGCAAGTCACTTCTCGTAAAATTTTAGAACGACTTGAAAAAGAATTACTTTATAACGTGGCTATTCGAGTTGAAAAAACCAACACAACTGAATCTTTCAAAGTCATTGGCCGAGGGGAATTGCAATTAGCAGTTTTAATCGAACAAATGCGACGTGAAGGGTTCGAATTATTAGTTTCAAAACCACAAGTTATTTTTAAAACTGAAAATGGTAAGCGCTTGGAACCAATGGAAATTGCCGTTGTCGACATCGAAGATCAATTCGTTGGAGCCGTTACGGAAAAATTAGGTATCCGAAAAGGAATCATGCAAAATATGGTTCAAAAAGGATCTGGAAGAACTCGCTTGGAATTTAGAATTCCATCTCGAGGGTTAATCGGTTACCGATCTGAATTTTTAACAGACACTCGCGGAACTGGATTATTGAATACTCAGTTTGACGGTTGGGATGAATATCGTGGAGACATTCATTCTCGAATCACAGGTTCAATGATTTCTGATCGGAAAGGTACAGCAACGGCTTACGCAATTTGGAATCTTCAAGAACGCGGAACAATGTTCGTCGTGCATCAAGATGCTGTTTATGAAGGAATGATCGTTGGCGAAAACGCCAAAGAAAACGATCTCGAAGTCAACATTTGCCGAGAAAAGAAATTAACAAACGTTCGTGCATCAGGAAGTGATGAAGCTATTCGAGTCATCCCCGTGAAAAAGAAAACTTTAGAAGGAGCAATGGAGTGGATCAAAGATTCCGAGCTGATTGAAGTGACTCCTTCACACATCCGATTACGTTGCCGAGATCTAGATCCAAGCAAGCGCGCAAGAACAGCAAAAGAATCCCAGTAGACAGTTGAAAACGGTCCACCTGCTGCGTTACCCACCCTCGATTTTCGCTCCGACGTGCTGGAAGCACGCCTCCGCGAAAACCGAGGGCGTGAAGCCTCGCATCTGAACCGTTTTGAACGGTCTACATTGCGAACCAAGGTTTTTGCTTCTGCAAACTGCCTTTGGCGTTTGGGGAAGAAAAGGTGGGTTTGGGTTATTTCGTTTCACTTCAACTTATTTTTTTAAATTCTTTTTCGATCATTCAATGCTACTGCTTGAGAAGATTTCAAAAGAAGTATTTGCTTCTGAAAGGGGATTCTTGGAACCTTGAAGGATGCAAACAGCGATTGAAATCAAGAGTGTGTCTAAAAAATATGATGATGCGTTTGCGATTAATAATTTGAGTCTTGAAATTTTTAAGGGCGAGTGTTTTGGGCTTCTTGGTCCCAACGGTGCTGGGAAATCGACGACCATGAAAATGATGTATGGGTCTGCGATGATGGATACTGGTGAGCTCTATGTTTTGGGATTGAATGTTCGAAAAAATGTTGCCGAAATTAAAAAGCGGATTGGAATTGTTCCTCAGGATGATGGACTTGATATTGAATTTTCAGTCTTTGAAAATTTAATGGTGTTTTCTTCTTATTTCAATATTCCAAAAGAGAAAGCTCGAGAAAAAATCAAAGAGCTTTTACGATGGATGCGTTTAGAAGAATATGTTGATCGCTCAGTGGAATCTCTGAGCGGGGGAATGAAGCGCCGATTGACCCTTGCCAGGTCTTTGTTGAATGAACCACAAATTTTATTTTTAGACGAACCGACAACTGGTCTTGATCCTCAGTCACGGCTTTGGTTATGGAATTTTGTGAAAAAAATGAAAGCGGATGGATCCACTTTAATTTTAACTACCCATTATATGGAAGAAGCAGAAAGTCTTTGTGATCGTATTGCTATTATTGACCACGGAAAACTGTTGGCTCTGGGTTCGCCAAAAAGTTTGATTCAAGATCATCTTGGTAAAGAAGTTATTGAATTTGAAGCCAAGGCTCAGGATTTGAATTATTATTTGCAACGTCTGCAGCAAAATAAACTTGATTACCAAGTCATTGAAACAAATATTTTCGTTCATGTTGCTGAAAATCAAGATGTAAAAGATGTCTTAGCTCTCATTTCTAGTGATGCCATTCACATTCGTAAACCGAAATTGAATGATGTCTTTTTGAAGCTTGCTGGTTATCAACTTCGGGACGAGAGGTAGATCATGTCATTTTTTCAAAAGGCAGTGGTTTTTCCTCGAATTAACAGTCTTTGTTTCAAAGTTTGGAAAAGAAACTTTTTGCATTTTCGGAAGACGATGGTTGTTTCCATTTTATGGGTTGCATGGGAACCAACATTATATTTAGTAGCACTTGGTTATGGACTAGGTGCCTACGTCACTCAGATGAATGGAATTTCTTATGTTGAATTTTTATTTCCAGGACTTCTCTGTTTAACAGCCATGTTGGGCTCATTTTTTGAAGCGACTTATGGAACTTTTCATAAACTCACAATGCAAAAAACTTTCAACACGATGTTGATGACCCCGGTTGGTACGAATGAAATTATTTTCGGTGAAATTTTGTGGTGTGCGAGCAAAGGTTTCTTAGGGGTGCTGGGTGTTACCTTGGTGGGCGGGTTGTTTGGGTTGGTCACGACATGGCATATTCTGCCTGTTTTGTTTTTCTTGTTTGTCATTTGTTGGATGTTTGCGGCCATGGGAATGCTCGTCACGTCCATTGCAAAAAACTATGACTCATTTATTTATTCGACTTCGGGATTTATTACGCCAATGACGATGTTGTCTGGAATTTATTTTCCTCTTGAGCAGTCCGCAACTTCTATTCAAATTGTGACCTATGTCCTGCCGTTGCGATATGCCAATGAATTGATTAGGCAGGCTTTTGTAGGAAATTATAATGTAAAGTTGTTTTTGTTTTTCTTTGTAATTATTTGTATTGGATATCTTTGCCAGAATCTTGCGATGTATCGTATTCGTCGAAAGCTGATTAAATAAATTTAAAGGTAGTAAAAATGAGAAAACGAATCTTACTTCTAGGTTCCGGTGAGCTGGGAAAAGAATTTGTCATTGCAGCACAACGACTCGGCTTAGAAACTGCGGCAGCGGATCGATATGATCATGCACCGGCAATGCGAGTGGCAGATCACTCTTATGTTGTGGATATGCTGGATGGTGCAGCTTTAGAAAAAATCGTGTTAGATTTTAAACCAGACATTATTGTTCCTGAAATTGAAGCGATTCGTACAGAAAAACTAATTGAATTTGAAAAACGTGGAATTCAAGTTGCTCCTTGTGCAAAAGCAGCTCACTTAACTATGAACCGCGATGCAATTCGTGATCTCGCAAGTCGTAAGTTAAAATTAAAGACTGCCAAATATGCATATGCTGAATCTCTTCCTGAATTGATCAAAGAATCACAGAAAGTGGGCTTTCCTTGTGTCATCAAACCCGTGATGTCGTCTTCTGGTAAGGGCCAATCTGTGGCGAAGTCGGCTAGGGATCTTGAACGTTCTTGGAAAAGCGCTGTTCAGGGAATGCGAGGTGATAAAGTTAAGGTCATCGTCGAAGAATTTATTCAGTTTGATTCTGAAGTGACCTTACTGACTGTTCGACAAAAAAATAAAAAAACATTTTTTGTTAACCCCATAGGACACCGGCAGGAACGTGGAGATTACCAAGAGTCTTGGGTGCCTGCAAAGATTTCGACATCGCAGCTTAAAAAAGCAAAAGCAATTGCTAAAAAAGTGACTGATGCTTTGGGTGGATATGGTCTTTTTGGCGTGGAATTTTTTCTTACCAAAAAAGATGTTTATTTTTCTGAGCTGTCTCCCAGACCACATGATACGGGAATGGTCACTTTGATTTCTCAAGATGTTAATGAATTTGAATTGCACTTGCGGGCTATTCTCGGTTTTCCAATTCCCGAATTAACTTATTATGGGCCCAGTGCCTCAGCTGTGATTTTGGCAGGACAAGAATCCGAGGATTTTAGTTTCACTGGTTTAGAAAGTGTTTTCAAAGAAAAATCGGCAAAACTTATACTCTTCGGAAAGCCCAGCACTCGCCTTCATCGTCGAATGGGTGTGGTTTTAACAATTGGAAAAACGGTTACTGCAGCGAGGATGCGAGCTTTCAATTTAGCAAAAAAAATAAAAATTAATTATTCTTAGAACTGAAGTTTCTTAACGTTGAGAACGTTTGACATCTTAACGTTCTCAACGTTAAGATGAGTTGTGGAAACCAAACAAAGAAATTCACTTTTGTTTCAAGGAAAAGTCGAACGCGATGACATTCTTCCTAAATACACAGAGTATACACGTTCTCGAAATCCCTTTTTCTTTGAATTCGGTTTAAAGGACCTCCCTGAAGAACCCGGGCTTTTGTTTGTTCGAGGTCCCAGGCAGTACGGAAAAAGCTCCTGGCTGGAACAACAAATCAAGGAAACCATCGAAGATTTTGGCAAGGGAACTGCATTTTATTTGAATGGTGATGATTTTACATCGACCGAAGATTTCTATGAATCCCTTCTTGAGCTTGAAAATTCTTTTTCTTCGAAAGCAAAAGTTAAACGAATTTTCATTGATGAAGTGACAAGCATAAATGCTTGGGAAAAAGTTTTTAAGCGTGCTTATGACAAGGGCCATCTTAAAAATGTTCTTATAGTGACGACAGGATCAAATGCTCGAGATATTTTAAGAGGTGGCGAAAAATTGCCAGGCAGAAAAGGTAAGCTTTCTAAGAATGAACATATTTTTTTACCAGTTAGCTACCATCAATTTTATAAAACTTGTGCTCGAGATTTTAATTTTGGTGGAGACGAAGACGGCTCATTAGCAAAACAAAAATCCATTGAATATTATTTGCTTTGTGGGGGCTCTCCCATTGGCCTTAATGAAATCACTTTTGATGATAGAATTCCAGAGTTCCTGATTACGATGATTCAAGATTGGATTATTGGCGACATTGTGAAGAACGGACGCCAGCGCATTTCACTTAAAAATATTTTGAATGCCATTTATAAATTCGGACCTTCGCCAGTGGGTTATGCAAAGCTTGCAAGAGAAGCTGGTCTTGCAAATAATTCTGTTGCTGCAGGGTATATCGAACAGCTCGTCGATCTTTTGGTCGTGCATCCTCTGATGCAATGGAATTGGGAAAAGAAGATCCTCGAACCAAGAAAGCCTTGCAAGTTTCTTTTTATTAATCAATTTGCACATATTGCGTTTCATCCGACCAACATTCGCTTTCCTGATGACCTGATTGAACTCTCTTCTTCCTATAAAGGAATGCTCCTTGAAAGTCTTGTGGCCCAAGAACTTATGCGGAGAATTTATATGCGTGGCGAAGAAAATAAGACAGTCATCGGTTTTTGGAAATCAGACAAACATGAAATCGACTTCGTCACTTCACGTGACGAGTTCTTCGAGGTCAAATTAGGTCCTGTGACACCAATGGAATTTCAGTGGTTTAGCAAATCTTTCCCTGGAAAAAAATTGACCATTATATGCGAATCAAATTTTGAAACACAAAACATACGAGCCATTACTTTACATGATTTTCTGATGGAAGGTGACTGTCTTGATTTTATCCGCGAATGGTCAGAGCCATGGAATAAGAAATTGGATTGATGAAACATGTAATTAAGCTAAAATAGCTTATTCTTCGAACTGAAGTTCAAGATCGTTGACGACATCTTCTTCAGATTCCTCGATGGCTGTTGCATTTTCTTCTTCTGGCGATGGCGGGGGAGGGCGTATTCCAAAAAAATCATCAGCTTGATTGATTCCAGCATAATATTCGTCTTCAGAAATTTGACCTTGCATCTGTAAATCCTTGAGTATTCGAACAACTCGTTTTTTTGAAAATGGGGTCAGGTCTTTTTTCTGATAGCTTCTAGCATATTTAACTGGATTCGGAAGCAGCATTGCTAAAAATGCAGCTTCGGCGGCATTGACTGCAGAAGGGTGTTTTTTGAAATAATAAAAACTGGCTGCTTTGACTCCATAAATATTTTTTCCGAATTCAACAATGTTTAAATATTTTTCTAGGATTTCTTTTTTAGTCAGTGTGTTTTCAATTTTCCAAGTGATGAGCGCTTCAATGCCTTTGCGATAAAAGGATTTGTCTTTATACAAAAACATATTTTTAGTCAGCTGTTGGGAAATCGTAGATCCGCCACGTTTGTAAGATCCCTTTTCGACAACGTCACGAGCATTTCGTTCAATAGATTCCCAGTCAAATCCCTGATGTTGATAAAACTTACCGTCTTCAGTAGCAACGACGGCACGAGGAATGAATTTGGACATTTTATTTAAAGGAATATAGTTTTTACTGGTCGGGCACAGTTCAACTTGAAACATTGTTGTCGTCAAACAGCTTTTAATTTTTTTTTCTGATGGAATTTTCCACCATAAAAATCCTCCGGCAACGATAAACAAAATAAATAAAATGCCCCCAAGGTAAAAAGGGGAAAGTAAGAAAAATAGGAAGGTTTTGCGAAGCAGGGTTTTTTTATTCACGCGTAGTGATTTTCTATCATCCACTGTACGCTTCTTTCAATAGCGCCCTGAGCCGGTGAAAATTTTATACCAAGGACTTTTTGTGCCTTACTGGAATCGAACCAATGGTAAAGGGTTGAGGTCCAGGCAGTTTCTGAACTGAAGCTGCTCTCGACACCAGCTTTGTAAAGCAAATCCCCTGCCTGACCTAAGGGGTGTATCAGCCATGAAGGAACGCCGATGTAAGGCGGTTTTTGATTCGCTTTTTTAGCGATAATATCGAAAATGTCTTTAATTAATAAATTCTCTGAAGCCAAAATAAAACGTTCACCTGAAGCAGCAGTTTTCCAAGCACGCAAGAAACCCTCCACGACATCTTCAACGGCAACTACGCTGACTCCACCTGGTGGATAAAATGGAAATTCACCACGGGCGACTTTGACTTGAGTTTTACGAGACCCTTTTTTTGCATCGCCGAAACCGTAGATTGTAGCAGGATTTAAAATACTGACGTGGAGCTGTTTGTCATGAGCAGCTTTCAGAACAATTTTTTCAGCGGATCGCTTCGTTTCAAAATACCCCAAGTCCAATTTGGAAAGATTAAAATCAGATTTTTCATTTAAAATTTCCTGTTTAGAAAATCCTGCACCAACAGCTGCAACAGATGAGGCATGAACTAATTTAGGAACTTTACATTCAATCATTGCTTGAACTACATTTTGCGTTCCCTGAACATTTATTTTTTCCATCATGGCACGATCTGATCGGCGATAGGCAATCATTCCTGCAAGATGAAAAACAGTATCGGTTTTGGCAAAGGCAATCCGTAAACTTTCAAGTTCTGTGACATCTCCGTAAACGAACGGACAAGGAATATCTTTTAACATCGATAAATCACTGGATTTTCTAACGAGGGAAAAAACTTCAACATTTTGATCACACAATGCCTTCACAATCCAAGCACCTAAAAAACCATTGGCTCCAGTGACGATAACTTTCATTTTTGACCTCGCAAATAGGTGCGATTTAAAACAGAGACAAAAATCAAAGCTACGACAGTTCCAAAAAGTGCCCCAGCCAAAACATCCGAAGGAAAATGTGCTCCATTATAAATGCGAGAATATCCAACAAGACAAGCGATAGTATAAAAAATACTGGTATAACCAATAAAATAACTGCAGAAAAGAGCAAAACAAAACATGTTTGAAGAATGATTCGAGACAAAACTGAAACCACTCGACGGACTTCGCTCTTGAACGACAAATGTGACTTCCGAGCTTTTCGCAGGTCGTGCTCTTTCAAAAACATTTTTAGTTGTGTGTGTAGATAAAAAATCATTTAAACCCAAGCAGATGAGAAGACTAAAAAATAGTACAAAAGCCTTTTTTGCATATTTTCGATAGAAAAGCAGAAAAATCAGCGGAACTGCAATATAAAAGAAGTATTTAGATTTATGTAAATCAGTCACTGCAGGAAAAAATTGATCCGCCCACTCGCCAGTCCAAGCTTGGTTAATTTTCATTAGTAAAAAAGTGTCGATGGCAAGAATTGTGTTGAGCATATTCACCAAGAATTATCTCAAGGTATTGAACTCAAAATCAAAGAAATAACTTGAGAAATGAATCTAACCTCTATGATTCAGTGATTATGATTAAAAAGCCGGATTTGGGTCCGGCTTTTTAGTTTCAGTTTTGATACTTGGAATTAAGGAAGGCAGCGTTTGATTTCTTCAATCAATTTTCGAAGCGCTTCTTCTTCAGTTTCATTCGGATATTTTGCTTTAGCGATTCGTTTCAGTCCAATTGCTAGGGCAGCCAGTTGTCCGCCCGCTGGCGCATTTGCGACATCAGTGTACAAGGCCGTCAGATCAGCATTTTCTTCAGCAGATCGCTTCATATAGACTTCGATAAACTCTTTTCCCATTTTTGGAGCAATGTCAGTGGCAATTTCTCGGATCATCGCTTCAGATAAACCAGTGGTAGTCTTTAATCGTTCCATTCGAGGAGCATCAAGTGAGGATGAAATTTGCGTAATTTTACCGAATGCTTTTGCAACGATCTGTAAATTAGCTCGTTCAGCAGCAGTGGTTGTTTCGCTTTTTGCCATCTCACCCATTTGGAGAATTCTTTCGAGATATTCTTTTCCACCATTGACTCGAGAAGCAAGAGTTGCAACTTCAGCTGCAGTTAAATTGAGTCTTGTTAGAACCTCACCGCCATCAGTTGAAAGAGCGACCTGAATCTCCTGTTTAGAGGCGGTAGCTCCTTTCGTGATTTTGTCGGCTGTTCGTTCTGCAACTTCACGAGCTCGGCTGTAAGCTTCGCCTCGCACTGCAGGTCCTGCGGCGAATAAAGCGGGTGCGATCAAACTTAGAACGAACATACTTACCATTACATATTTTTTCATTTCTAAAGTCCTTATTATCTTTTAATTTACTAAACTAATCTTATTCAATTTACTTCTAAGCAATAAGCGTTCCCTACCTGCCACGGATTAAAGATCCTCCATTTGGTCCTTGGGTTTGAGCTCTTCCTTCAGTGGTTCCATTGATTTGAGCTGCAATTTCGTTCATTCGTAGCATTGACAGCAGGTGTTTCATTGATTCGCCTAAGCTCTTAGACCTTTTAAATAGATCTTCGATGAATAACTTTTGTTCACTTGTTAAACGAACAGGGCGGTTTTCAGCACTGAGTTGAGCAATCATACTTGTCTCAATTTGTTTCATTTTATCATCAAAAGCTTTTAATTTAGCTTCTTCTTCTTGTCTTGAGACATTGGTTTTAACTTCGTAAAATCGCTCAGAACGTAGTCCGAGAGTGTCTTTCAAAGCATTCCAATGGCGGCACATAAAAGATTGATTGAAAAACACCCAACAAGAATTCGGATTATTTCTTTCTAATCGCACGAGTTCAAATTTAGAAAACAAATCGGTGACATCTTTAAATGCGCTCAGAGCTTCATTTTGAAACTCTAGATTTCCTGTCCTTTGCGACAGTCTTTGTTGATGAGCAGGGGTTTCAAATCCAGCTGCAATCGTTGCAAAATCTAGTGGATCTTGTTCTCGAAGATGCCAAAATAAAGGTGCTCCAACTCGGTCCGAACCATATTTTGATTGCATCAGGTCGCGCCATCCCCTTGGACTCAGATGACGACTTTCGTTTGTTCGATAAGCGATCAAAGCAGGCTGTGCAGCTGGTGTTTGGTTCAGTGTAAGATCTTTTTGAACTTCACCAAGAAGCATCACGTATAAACGCAATTCTTGAGAAGCGGCCTCTTTAATTCGGGTCGAGAACGGGCCTGGTATGAATCCACCTTGTCTGATTGCAATGTTGTTGACCCAGTTCTGTGGATTGGAATTGACACTTTTTAACAACTCAGCAGATACGTCATCATATTTGACTACCCAAAATTTTAAAATGTCTTCGATTTGTTTGAATACTTTTTGTTCCCAAAATTCATTAAAGTTTGCAATGGAAATCATATTTGTTTGTTGCGCTGGCTGCCCATGATTTCTTTGTGATGAATCACTTAAGTTCAAATATTTTGTTTCGATATTTTCCTTAAGGTATTCAAGAAGAGCCATATAGTTTTCATCATTATTTTGACGTTGCAAAGGATGATAGTCAGTTCGTGGTGAGTTTTGCGATGCAATTAAACCCTGTCGCAAATGCAAATCACAAATCTCTGGCTTGTTTTGGACCAGAGATGGTGGTGTGAACTGAGGTGAAAATCCTTCCCAAATGGAAATCAGGCGCTGCCTTTTGTCAATGTTGGGGCCGCACAACATATTCAATAAAAAATAATCTGTTTTGTAGCGAGTACGAAAACCCGAAACACTGTTTGGAAGATCGGTGTGTTCAGCAAATGACTTAAACATTGGGTTATAGTCATTCACAGCTCGAACATACCAATACCCCTTGTTTAATTGAGGAATTGGTCTAACATAGTTCCGTTCGTTTTGAGGTTTTTCAGTATCGAATTGATCTAGACTTAAAAAGGAGTAAGCACTTTTAATGGTTTCAATGAAATCGACCTGGTAGCCATAGATTGCTAAATCACGATAGTGAAATTCACGATAATAGAGGCGACTGACCTGATCCACAAATTGATCAATAGGTCTTAAATCGACGACAGCGGGTATCTGACAGGAGCTCATTTCATCGCAAGTGACTCGATCGATAATTGGTTTAAGCTTATCGGCATGGCTTTTTATGAACTGATATCCGGGGCTTTGATTTTGTGTCAGCTGTCTCGCGCTATAGGCCGAAAGTGCTTGATTAAAAACATTGTAAGCATTTTTAATCGAAGGAAAACTCAGTTCATAGTATTCTTTGATATCTTCCATCGCGAAGGGATTAATTGGAGATTCTGCTGACATTTCTCCGGAGATCAATGTGGGTTTCATTCCATAGATTCCTAAATCACGATCAAGTTTTGATTGTCCTGGAGTTGTTTGCCTTTTGTATCTTGTGAGTTCTTCGATCATCGATTGATAAAATTGTTTGCTGGCATTGTAGCGATTCATGACTTCCGTCATCGGTGTCATCCAGTTTGAATGTGCAATCATGGTATCCAGTGCTTGAGATTCACGCCATTCTGACGAAGCTTGTGCAAATTTATCTACTTCTAATTTTAGATTTTTGACGGAATCTGGGTTCCAACTGCTAAACTTCGCATGGCGTATAGCTTCATACATTTTACTGCTTCGCCTTCCCAGGTGAGAAGCTTCAAAACCATTTCGAAATCTGCGCGTGACAAAGCTGTTTAAGCCACCAATATCAATTCCTGTAAACAAAATAATATTTGATAACTTTGATACTGTTTGAGCCGATGCTAGAACTAAATTATTTCCGCGTTTTGCTGTGTTAATTACTAACGATACGGCTCCAGATAAAACAATTTTTGCTGTACGGTCGGTGGATCCCATGAGAAGCCGGACTGTCGCAGCACGGCTCATTTGAGCAACTGCATTTGTGGCCCGTCCGTAATTTCGTCCAATCATTCGGTAAATGGGTTGTTCTGCTAAACCTGAGATAACCGTGGAACCCAACATAGAAATCAGGCCCGGCGCTGCTTCGTAAATCTTTTTTCTGACCACTAGCCAGTTGTAGGATTTTTCACAAGGATCTTGTCCAGGTGCAACTGTTGCTGGCGCGGGAGTTCGTGGTTCCGGAATAAAACCATCTCGGCGCTCAGGTGTTGTGGTGTCAGCAACGGTGACACCAGCTTGTCTGGCAGTCCAACGAGCCGCTGCAGCTGTTGTGTCACGAATGCTATTCATGGCACACTTTTGAAAATCGGGATCTCCAATTAATGTTGAAACGATATTTTGTGCTGTGAAACCTGCAGTCATTGATAAATAAGGAATAAATCTAGAAAAAAACATTGGCCCTCGGCCCACTTGACCTGTCATTTGCATCGTTTGCATGGCGCGGTTTTCAGGATTATCCAGTCCTTGTGCGCGGTACTGACGAACCATGTTTCGGTAATTTCTTCCGTAAATAGCCGCATTCAACATTGCAGCACTTTCGCGATTGGCATACATGAAAAACCAAAAACCGATGGCTCCTACGCTAGAAAATTGATGTTCTAGGAAATGTTCCCAAACCATTGGGTCTTTGTGAGCAGTCCAAAGCATTTGAAAATAAGTGACGGCACCCATTCCCCAAAAAAACATAAATGCTTCTTGAGGAAATTCTCGCATTGTCGCTTTGGCTCGCTCGTATCTGCGATGCAGGACTCGCAATGGAGCTGCGACCATTTCTGTAGTCGCTTTTTCAAAAGTTTCCATCAAATTTCGTTCAGCAACTTCTTTATAGATATTGAAGGCTTCACGCATTTCCGCGAAAGTTGGCATTGGGTTACTGCCAGCTTCGAGTTGAATTTCAATTTGACGTCCGTCGATGATTCTTTCTCCGTCGATAACAGATGGAATCTCAACTTGAGTCACTAATCGAGTGCCATCTGCATTCACTGGTCCAGAAATATTGACTGTGCTGGTTGAGCCCTGGGATGAGGCTGGCGTATTCGGGTTAGTTTGCCTTCCCGCAGCTCGCGGGCGCTGGGATGCAGTGACTTCTTCGGACCAAAAATCTCCTTGTTGATTTGAGTTTACAGATTGTGCAAAGGCTGTCGTGATTCCACTTTGGAGAGAAATAATAAATACCAAAGACATTTGAATGAAAAATTTAAAGCTATTCATAGGGATTCATTTAAGCAACCGGTATGCCGCCAGATTTTCTCGGAGCAGCAATTCAATGGACTTGAGTAGGGGCCATGACTGAAAGTGAGACACTCAAACCAAGAGCGTCATCAGCTGTCAAATCAGTGGTGTCTCATTTTGCGAGTAAAAAAAGCCAGCTGCTGCTGGCTTTTTTTCTGACTCTATAAAATTTGAAAATTTATTTTCTTTCGATTGTTACTTTTTTAATGACCATGTCTTCAACAGGTTTTTCAGAAACTGTTCTAGTTTTGGAAATTGCATCAACAACGTCTTGTCCCTCGATCACTTGACCAAAAATGGTGTAAGCACCGTTTCTTGGATCATCCAAACTAGGAAGTTTAGCTACAGTAATATAAAACTGACTTCCATTGGTGCCTGGTCCTGCATTTGCCATTGCGACAACGCCTGGCTTATCATGTCTTAAAGTTGAAGTGGTCACTTCAAATTGAAAGCCAGGTCCACCCCTTCCATTTCCTAATGGATCTCCACCTTGAATCACAAAATTAGGAATCACACGGTGGAAAATTAATCCATCGTAGTAAGGTTTTTTTACTTTCTTTTTTGATGTGGGGTCAGTCCATTCTTTTGTGCCTTCGGCTAAACCCACAAAGTTATCCACAGCAAGTGGTGCGAGTTCTCTGAAAAGTTCAAATTTAACAGTTCCTTTGTTTGTTTCCATGACAGCTATCATTTTTTTATCCTTTTTTGAAATTTCTTTCTTTGCCACACTCTTATCTTCCTTTGTGGGGACTTTGTCAGTTTTTTTCGCAGTGTCACCATAGGTTTTTGGTAAAACCCCTAGAAATGCAAAAGATGCAATAAGACCCAGGGAAATCAATGATTTTTGAACTTGAAACATACAGATCCTTTCAAAAGGCAGTTAAAGAAAAACATTTATTCAAAAGTAGCAACTTCTCGCTCGAGTTGATAGGTTTCGTTCTTAAGCTTATCACTTTCAGTTTTTTGTTCATGAGCTTGCTGATCCAAACTGCGCACTTTTGATTCCAATTCAAAACGCTTGTTTGCATTGGGATCTTCGGTTCGTGTTCGCTCTTCCCACATATTATTCACAGGATTCAAGGTCCGCTCTCGAATCGTCTGTGGAGCTGGGATATAGCTTAACTGAATTTGAGTTTGCATTTTTTGCTGGGCTAAATCTGATGATCTTTTGTCCAGGTCTTCGATTCTGCTTTTATTTTCCTTCACTCTTGCGGAAAGAAAAGATTTGCGGCCTTTGTTGAATTCTTTGACGAATGCTTTTTCTGCATTTTTAGGACAAATGTTGTTGTAAGGTTTTCCCTTTGCACCAGCTGTAAATCCATTATCTACAGCGCAATATTCCTTCACGCCGCTGGAGTGAGTTTGTTTCAACATTCCAAGTTGTCCTGGATCACAAAAATCAAAATTGAAAAATTCGCCTTCTTTACCCTTGGTTCGAACGATTTCTGGTTTACAGTAGTCCCACATACCCGCTTTAAATCCGCGATCAAGATCCGATTCTGAAATCGTTTCTACTTTTTTACATTGCTCGACAATGACATCACCAGCTGGTCGTTTTCCAGTCATCGCTAAATCGTAACCGTGTTGATACCAATTCTTAGATTCACAGGATTTTTTAATTAAACTTGCGCAAGAAGAAACCAAAAAGGAAATCCCAATCAAAGTTAAAATCAAAACCAATGCTTTCAAGCGAAGAGGGCTTGATTCATTCAAAACATTTCTGATCATAAAAAGAAAGCTCCTTTATTTCATAGTCAACGCGAATTGATTTACAGATTGCTTGACCATTTTGGCTTGAAATAATTGTGATTGTCACTGGTGATGCGCCGTTCTTCTTGGCCATCCAGTGTCGAAATATAAATTTGATTTTTCCCCGTTCGATTGCTTGTAAACATAACAAACCGGCCACAAGGTGAAAAACTTGGATCTTCATTGCTAGACATGCGCCCATTTGACTTTTTCGCACTAGTTAAACGAACCATATTTGAACCATTCGCATCCATCACAAAAATATCAAAATTTGATCCTGATTGGCCAGCAAACGCTAACTTAGTTCCATCAGGTGACCATGATGGTGAAGAATTAAATTGTCCCGCAAAAGTCACGCGAGTCACATTGGATCCATTTTCATCCATGGTGTAGATCATAGGTCGGCCGTGGCGATCGGATGAAAATGCAATTTTTTTATTTATGGAATTCATGGCTGGTTCAACATTCATGGCTCCAATGGGGCCGTTGGTAATTCGTTTTTCAATTCCCCCGTCAAAACCAATTCGGTAGATATCTGGATTACCTGACTGAGATAAAGTCAGTAAAATTCCTTTATTATCAGGCGTGAAAAATCCCCCAGAATTTGTTCCTTTGCGATAAGAAATGCGCAGTCTTTCTCCGGATCGGGTTTCATACAAATACATATCAGGATTGCGATCACCACGTTTTGTTTTTACAAAGCTTGTATACAAAATTCGTTGGCCATCCGGTGACCAATTTGGAGAAATAGAAACAGTTTTATGATTGGTGATTTTTTGAATAGCAGTTCCATCCCAATCCATCACATAAACTTCGCGGAATCCTCCACCTGCTTTATCGCTGGTGACAACGATTTTGCTGTTGAACATGCTTTCTGATCCAGTCAAAGCCTTGATTAAATCATTTGAAAAAGTATGTGCAATTCGGCGAACAGTGTTGACGGTGCCTTTGTATTTTTTCCCCAGCACTAAATCAGCTTTTCCTACGCTGTAAGCATAAATTTCCAATTCAATGTCTTGGCCATTCACTGTATAACCGCCCCGGATTAAAAAATCGCTGCCGATGGCTTTCCAGCTTTCAAAGGAGAAACCATTGGGATCGGTAGGTTTTGGTCGCAAGCCTGTCTTAGCCGTATTTTCTAAATATGCTTTTTGATCAATCAATTGGAAATAAGATGAGACAGTTAAATCATTCAGAATAACATTAAACAAAGTCGTTCCTTGTTCAATCGCTTTTGAACTGCTTGTTCCAGAAAGTGCCAAAGGTGGAAAAGCCAAAAGACTCTTTTTTGTCTTGGCGTCGCCAACTTTGATCAAAAATTCATTTTGCCCATGGGCAACACCGGTCATGAGCAGTAAAGAACAAAGGCTAATTAATATCTGGGTTTTCAGACCTTTAAAGTTTTTTCTAATTTGAATCATGACTGCCTACTTTCTTCGAGGTTTTTAATTAGTTTCATTATGTTATCATTCAAGACATCAGTCCCCACCGAACTCGATCACCACACCATTGTATTTAACAACGTCTACAAATTTTTCTGGAGGTTCAGGAAGCGGGACAGATCTTTCTAAAGCCGTCATTGCTAAAGTATCAAATTCAGCATTTCCGCTAGAGAGAAGTATTTTTTTCTCTAGCAGAATTCCTGCCTGATCAAATTTAGCTAACACTTGAGTTTTTAATTTTTTATTGCTGAGCCATTCGGGCGCAGTCCAGTTTTGTTTCACATGCTCGTTTAAAAGCCCACGGTATTGATCATGCTGAAGTTTATTTATCCCAGTTAGCGAAGAGCCCGCCGAGATGACATTGCCTTTCACCGGAGCTGCTGCTTTGGCGGAATTCCTGGATTCATTTTCCAAAGATTTTTTAATTTGATCAATCGCGTTTAATTTTTTCAGCCGATCCAGAGCCTCGTTTTGTTTGGACTTCGTCTTATCTAAGTTAATGGCGTCATCCATTTTTGTTTTGTCCGGCATTTTAGGTGGAGCCACAGCTGGCGTTGCAGCTGGCGGCGGAGTTTCAATTTTTGGTGGAGCCGCAGCCGTTTGGGCAGGAGCAGGAGGGGTCAGCGGAATGTCGCTTATCTTGTCAGGCAGCCCGACAATGTCGACTCGAATAGCAGATTCCAGAATCAAAGCGGACTCTGGGAAAAAAATAAATTTGACTGTGAAAATCAATACAACAAGCCCATGAAAAAGAATGGCTGTTCCAAGCCCTTGACTGGTGCTGGTTTCGACAGGTGTTCGATTTTTACGAGTAATAAATGTTGCCATAATTATTGTTTAGGT
>JBKCTJ010000066.1:0-8368 GCA_046318875.1 Pseudobdellovibrionaceae bacterium | reverse complement strand
CTCTACTTTCGAAGGATCGTTGCCGGAAAACGCTCCCCCACCAGGGGCACCGTGTCCTCCGTAGGTATAGACAATAAATTGTCGACAAGTTAAGCCAGCATCACCCATGGGTCCGCCAGTTACAAATCGACCTGTGGGATTGATATGAAATTTCGTTTTGGCATCAAGCCAATGAGCTGGAATTGATTTTCGAATTAATTCATCGATCACAAATTGCTGAATCGTTGAATGACTGACATCTTCGGCATGTTGAGTTGAAATCACGACGCTATCGATTCGCTTTGCCTTACCATTTTCATATTCCACGGTAACTTGGGATTTCGAATCAGGCCTGAGCCATTTTACTTTTTCAGATTTTCGCAACGAAGCTAAATCTTTCACAAGTTTGTGAGACATAGAAATTGTCAAAGGCATCAGTTCCGGCGTTTCATTCACAGCGTAGCCAAACATCAATCCTTGGTCACCGGCACCTTGATCTTCACTGAGTGTTTCCTTTACACCTTGGCTAATATCAGGAGATTGCGCACCAACAGCAACCATCACAGCGCAAGTCTTGTAATCAAAGCCTTTGTCAGAATGGTCATAGCCAATTCTCTTTACAGTTTCTCGAGCGATTTGAGAAATATTGATATTTGCTTTCGTTGTTATTTCCCCGGCCACCACAACTAAACCCGTGGTGAGCAGAGTTTCACAGGCAACTCGTCCTCGGGGATCTTGAGCTAAAATTGCATCTAAAACAGCATCACTAATTTGATCTGCCATTTTGTCTGGATGTCCTTCGGAAACGGATTCACTCGTAAATAAAAAATTTTTCACAGTTACCCTCACTAGAATGATTTTTTTACCCTTATACAGGTAACAAACACATTCTAGCTGGTCAATGGAGCTCATGAATTGAACTGGGAAATGAAGCAGTGAATTGCGTTGGTTTTTAAGCTGCTTTCCTGTAGCTGAGCAGATCTTGATCAAGCTTGTCCCATTTTGATCCAGATTGGCTTTTGCGAGACTTGTTTAATTGCCGCGATTTCATCACTTGTTTTTCCAACTTTAGCACCGCTTTTTCTACTGCCGCATACACATCTTCTGACTCAGCAGAGGATTTAAAAAATTTTAATTGAGTATTCACAACAATTTCTACATGAAAAACACTTTTAGTCTTGCTGAAGTGACAATGCCCCAAGCCCTGTTTTAACAAAAACTGAAGTGTCTCATCGAGACGGTTTTGAGCGAATTCTTGAAGACTCTCAGAATGATCCAAGTGTTTAAAGACAAATGACATTTTCATGAAATGCTGACTCCTTCATATGTTTGCGCGCTGTCCGCCAGCGAACTGACCCGACAAAGGTCATATCGGAGTTTGTAAAAAAAAGTTTATCGAAAAGTGACCGAAAAAGGAAAAGTTTTTCGGACGTTGCGTTCGTCAATTTCATCACCGTCGCAATAATACAAACCCACACTAGTTGTGGATAGCCTAATGGTACCCTCACATCCAAACTTGACCCCTTGAATCTTCACTTGGCCAGTTGCAGTGCAGCTAGGACTTTTTTGTTTCGGACGCAATTTAGGTTTGAATCCACCTATCATCAATTTTCGAGGAAATTGAATTGTTTTGTTCGGCCCTATGTTATTTTCAACAAAGGGCTTCCAAGGTTGCGGACCATCAGTGCTTCGGGCTGCACCGCGAATAATATTGGTTCCTCGAAGAGTAGAATCTGCCCAATCAAGGGGCCAAGTTTCCTGAAGAGTCGAACAGGATAACTGTTCTTCAGGGACAGCGTAATTAAAGTCTTCGACACAATTCGAATTGGTGATCTCAAATGTCATCCCAATCACTTGAAGAATTGTTTGATCATCTTCCCAGGTGATCTCACCCAAATCAAATCTTCCATACCATCCCTCAACGTCATAATTAATTGAACCGTCTTCGTTTGGATCGGAATACATAAATCCCGCACAGCTGACAGTCTTTGCCTCAAGCGCAAAAACATTTTGTAATTTTTCTTCGCCAAATGTTAATGGTTCTTCGGTTTGCTTGGCACAACTGAAAAAAGTTAAAAATACGGCAAGACAAACGGTGGCTTTAATTACTAAGGTCATAGCTAAAGTATCGGCCTATGGCTTCACAAACTCAATACCTTGGCAAAAATGCAGCAATTAAACGAGACCAATTCAAGACTTAAGTTGAACTGTTTCAAACTGAGATTTTCGATTAGCGAATTTTAGCCTTAAGCAAATCCTGAATATGAATGAGACCCACAGGCTTTCGTGGATGCAGCGAAGATATATCTAAAACAAAAAGCAGTTGGATTTTAAACTCTTCCATCACAAATAAAGCTTTTTCAGCAAGCTCTTCCGCATCGATTGTTCTTGGATGATGTGACATTAACTCTTCTGCAACACCAACCAGAGGATCTTGATTTTTTTCGAGGCGCCTTCGCAGATCACCATCGGTAACGACTCCGACCAGATGGCCTTGGTCGTTCATGACTCCAGCTGCCCCTCGTACATCTTTTTGTGTCATCTGGGATAACACATCCTTCACTGAAGTTTTTAAGCTGACGAGTGGCAAAGCTTCCCCTTGATGCATAATATCTTTCACTTTAGTTAACAGCCTTGCACCTAAATTTCCCCCCGGATGAAATTCTGCAAATTGCGTGGCTTGAAATCCTCGCATCTCCAAAACCGTCATTGCTAAAGCGTCGCAGACAACCAGGGTGGCAGTGCTACTGGAAGTGGGAGCTAATTTAAGTGGGCAAGCCTCTTCCGAAATTTTCACGTTAAGCACACATGTGGACTGAGAAGCTAAGTTACTTTTCAATTGCCCCGTCAGCCCAATCACTGGAATTTTTTTTCGAGCGCAATAACTCAGAATATTGACCAGCTCACCAGCTTCGCCGCCGTACGAAATTGCAATGACCAAGTCTTCTTTATCCACAATGCCCAAATCACCGTGTGAACTTTCAGCGGGGTGTAAAAACACTGCTGGAGTTCCCGTGGAAGACAAAGTTGACGCAAACTTACGCCCAATATGACCCGATTTCCCGATTCCGGTGACCACTACTTTTCCGCGACAAGCGAAAAGCAGTTCGCACGATTTGGCAAATTGAGACTGAAAACCTGAATCTTCAAAACGTGCTGCAATTTCGTTTAAAGCTGCAATTTCAACTTTAAATACTCGAAGGGCCGACTGAATTAAATCCATGTTATTCACAAAAAATTCCTAACTGTTTTCAATGGCTGCTTTGACAAAACTTGAAAACAACGGATGTGGCTTTAAAGGTTTTGATTTAAATTCTGGATGAAACTGAACACCAATAAACCAAGGATGGTTTTGCAGTTCAAGTATTTCTACAAGGTCCCGTTCTCGGCAGACGCCGGAAGGCATCAATCCCTTTTCTCGAAAAATTTCAACAAATTGATTATTGAATTCATATCGATGTCGATGACGTTCGTGAACCGTCGAAGATTGATAAATTTTTTGGGCACGGGAACCTTTTTGTAAGTGACAAGAATAGGAGCCCAATCTCATCGTGCCACCTTTATGTGACAAGTTTCTTTGTTCAATCATCGAATCGATGACAAAAGTATGAGTGATTGATGATGCGGATGATTTTGAATTTTTGCCGCCAGCTTCTTTGATGAATTCACGGCTCGTGGCATTTTTAATCTTCAAAACATTGCGCGAAAATTCAATTGCGGCCAACTGCATCCCGAAACAAATTCCAAAAAATGGAATCTTTTTTTCTCGCGCATGCTGGATCGCCAGAAGCTTTCCTTCGACTCCTCGAGTTCCAAAACCGCCTGGCACCAAAATTCCTTGGGCCCGCTTTAAGACTTGTGAAACACTTCCTGAATTCAGCTTTTCAGAATCAACGTACTGGATTTCAACTTCAGTTTTATTTGCAATTCCTGCATGAACCAAGGACTCATGCAAAGACTTATAAGATTCCTTTAAATCGACGTACTTTCCGACAACAGCAATTAAAACTTTATTTTTAGGGTGCCGCAATCCATGGGAAATCTTTTTCCAACCATCCAAATACTGTGATTTCTTTTTCTTGAGATGAAGATGCGTCAAAAGTGAATCATCCAGTTTTTCTTCATGGAGAACCAAGGGAACATCGTAAATAAACTCACTGTCCGGTGCCGCAACAACATGGTGTTCTGGTACGGAACAAAACAATGAAATTTTCTTTTTGATGGAAGGATCAATCTGCACTTCAGAGCGACAAATTAAAAAATCAGGCTGTAGACCAATTTCGCGCAACTCTTTTACAGAATGCTGAGTTGGCTTACTCTTTAATTCTCCCGCAACTTTGATGTAAGGCAGAAATGTGACGTGAACTAAAGCTGTGCTATTTCGAGGAAGTTCCTGCCGAATCTGCCTGATGGCCTCCAGAAAAGGCTGGCTTTCAATGTCCCCAACTGTTCCACCAATTTCTATCAAAAGAACATCCACCCCATCCGTTGCGGCCAGCATGCGCAGCTTGATTTCATCTGTAATATGTGGAATGACTTGAACGGTTCCACCCAAATAATCTCCTCGGCGTTCCCGCTCAATCACCGTTTCGTATACTTGCCCAGTAGATACGCTATTGGTTTTTTTCATGGTGGCTTGAGTGAACCTCTCGTAATGGCCCAAATCCAAATCAGTTTCAGCTCCGTCGTCTGTCACAAAAACTTCGCCGTGCTGAAACGGAGACATGGTCCCTGGATCGACATTCAAGTAAGGATCAAATTTCATAATCGTCACACGATGACCTACGGCTTCTAGCAAAGCTCCCAAGGAAGCTGCAGCAAGACCTTTACCAATGGAGCTAACGACTCCACCAGTGACAAAAATAATTTTCTGTTCGCGCTGAGATTTTTTTGTTCTTTTTTTTGTGCTCACTTCAATTAACCTACATCTTTTCTTCGTCTGATCATTTCGTCTTCTACTTTTTTAACATCTTCGGCAGTGTCAACACCCATTAGTTTTTGATGAGTCAAATGAACATAAATTAAAGCCCCCAATTGCAAGGCCCGCAGCTGTTCCAGGCTTTCACCTTGTTCAATGCTTGACACACCAGCAGAACAGAACTTTTTTAAAAATTCAATTTCAAAACCGTAAATTCCAATGTGATGAAGTGGATTGCTTATTTCTTGAATTGTTTTTGGGGAAGCTTTTGAAAAAGGAATGGGAAAGCGACTAAAGTAAATCGCTTCTGATTTTGCATTGAGCAAAACCTTCACCACATTTAAGTTATACAAATCATCCAAATCTGCAAGGGGCCTTGCCACAGTCATCATTTCTATTTTTGAGTCGGGACTCCAAGCCATCATCAATTCATCAATGAAGCTTCCCTGAATCAGCGGCTCATCGCCTTGAATATTAAAAACGCGCCGGGGTCTCGCCTTGGGCGGGAATTGCAAAACAGCGTATAAACAGCGATCGGTTCCCGATGGAAGCTCCGAAGGAGTCATCACACATTCTACTCGTTGGTCATTGATGTTTTGCTTGATCACTGAAGCAATCGAGTCGTGGTCCGTTGCTACAATAATTTTTTCAGCTATTTTAGATTTCATGGCCCCTTCAAGAACATGAACAATTAAAGGTTTACCAGCGATGAGCTGAAGTGCCTTTTCTGACAGTCGAGTGGAATTTAGTCGTGATGGAATCACAATCCAATTTTTTTGATCACTTGATTTCATGGTGCTCGAGAGTCCAATTTTTGATCCAGTTTGTGTAAATGAAATTTTCTACTTCTTGAATTCCATCTAATTTTGTATTGGAAATTAAAAAGACGTCGTCCAATTGACTCTGCTGAGAAATTGTTTTGACTGCTTTAGAACGCTCCGACTGGTTCAGTTTATCTGCTTTTGTCAGCACGACGGTAATTCTAAAACTATTCTCGACAGAAAATGCCCGCATTTGCTCTTCTTCATCGTCCCAAGATCGCCTTGAATCCATGATCAACACCACTCCGACTAAATTTTGTCTTTGAGTCAAATAAGCGTGAATCATTTTTTTCCACAGAGCTAATTCTTTATTATCCCTGGCAGCAAAACCATATCCCGGCAGATCAACCAAAACATATTTATCACTTTTAAAAAAGTTGATCAGTCGCGTTTTTCCCGGCGT
Source organism: Pseudobdellovibrionaceae bacterium (assembly GCA_046318875.1). Classification (GTDB taxonomy): domain Bacteria; phylum Bdellovibrionota; class Bdellovibrionia; order Bdellovibrionales; family Bdellovibrionaceae; genus JBKCTJ01. Next base: position 2,247 of record JBKCTJ010000066.1, on the reverse strand, counting down.
CTGACTGACTTTTGCTATTTGGGAACGGGAAAGTGCGTTCAAGAAAGACGACTTTCCTGCATTGGAACGTCCAACAACAGCAACTTCTGGATGGTCATGGACCGGCCAATCTTCAGGATAGACAGCGCTTTTGATAAACTTTAATTCGAGACGATTTACTTTACTCATGTACTGAAAACCTTACATGATGTCTGGGATTTCGGACAGAACTTGAATTCATATTCTTTGTTTTTGGAAAATTGAGTCATAAGAAAAACCTCTAGATGGGTTTATATCGATTTGAACCTCTAAAACTCCGCTTTATAAGGGCTCGAAGATTGTAAGGAAACGGCTTAAATAGCGAGCACGAGAAATTGTCAAGCTGAGGCGGTGGCAAAAAATTGGATCGCATAAAATATAAGGGGGATATTATGTCTGGAAAAGCATTTCTTGAAATTTATGGTTTAGAAACAATTAAAAAATCTTTCGATTCAGCAGTGACAGTGGGAAAAGACGAAACATGTCCAATCCGAATCAATGATCCAACAGTGGAAGATCGCCATTTTCGAATTGAATATAAAAATGATCCCATGATTGGAGTGCAATTTGTGATGAAAGATCTGCGGTCAAAATCGGGTTCTTTTATCAATGGCACTCGCATCAGTGAAGGAATTTTAGCAGATGGCGATTTGATTCAAGTGGGCGAATCAGAGATGCGCTTTCTGCAATTTGAAAATAACTCAACTCCAAGCTTTCCAATGAAAAGTAAAAACCAACAATGGAATGCGCAACTTCAAAACTTGGCCCGGTACGCTCAAACAGAATTTCCAATTTTATTGCTAGGCCCATCAGGTACTGGAAAAGATGTTTTGGCTCAAAACATTCATTTTCATTCTCCACGCGCTAAGAACGAATTTGTCAGCGTCAACTGCAGTGCTCTTACTGAAACCTTAATCGAAAGTGAACTCTTCGGCCACGTGAAAGGATCCTTCACTGGTGCCATTAGCGATCGCAAAGGAGCTTTCGAAGCTGCCCGTGGCGGAACATTATTTCTCGATGAAATCGGCGATCTTCCCATTTCGTTGCAGTCGAAGATATTACGTGCTTTAGAAAATAATGAAATCAGGCCAGTGGGCTCTGATCGCAACATCACCACGAATGTTCGAATTATTGCAGCGACTCATCAGAACCTTCATGAAAAAATTAAATTGGGCCAATTTCGGTTAGATCTGTATTTCAGGCTCAACGTTCTTCAATCTTCACCGCCAGCCCTAGAACAGCGAATGGAAGATTTTGATTCTTTGCTTTATTCGTTTGCTCGACAATTTCGAGTCAATTTTTCTTTTGGTGCTATGCAAAGACTTAAAAAACATAAATGGACAGGGAATATTCGGGAACTGAAAAATGTTGTCAGTCGTGCATCCGCCCTTTATCCCAAGGAGCAAATTAATGAGGAGAAAGTGGAAAGCCTTTTTGACCAAGTATCTGTCTTTGATCAAAACCAACGGGCAGATGGGGGCTCTCATCTGTCTGTCATTAAAGAAATCGAGAAACAAATGATTGTGCAGAGACTCTCTGTGAATAAAGGCAATCAAAAGCTAACAGCACACGATTTGGGTATGCCCAAAAGCACTTTACACGATAGATTAAAATATTATCAAATCGATCCCAAAGACTACAAAGAGGGAATCAATCCAGATTTAGTATTAGGAAAAAAAGACTAAGGCTTTAAAATAAAATTTTTCAAAAAGACTTTCTTCACTTTGCCCTCAGTCAAAATCAGATTGATGGCATTTTGAAGTTTTTCCGCGAAAATCCGTTTGCCTTCGGTTGTAGAAAGTAAGTCATAAGACATTTGTTCACCTTCACGCTGAAACAAATCCAGAACTTCTGCTTCGCGATCTTTGATTTCTACAACGACTTCAGGGGCATAACCTTCCAAAAACAATTCAACAGCGGCCATTGGCTGAGATCCCGACAGACTTGAAGCACGAATATTGAAAACCATTCGCTTGAGACTCACAAGATTTTGGCTCGCTCGTGGGGAATCATAAAAATAATCAAATCCGTCTGTACCTTCCACAAAAATCACTCGCTGCGAGACATCCTCAAGTTGTTGCAATAAAATTTGATCCTTGGTCGGTAAAATTCCCAGATGAAGAGACTTGTAAATAACAACACTTGCAAGCGAAGCCAAACCACCCATCGCAAACAAACTCATTTTTTGCTTTGTTTTTAATTTTGCAAATCGGGCCAGAAGCTCTTGCG
>JBKCTJ010000065.1:0-1864 GCA_046318875.1 Pseudobdellovibrionaceae bacterium | reverse complement strand
CGATGATCCACACCAACTCCGCACCATGGTGCCGACTTGAATTCCTGGTAGAAAAAAGCAGGCTGTGTTCCCTTGGAATAATAACCAAATTTACCGGCAAATATTTGAGCCAACTGGATCAACCAAGGGGCGATGAGGGTCTTAAAATAACTTGGAGAAACTTCTCCGGCCGCTGTATCAAAAATCATGACGATTTCAGCGCCACCATCCAATTGCAACTGGATATTTTGAATCAATAGCTGGGTCATACGTTCAAAGAAAAGTTTTTGAAGATTCAAAAAGGCTTTTGATGATTGCAAGCTTCCTGAATGGCCACCTTCCACGGCGTAAACAAAAAGTGTCCAAACACCACCAGTAAAACCGATCACACTTTTGTGTGCTGGAATTTTTTGTCGTGTCAGTTTCAAAACTTCTTTTTGAAACATCAATGCAGGAAGAGCATCCTCAACAGATCGAAGCTTATCCCAATTCCCAGGATTTAAATGCATTCCCAGTTTTGGACCGCTATCTGTATAATCCAACCCCATGCCTAAGGCTTCAAGTGGGAATAACAAATCACTAAACATAATTGATACATCAAAATCAAAATCCATCACAGGTCCCAAAGCAACTTCAGAAGCTAATTCGGGTTCTTTACAAAGTTCCATAAAACTGTGTTTTGCACGTAGGTTTTGATAATGTTTGTGATAGCGCCCAGCTTGTCTCATCATCCAAACCGGAGGTCCTTCCAAATTTTTATTGAACATCGCATTTTTAAATTTTGAATTCATCTTCGGCTCCTGGTTGTTTTTTATCATTAAACATCTGACTTTGTTTCATTCACCCAACTGTATCCAATGCCGCGGACGGATCTGATGACGTCTTCGTTTTTAAGAAGTTGCCGTAGTCGCACAATGACATTATCGATGCTGCGATGGGAAGGCATTTTATCCTGACCCCAAACGGAATCAATGATCTCGTCACGGCTAACTGTCCTGGGTGCCCGATCAATTAAAAACTTCAGAACTTTCATATCTGTTAAGGGCGGGTATTCAATTTTCCCCGTATTATCTTTAATTGTCATAGCATCTAAGTCGATTTGACAATTTTGTAAGGCGATCACTTGCAGGGTTTGATGAGTTTCTAAGACGTGATTCACCCGGATTAAAAGCTCTTTCAAATGAAAAGGCTTTGGTACAAATTCTTGGGCACCGATCTCAAACCCCTGAAGTCTCGATTCCGCATCAGCTTGGGCTGTTAAAAAAATAAATAATTTGTGATTATTTTTGTATCTTTTTTGGATCAGTTTTGCCAAATCAAAACCGCTGCCATCAGGCAAACCCAAGTCCAAAATCGCTAAATCAAAGTGTTGTTCTGCTTGAATAATACGTTCGGATTCCATGAAGTTTCGACCCCAAATGACTTCAAAATCTTTTTTGAGACGATCGCTCAGTGTCGTGCCAAGGGACAAATCATCTTCAACTAAAAAAATGGTTCGTTTTTTCAAGGAGCGCCTTTCAAATCGATTTGTATTTGAAAGTTCGATTCCTTGTTCTGGACTTGGATAAATTCAACACTGCCGCCCATTTTCTCGCTCAGATTTTTAACAATAAGGAGTCCTAGTCCATTGCTATGAAGGCTTTCGGAATTCCATATCTGCTTTCCCAGTTGGGAACAATCACCCCGAAAAGCAAGGCCATTATTGGAAATGATCAGCCTGATCAAGTCTGATCGAGTTGGGTGATTCGCCGATTGAATCGAGATCTGTTGAGCTTTCCCGTGAATAATTGCGTTTTGTATAATATTTCTGAATAAAAGAATTAAGGCTTTACTGTCCGCATGTAAGGATAAATTTTGTGTTAATTCAAATGTCATATTGGGAAAT
>JBKCTJ010000064.1:0-5630 GCA_046318875.1 Pseudobdellovibrionaceae bacterium | reverse complement strand
CTGAGTCTTGGGTTTGTGCGAGCTAGGAATGCCATCTTGGATAAGCCTCACCTGTGCTTATCGGTAAAAATAAAAAACTTCTTAAATTTCAACTTTACGTATGGATACAATTTCATAGCGCCGAAAGGTTGCAAACGGATTCAGTTCAGTCAGCCCGAAACCTTCGGGAGGCATTTTATCGTCAGGCAAAAGGGCCACTAAACTCTTTTCGTTCGTCAAAGGAATCTTTAGTTTTAAAAATCCAATCAACCGCAATGTCAGTGAAGCGAGGACTGTAAACTTCTTTTTGCAATTGCTTAAGAGCAACTTCATTTTTTGCAACGACAACGAAATCTAAATCGGAGTCGTCTGTAAAAACGCCGTCCACCGCTGAGCCGAACAGATAGGCTTCCAAAATTAAATCTTGGGAAGGAGGCGCTTTTGGAACTTATTCGTTTTTATGTATGGGACTGAGATAAATGGAATTGATGGAAAGTTATCTGCAATTCTCAATACCCAGACTGAATTTTACTCCATACTACAATTCAGTTGACTGAATTTTAGTATGGAGTAAAATTCAGTCTTATGAGAATCGATCGATATCTGTTCAGTCAAATTAAAGAAGACCTTTCAGAGAAAATGGTCTTTATTGGTGGCCCCCGTCAAGTTGGAAAAACCACTCTTGCGAAACAATTTATAAAGAGTGAAAATCAATATTTTAACTGGGACAGCCAAAAAGATAAAACTAAAATACTTAAGGACGAAATTGATGTTTCACTTGGGCTTATTATTTTCGATGAGATTCATAAATATTCTAAATGGCGGGGCCTTGTAAAAGGTTATTTCGATAAATATTATCCAAAGCTTAACTTTATCGTGACAGGCTCTGCTCGATTAGATTATTTCCGCAAAGGTGGCGATTCTTTAGTTGGGCGTTATCATTATTTGCGTTTACATCCGCTGAGTTTGCGTGAACTCAATAAAAATCCAAATAAAAATGATTTATCCATGTTAATTCAATTTGGTGGTTTCCCTGAACCCTTTTTTAAACAGAATTCTAAACATTTAGGTCGGTGGCAACTTGAAAGAATTTCGCGTATCATTACCCAAGACTTAAAAGATGTTGAAAATGTCAAAGATCTTTCTTTGTTGGAGCTTTTGGCTCAAACCCTTCAAACAAGAGTGGGAAGCGCACTTTCGATTAAAAGTTTTCAAGAAGACCTTCAAGTTTCACCCAATACTATAGAACGCTGGATTGGAATTTTGGAACTTTTGTATTATTGCTTTCGAATTTCCCCCTTTGGTGCACCCAAAATCAAAGCCGTTAAGAAAACACAGAAGCTGTATTTATGGGATTGGTCTGAAGTGGAAAATCCAGGAGCTCGTTTTGAAAATTTAGTTGCGAGTCAACTTCTTAAATACTGCCATTATCAAGAAGACACGATGGGGATTAAAACTGAACTTCGATATTTCAAAGACGTGGTCACTGAAAAAGAAATTGATTTTATTGTTCTACAAAAGGGAAAAGCTGTGTTTGCAGTAGAATGTAAAACTGTGCAAGAACAACTTTCAAGATCTCTGGTCATGAATGGAAAAAGATTAAAAATACCCCGACTCTTTCAGGTCCACAATCAAACTAAAGACTATGGCCAGGAATCTTCTGGTCGCGTACTACCCTTTGAAAAATTCTGTTTTGAGATGGGAATGCCTTAATTCTGCGTCCTAGATTAGGCGTCAATATAGTCGAAGGGTATTAATTGAACAAGAGAAGCGGTCATTAAAGGCATCTATGTGATACAGGACCAAGGTCGCAATAATTCGCGAGAAGAACCGAACCATAATCCGTTTGGATATTGGTAAGTTTGGTGATGCCACTTCGATTCGAACGAAGGACCTACGCCTTAGAAGGGCGTTGCTCTATCCAGCTGAGCTATGGCACCATTTTCATTTCCCGAGCACATATATGTCTAAAAAAGCTGAAATAAAGTCAAGGATTGCTCAATTGGTAGCGAGTTTTTACGGCAAAATCTGATCCGTTTTGGATAATCTGGGCACAATCTGCGTAGGGATCGTGCTCGAAGAATAAATACCAATTCTCTTTTGCAGCTTCGGTCAAAAACTTTACTTTTTCTTCCATTAATAAAAGTGGGTTCAAATCATAGCCCATTAACCACGCTGTTCGCACGTGGGAGCTTGTGGGAACGACATCTCCGCAATAAAGAAGGGATTTGTTTCCATCGCTGATTTTCACGATCTGTTGGCCCTGAGTGTGTCCATTAGAAACAAAAACAGAAATGTGAGGCAATAAATTTTCAACATCGCCATGGAGTAAACTTAATTTATTTGCATCCATCAATGGTTGAAAATTTGCTGGAAAATAGGAAGCCTTTTCGCGCAAATTCGGTTTCTGAGCCGTTTCTAAATTTCTAAATTGCACATAGTATTGAGCCTTGGGAAAAGTTGGAGCGATTTGACCATTCCTTTCCGTTGTTGCTCCGCCCGCATGATCAAAATGCAAATGCGTTAAAATTACGTCTGTGACTTCTTCAAAAGCAACGCCTGCAGCTTTCAAAGATTTTTCTAAGGAAGGCCCGGATTGATCAATGGCGTACATTTCAGAAAATTTACCACCCAGTTTTTCACCGTATTTTAAAATAAAATCACCGCCGTTGCCTGTATCAATCACAATTTTACGATCCTTCGATTTTAGAAGCAGGGCCCTGGCTTCCATGGCGATTCGGTTTTTTTCATCAGGTGGATTGCTTTTTTCCCAAAGAACTTTGGGCACAGTGCCGAACATTGCTCCGCCGTCCAAACCAAATATTCCTGTGGGCAAAGGAATCACTTCATAGTCGCCAATTTTTAATTGCAATGGTTCAATGTTTTGGCTCACGGGCAAGTTCCTTTTCTGAGTCTTTGAATTTGATTTTAGGATCTATGTTTTCAACCCATTTTTTATAAGCATCATAAACAATTTCTATTGGTGCCGGAGGATGAACTGGTCCAATGTGAATTTTCAGTTTTCCAGGTTTTGCGAAAAATGCCCCTTTTGGCCAAAGATCCAAATTTCCTTCGATATACAAAAACAAAATAGGAGTTTTTGTTTTTTCTGCAAAAATACTGACTCCACGCTTGAAATCTTGAATCGTTCCATCTTTGGACCTTGTGCCTTCTGGAAACAAAATGAGCCACATGCGTTCTTGGGTATTTAACAATTTCAAAATCAAATTGATGGCCTCACCTTTTTTATCTTTGCGATCAATTGGGATGGCTCCCAAGCAATGCTGAGAAAAGAAAGTGAATAGGGGATTACTAAAAAAATAATCTTTGGCTGCTGATATATACAAATTCAGCCAGTACTTTCTGGGAATTGCAGCTGCAATGGAGGTCGCATCTAAATGTGATGCATGGTTGGAAATAATGAGAAGTTTAGGAAACTGTTTATACAGTTCGCGAAAACCAATGCCTTCCACGCTGAGCCTTATGTAAAATCGAAAAGCAATTCCCTGTAAAAAAATAGACCACAGGACACGCATAAAAAACGAAGTCAAATCGATGTGCCGAGTAAACAAAGGCAAATGTTTTAAATAAGTCGGAAGTTTCGTCCACTGTTCATTTTCGTAAGTCCAATCACGCATTTTCAATCCACTTCATGACGTAATAAAAAATCGGCGCTACAAAAATCAATCGATCCATTCTCTGTAAAAAGTCTCCACGCCCTAAAATAAAATGTCCTACAATTTTGACACCGGCATCTTTGCGGATGACCGTCATGACCAAATCTCCAATAATTCCACCCAAGCTTGCGACAAGTCCCGAAGCCAACCAGTAGCGGTCATTTTGATCTGGCAGTAAAAACCTCATCAAGACAGCCAATCCCAAAGTTAAAATAATCGAAACCAAAGTGCTACCCACAGTTCGCTTGGGATTAATTCGCGGAGCCAATTTCATTTTTCCAAAATATCTGCTCAGCGCAATATTGGTATTGTCACAAAATTCCGTCAGCACGATGATGTACAGCATTTGATAAAGTCCATTGGGTAAATTCAAAATCAAACCCAAATGCAGGAATGACCAACCCAGAAAAATAAACGAAAGCAAAGTGATGGAAATATACTGAATCATCCGTTTGTAATTATTGCGGACGATGGGAACTAAACAGGAAACACCAAGGACAAACATCGGCAATTGATTATAAACATCCAAACGGTTGTAGTAGGTGCAAACGCCCAGACCCACAATTCCCGCATAACATATTAAAACAAAATAACTGCGGTGAAACATTCCCATGATCTGGAAAAAGACTTTGGCTCCAGCGATAGCAATCAAAGTCAAAATCACGTATTGCCAAGGTGATGGCAAGCCAAACAGCAAAAATAAAATAGGTGCAGCAATTAGCCAGCTTTTAATGCTGGCCCAGGATGAGATAAAATAATACTTTGTCTGACGAAAAATAAAAACAATGATTCCTGAAATCAGCAAAATCGACAGAACTGTCAATGCGGTTCGTTGGTAAATGGGATCATACCACATGGCTTGATTAGCTAAAGGCAAGGTCATAAATCATAGTCTTTCATTTTTTTATAAAGATTTGATCTGGATACTTTTAAAACTTCTGCGGCAGTTTCGACTTCGGGAAATTTTTTTAAAGCAAGCTCGATAATTCGCATCTCAAAATTCATCACAAGTTGATCTAAACCTAGTTCAAGTTCCATATTTTCTAAAGTGTGTTCGTCAACGAAAGCAGTGGATTGTCCACGGCCCATTTCATTCTCCGCAGATCTCAAGAAAACATCCACATCAGTTTTTCGAATGATGGGTAAAGGAGAGGTCAAATAAAGCTGTTCACAAATGCGTTTAAGTTCCCGAATATTCCCTGGCCAAGAGTATTTTTTCATGGAAGCGATGGCATCGCTTGCAAAAGATTTTGTCTTTTTTACTTTTTCTAGAGAGAAAAAATGCTGACACAGTTCTTCTAAATCTTCGATGCGTTCTTTTAAAGGTGGCAGCTGAATATGATTTGCGCAAAGCCTGTAATAAAGGTCTTCACGAAATTCATTTCTCTGGATCATGCTTTTAAGACTGACATTGCTTGCGGCGATGACACGAACTTGAACTAAAGAAGTTTCTTTGGCGCCAACTTTTTTAACTTCGCCGTTTTCTAAAAATCGCAGCAGTTTGACTTGATGGATCAACGGAAGGGCTTCAATTTCATCTAAAAATAGATCCCCGCCGTTTGCTGCTTCAACTAAGCCAACTTTATTTTGATCAGCACCAGTGAAGGCACCTTTCACATGACCAAAAAATTCTGATTCAAAAAGATTTTCTGAAATGGCTCCAAGGTTCACAGTAATCAGCGGGCGAATTCCTTCTTGTAAATGCAAAAGTCTTGCGACCACTTCTTTTCCCGTCCCAGTTTCACCTTCAATTAAAACTGGAGATTCCACACTTTTTAAATCAGCGATTCTTTTTTGAATGGCCAAGGATGCAGAAGACTGCCCAATCCACCGAGTTTTATGAGAGGATGCTTGATGAGTGCGAAGCTTCCACAGAGCTTCTACTTTTTCCAAAATCAAAAGCAGTTCGTCTTTTAAAATTGGTTTGGATAAAAATTTCTGAGCGCCATATTTTAAACAGCTCTCCATTAATTC
>JBKCTJ010000063.1:0-4475 GCA_046318875.1 Pseudobdellovibrionaceae bacterium | reverse complement strand
ATTAAGCACTTCCTTTTCGATCTTGCTTGTCACACTGCTGAGTTTTGGGATTTTCCTTTTTGCACGAGAAAATTTGTGGCTAACCCGCCTACGTGCACTCAATCAGTTTGGCTATGCTCTTCCTGGTACATCTTTGGCCGTAGCTGTAACGATTCCATTTTTTTTGCTTCAACGATACATTCCTGATTTGGCGGGTGCAGAAACTTTCGCAATCTGTGTTTTATTTTTTGCTTGGATCATACGATTTATTAAAGTGGCTTGGGATCCTTTGGAAAAAAGCCGATTGTATTTTTCCACCAGTGTTGAGGATGCCGCGCAAATTTTCTACAACAATAAATTTAAAAGATGGTTGGAAGTTTATTTCCCTTTAATCCGCAGTGGACTGCTCACTGCATTTTTCATCTTGTTTATTGAATCTATGAAAGAGCTTCCAATCACTTTGTTAACGAGGCCCTATGGCTGGGATACTTTAACAGTTAAGATTTTCGAATTTACAAGTGAATCTGAATGGCAGAAAGCTGCACCCTACGGGCTGATCATTGTGATTTTTTGTTTAATCAACTTCTCTCTTCTTTTGCGAAAGGGAATCAAATGAGTCTTGAAATTCATCATCTGAAAAAACACTTTTATTCCCGTCTCATTTTAAATGATTTCAATTTAAAATTAGAAGATGGAAAAATTGGCGTTATTTTAGGTGAAAGTGGCAGCGGTAAAACCACCCTTCTTCGGTGTTTATCGGGTCTTGAAAAATTTGATGGTGGAAATATTATGATTCACAATCAAAAGATCTCAAACGAAATACCCCCATCCCAAAGACAGATTGGTTTTCTATTTCAAAATTTGGGATTATTCCCCCATTTCAATACAGCTCAAAATATCGCAAGCGCTCTTCAAAGTTTAAATTCCAAAGACCGTGATTTGGCCATCGACCAGGTTTTAAATCTTTGCGAAATCACTCACGTCAAAGAAAAATTCCCACACGAGTTGTCCGGCGGGGAACAACAACGAGTCGCCTTAGCCAGAGCCATCGTGGCCCGTCCGCAAATTTTATTGATGGACGAACCCTTTTCAAGCCTTGATCCCCAACTTCGAAAACGTGTCCGGCAAGAAATCAAAAATTTGATTTTAAATTCAAAAATATCTTGCTTGATGGTCAGCCATGATTTGGAAGACGCCTTCGAATTGGCCGATCAAATCGGTGTTATCAAAGATGGAAAACTTTTACAGTGGGATTCGCCGGAAGTGATTTTTAATCAGCCAAAAACTCCTTACGTCGCTGAATATATGGGTCCCTGCAATTTCGCTTCTATTAAAGTGTTGTCGGATTCAACATTTAGATATTTATCCACTGAATTTGTAACAGAACAAAATTTACAACTTCACAAGAATTGGAATTTATTAATTCGCCCAAACCACATCAAAATTCAAGCTCAAGGGAAAAACCAAGGCCACATTGAAGAGCTCAAATTTCATGGATCACATGTCTGGTGCAAAATAAAAACAAGTGATCATCACTGCATTAGCACTCTTACCGACGCAGACCATAACTATAATCTGGGGCAAAAGGTTTGTTTCGATATCGATATTGCAAAACCAATCATATATTCCACTCCATAAATTTTCTTTCTTCCATCACCTCAAGTGGCCATTGGCCTTGAACCATCAAAAAATGGCCTTTGTCTCTGGGCCAAGGCAAAGCGGTAAAACAACTGCATCCAAACAAATCTCCGATTTTTATGACGTCAGTCGATATTTCAATTGGGATGAAAAAAAATTCCGGCTTAGTTGGAAGCAAAATCCGATTCAAGCTCTGGGTGAATACAATTTAAATCAAAAAAACTTAGTCATCCTGGACGAGGTTCACAAAAATAAACTTTGGAAAAATGATTTGAAGGGACTCTATGATTTGAAAAAGGATGATTATTCCCTGATTGTTACTGGAAGTGCTAGATTGGATGCTTTTCGAAAGAGCGGCGATAGCCTCGTGGGGCGGTATTTTCATTTTCGACTTTATCCTTTTTCTTTCAATGAACTTAAAAATAAGCCAAAGAATAATCTTTTTGACGTAAAAAAAATGATTCAAAATATCGAAAGCCACCAGAGCCAAATTCAGGACAAGGACCTGCTGCAAACTCTTTTTGAATTTGGACCCTTTCCAGAACCTTATCTGAAACAATCTAAACAATTCTCCAGAATGTGGCGCGGACAGTATGCCGAAAGATTAATTAAGGAAGATTTAAGGGACCTGTCGGGAGCTCTTGAGCTGAATCAGGTTGAAACGCTGGCCGAACTCTTGCCAACAAAAGTGATGTCCCCATTAAGTGTTCAGTCCCTGCAGGAAGATTTGGGTCCAGCTCATTCAACCATAACAAGATGGCTAAAATACCTGAATTTAGTCTACTTTTTTTTCGAAATTCGACCCTATTCAAAATCCATTATCCGATCTTTAAAAAAAGAAAGAAAAATTTATTTTTTCGATTGGTGTTTACTTGAAAATGACGCTGCCAAATTTGAAAATTTGCTGGCATTTCATCTGTGGAAAACATGCCACTATTTGACTGATACGGGCGAAGGGACTTACGAACTTTTCTATCTTCGTAATAAACAAAAAAAAGAGATCGATTTTTTAGTCGTGAAAGATAAAAAACCTCAGTTCACTGTCGAAGCGAAACTAAATGAAAACCAGTTAGATAAAACCTTTGAAGTCTTTCAAAATCAAATCAAAGTTCCACATTTTCAAGTGATTCAAAAATCAGGAATTCTCAAGCGATATCGTGAATATCAGCACGAAACTCACGTGATTTCAGCGGACCAATTCCTGAATCACTGCATATAACTAGTACTAGGATGAGGCAATTCGCTTTGAAGCACACCTGGATAGAAAAAATCCCCGCTAGCTTGACAAGCTTTAAAGCCAACACATCCTTAAAACAGAAGAGATACCGGTACTCTTAAATGAAATTATAAACACAACCTAAGACGTTGTCTTAAATCATGGAGGTACTTATGCGATCACTAGTTTATTTTAACCCACGTAGAAACCCGCTTGCGACACGAGAACTTTTTTCTGAATTTGATTCATTTTTTAATGATCTGGCCTACCCTCAATTTGCGCCACTTGGACAAGAAAAACCTGGACTGAGCTCGACATCCGTCGAAGAAACAGAAAAGGCTTTTTTGCTCAGCGTAGATTTGCCAGGCGTATTACCGAGCGACATTAAATTAGATGTTTCCAAAGACAAACTGGAGATCCAAGCTGAAAGAAAAAAAGAATTCCGCACAGAAAATGGAACCGAGAAAAGAACCGTGGGGCAATATTCACACAGCTTCACTCTTCCTGAAGATGTGAATGGAGATGAAATTGAAGCGCACTTTGAAAATGGTGTTTTGACTTTGGCTTTACCAAAAGAAATCAAAGCTCAGAAAAAAACAATTTCAATCCAGCATGGCCAAGAAAACAAGGGCTTACTTGAAAGATGGTTTTCAAAACCAGATTCCGCGTCGGAGAAAAAAATAAATTAATTTTACGAAGAATAAATGAATGAATGAATTTTATTTAGGGCATCACAACGATGCCCTTTTTTATTTCACAGTTTAGATCCAGAGACTTTGAATGCCGCGTTCGCGGCCAACTTCTTTAGCCACATCATAACCCGCATCAATGTGACGGAAAACTCCCATACCAGGATCAGCGGTTAAAACTCTTTGAAGTCTTGCTTCAGCAGCTTTTGTGCCATCAGCAACGATAACCTGTCCGGAATGCTGACTATAACCCATGCCCACTCCGCCACCATGATGAAGGCTGACCCATGTGGCGCCGCACGCAACATTCACCATTGCATTTAAAAGTGGCCAGTCAGAAACTGCATCTGATCCGTCTTTCATGGCTTCAGTTTCGCGATTTGGTGAAGCCACTGACCCGCAATCTAAATGATCTCGACCGATGACTAAGGGCGCTTTCACTTTGCCTTCAGCCACAAGGCGATTGAATAAAACACCTGCTTGGGCTCGCTCTCCGTATTCCAACCAACAAATTCTTGCTGGTAATCCTTGAAATGCAATGCGCTCTTCAGCCATGTCCAACCAATTTAAAAGATCTTTTTTATGGGGAAATAATTCCCTGAGTGCATCATCAGTGACTTTGATGTCCGCAGGGTCACCGGATAAAGCAACCCAACGAAACGGTCCTGAGCCACGACAAAAAAGTGGACGTATATATGCCGGGACAAATCCTGGAAAGTCAAAAGCGTCTTTGACGCCAACTTCTTGGGCTCGAGCTCGAATATTATTTCCGTAATCAAAAGTAATCGCTCCACGTTTTTGCATTTCAAGCATTCCACGAACATGCTTGGCCATGCTTTCATAAGCAGCTCGAAGATAGGTCTTTTCATCTTTTTTTCGAAAGACTTCCGCCGACTCAACTGTATGACCTTCGGGAATATAGCCAACAAGAGGATCATGAGCCGAAGTCTGAT
>JBKCTJ010000062.1:0-14152 GCA_046318875.1 Pseudobdellovibrionaceae bacterium | reverse complement strand
GTGTGAATTGAAGACGCAAAAAACGTCTATGCGCTGTCTGTGGAGTGTAGGCACAGGCAGCTCCGTTTGATACCAGTCTTCCTGAAATTGATGTTGGAGAGTTCGAATACACTGTGGACATTGTGTTGTTGACATCATTGGCTCCGCGTTTGGCTGCACTTGTCGATGATCCCACTTGAATTGAAAATCTGCCATTTGTTGCCGTTGTATCAACTGTTTGTGTTTCTTCGTACAAAATACAGTCTTGATCATTGTTCAAAATTTGAATGCGCAACAAAACACTTGCATCTAGTAATACAGAATTTCCCCCGGTATCAGAATACAAAACACCCTCAAAGGAAAACCCCTGATTACCTCGGTTGTAAGCAAAGACTTGTGGGGAATAGAAAAAAGAGAGGCAAAAGAAATTCAAAACTGCAAAACACAGCATTAAAAAATTTTTTAAAATTTTAAAATCAGCAGTTCTATTCAATTTTTTTGTCCTTCCACGTTCCATTTACGATACGTGCAATAAGATCTTGTCGGAAAATCGCCATCGAACTTGATGAAACTTGGTAAATACGACTTGTTTTGAGCCACAAGTTGATCATGTTGAGGAGTCATTGTCTCGAGACTGGAAGATTTTTTTATGAACGTGTCTTTTTGAGACAGTTTTTTTGGGGTTTTCATGCGCGGTGGTGGCCAGCCTTCGTGCCGAAGATCATTTTCTCCGGCATCGGCACAGTGTTTATTTCGGAAACGCAGAATTTCACCATCATTTCCGGATGCTATATTTATGGTTGACAATATAGCAAATATACCATATATTACAGTCTGTGAACTGGAAAGTGAATGTCTCAAAAAAGGCAGCTAAACGGGCAAAGAAGCAGTCGTGAAGACGCCCCTTATTAAAATCGAAGTCACCGAAGGGAAAAACCGGAAGCTGTATCTCGTTTCGGCTAAAAGCGCACATGCCGTTGAAACTCTCCTTGGACAACTCGACGAGAGCGAGGAAGGCACCATTCCTTCAACGGAACTCTTCCCTAACTTGGGTGATCCGCAGAAGACTCCCGGAATTGCTCTCCGTGGAGTGCGCTTGCGCCTTGATCTGACTCAGAAAGAAATGGCTGATAAGATCAGCGTTAGTCAGGGCGACCTTTCCAAAATGGAAAAAGGCGAACGCCCCATCGGAAAGAAACTTGCCATGCGTATCGGTAAGGCCCTTGGTGTGGATTATCGCCGCTTTCTCTAAAAAGACTCAATCAAGATCGCTGAATCCCGCGTCCAAGTCGGGCTCGCCGCCGTCGTCGCCTGCCCAAGACTGCTCAGACTGCTCAGAATTAATTTCTTAAACGGAAGTAGAAAATAGGTTGGCCTTTTTTTAAGAAGATTTGTTCAAAGGTTGTGATAAAATTGGTTTCTTTGATTTCTGAGTTATGCAAATCGTCAGTGACAAATTCCAAATTGTATTTTGATCCCTTCACTTCTTCTAGAGCCCAGTCAAAATATTCTTTTGAGTCTGTTTTGAATTCGAAAACAGAGTTTTGTTTTTGTAAGTTATGAAACTTATCTAGCATTTCTTTTCGCATGACTCGATTTTTTGGTTTCCTTGGGGATGTCCACGGATCTGGGAAGTGGACAATCAATCGATCAATTTCATTTTCTGCAAAAAGTTCTTCGATATTGAAAGCGTGGAAACGGACCATAACGCCGTTTCTGCTGCCGTTTTCAAGGGTTCTGCGAATGGCTTGAATCAGGGGTTTGTATTTGACTTCGATTCCGATAAGACATCGGTCAGGGTTTTTTTCGCAGTAGTTGGTAAAATGGCGACCGATGCCGGTGCCGATTTCAAGATCCAAGGGGTGGTTTTCATCTACTTTAAAAACTTGGGATCTCCATTTGCCTTTGTTTAAAGGGCCTCGTACTTCGCTGAACGCATGATCTTTGAATTCGTTTTCCAACGCCAAGGTATATCGATTTTGTTGAGGCAAATCCTTAGTTGTAGCGATCTTCCTGAACAGGTTGTTGGATGCTGATATAGGTGAATTCACGTCGTTTTTCTAATGGGTTTAATCGAATTGGGCAAGATGAAACGTCGCAGGAGCGGCAATATTTTTGTAAGCATGGGTCTTGGTGAAAGGCGATTTCTCCTTCGAATGAATATTTTTCAACAACTTTGCTTTCAAACTCGTGCAAAATTTCATGAGCATGTTTCACATCCCAGTATTCTGGCACAACCACGTGGGCATCGATATGGTGAAAGCTTCCTGATCTGATGGCGCGGACACGGTGGATATCGATGATTCCTTCGGTACGAAAAGATTCAAAACAATCAGAAAGTTGGACTAAACTGGAGGGTTCGATTTCATCTGTTAAGCCACTGACTGACTCACGAACGACTTTGTAACCCTCAATCAGAAGATGAAGCCCAACTAAAATTGCAATGATTGCATCAAGCTGCCTGTAGCCAGTCACAGCGACCAAGCCTATTCCGATGATGACACCTAAGGTGGTCTTCACGTCTGACATCAAATGAATTCCACTGGCTCGAATAGCAATCGATTTATTGCGATCACCGACCCTCAATAAATAAAGTCCGACGACCATATTTAAAGTTGAAGCTAAGGAAATATAAAAAATTCCAACCAATAAATCTTGAAATTCACGGGGCTTGAAAAAATTCAATGCTCCGTCGTAAATAATGTACAAAGCTGCGGCCAAGACAAGCCCACCTTCAAAAGTAGCTGAAAAATATTCTGCTTTCCCATGCCCATAGGGATGATCTTCGTCAGCAGGCTTGGTCACAATTCGAATAATCATCAAAGCAATGATCGCAGAAACAATATTGACGATGGTTTCTAAAGCATCAGACAAAATGGCCGTAGATTGGGTTCGTTGAAAAGCGTAAGATTTCAATGCCAGAACGGCAACTGAAGTCACACAGGAAACAAGGGCTGCTTGGAGTCTTTTATCTTTGATCATTTTTCTGTGTTGATCTCAACACGTCAGGAGCTTCTCTTCAACAGCATTTCCATTGCTTCAATGGGTGATTGACCATGCACGCAAATTCGATTTCGTCCCTCTTCTTTGGCACGATACAGTGCATGATCTGCTCTACGAACAACTTCACGAGCAGTTATATTTTCTCCAGGATTCGTAAATGCAATACCCATGGAAATCGTTAAATTCATCTCATCATGACCTTGTTTAAAGGTCGTTTCCTGAATCGTCTTTTGCAGTCTTTCACAAAATTGCATAGCACCAAGTTCATGAGTTTCGGTTAAAACAATTAAAAATTCATCTCCACCATACCTGGCAGGAATATCAATGTTTCGTGTCGCAATTTTAATCAATCGACCGACTTCAGAAATCACATAACTCCCGAACAAATGATCGTGGTCATCATTGACACTTTTAAAGTGATCCATATCCACCATGATCACACAAATACGTCGGCCAAACCTGCGACTACGTTCAATTTCAAGATCCAGTTTTGAATAAAGTGAACGCATATTAAATAAGCCAGTTAAATCATCAATTTCGATGAGCTCTTGTAATTTTTCATTCACTGTCATGACTTTGTCTTGCAAATCACGAATGCGAATATGGGTTCGAACTCGAGCCAAAAGCTCGGATGAATTAAAGGGTTTGACGATGTAATCATCAGCACCAGCATCCAGACAGCTGATCACAGCTTGTGGGTCTTTATTTCTTGAAAGAAAAATACAAGACACATATCTTAATTTTTCACGAATGCGAGATAAAATTTTTAAACCGCCTAAATTGGGATCCACACTATCAATTAACACGATGTGCGGCTGCCATTTTTCAATGTAGCGCAATGATTCAGGACCGCTCGTGACTGACCTTGCGTCGTATTCATTCTGGACCAAAGGCTCTAGAATAGACTCTAAGCTGTCACGGTCGTCATCAATAATTAATATTCGTCTTAATTGTTCGTCCATAATTCTACTTTAATTCTATCGTCATTTTCCTAAGAATCATGATTCATTTTTTAAATATTTCAGCGATTCGTCGAGCTAAAATTTCACACAATTGCCCTTGATCACACCCTGTCATTTCGAT
Organism: Pseudobdellovibrionaceae bacterium; assembly: GCA_046318875.1. Lineage (GTDB taxonomy): Bacteria > Bdellovibrionota > Bdellovibrionia > Bdellovibrionales > Bdellovibrionaceae > JBKCTJ01. The sequence goes on along the minus strand of JBKCTJ010000062.1, from coordinate 10,087 downwards.
AAACATAGAGGAAATCAAATTCCAGACGAAAGCCAGTCCAGAAGCCTTACCAAGGATAGGTCATGACAAGAAATGAAATTGAAAAAAAATGGCAAAAATTTTGGGACACATCAGATGTCTTCAAAGCAGAAAATAATTCTAAAAAACCAAAATATTATGCTTTGGACATGTTCCCTTATCCATCTGGTGTCGGCCTTCATATTGGGCATCTGGCTTCTTATACGCCGACAGACATTGTTTCTCGATTTAAACGAGCCCAAGGTTTTAACGTTTTACATCCAATGGGATGGGATGCTTTCGGTTTACCGGCTGAACAATACGCGATTCAGACAGGTGTTCATCCCGCGGAAACCACAAATAAAGCCATTGAAAATTTTAAGCGACAATTGAAATCCTTTGGCTTCAGTTTTGACTGGAGCCGGGAAGTCTCGACTTGCGATGCAAGTTTTTATAAGTGGACACAATTTATTTTTCTTAAGCTTTTTGAGAAAGGCTTAGCTTATCAAAAAGAAGTTCCAGTGAACTGGTGCCCGGCACTCAAAACAGTTTTAGCAAATGAAGAAATTGTGGATGGAAAAAGTGAACGTGGTGGCCACCCCGTCATTCGGGTTCCCATGAAGCAATGGATGCTAAAAATCACATCCTATGCAGATCGCTTAGCAGAAGACTTAGACAAAGTCGACTGGCCTGAACGGACCAAAGAAGCTCAACGCAATTGGATTGGAAAATCCAAAGGTGCAGAAATTGAATTTCAAATTGCAAATTCAGACCAAAAATTCAAAGTCTTCACGACCCGCCCAGAGACTTTATTTGGTGTCACATTTATGGTGTTCGCCCCAGAACACCCTTTGGTTAAAAAAATCTCGTCTCAGGAACAAATAAAATCTGTTTTAGACTACATCCAGAAATCAGCTTCAAAAAGCGAAGTGGACAGAAAAGCTAATGTTGAAAAAACCGGATGCTTTACTGGTGCCTTCGCAGTTCATCCCTACACGAAAGCTGAAGTTCCAGTGTGGATTGCAGATTATGTTTTGATGGACTACGGATCTGGCGCCATCATGTCGGTTCCTGCACATGATGAACGTGATTTCGAATTTGCCACTCAGTTTAAAATTCCAATGATGCCTGTTGTGGAAAATCCAAAATTAAACGAGCCTTTGCCTTTCACAGGTGAAGGTCTGTGCATTAACAGTCAGTTTTTAAACGGACTTAAAAAATCAGAAGCCATAGAAAAAATAATTCATTCATTGGAAGAAAAAAAAATCGGCACCATGCAGACTCAGTACAAACTGCGGGACTGGTTGTTCAGCAGACAGCGCTACTGGGGAGAACCCTTTCCTATGGTCAGATTTCCAGAGAGAGGTCTTGCCGGTATTCCAATCAACGAACTTCCTGTTTTATTGCCTGAAGTTGCTGATTATGAACCTTCCGAAAAAGGCGAAGCACCGCTCGCGCGAAATAAAGATTGGGTGAATTACAAAAATCAAGGTGCGCGTGAAACTGATACAATGCCTGGATCTGCGGGCTCTTCTTGGTATTTTCTGCGCTTTACTGATCCACAAAACCCAGATGCTTTTGCCAATTTTGAAAATCAAAAATACTGGATGCCAGTCGATTTGTATGTCGGTGGATCCGAGCACACTGTAGGACACTTGCTGTATTCAAGATTTTGGCAAAAAGTTCTTTTTGATGCAGGATTGGTTTCTCACGATGAACCTTTTAAAAAGCTAGCTCATCAGGGAATGATTTTAGGGTCTGATGGCGAAAAGATGTCTAAATCTCGAGGCAATGTTGTCAATTTAGATGAAATTCGCGATCAGTATGGCGCCGATGTTTTGCGAACTTACATTTGCTTCTTAGGACCCGTGGACAAAGACAAACCTTGGAATGACAAAGGCATCGATGGCATTCGCAGATTTTTAGACCGAGTGGAAAGACTAGCTTACAACGAAAATGGCGCCATTAGCAGTGGCTCGAGTGGCAGTCACACGATCATTGCCCAAGACGTGCCTGTTCCCGAGGAGTTAAATCGGCTGTTGCATAAAACAATAAAAAAAGTCACCGAAGATCTTGAGAGTATGAATTTCAACACAGCAATTTCTGCCATGATGATTTTAGTCAATGAAGCTTACCGGTCTGAAGTGAGATCCTTAACTTTGGTGAAAACTCTGACGCAGTTGATGATGCCTTTTGCGCCTCACCTTGCGGAAGAAATTTGGAGTAAACTGAAGCTTCCCGGTTTATGCTCGCAAGCTCCTTGGCCAGCATTCGATACAGCACTGTGCAAAGACGATGTGCTGACTATGGGAGTTCAAGTAAACGGGAAAATGCGAGGCACCGTCGAAGTGACTCTGCAGACTGAGGAAGCTTCTGCCGTAGCGATGGCTCTAGAAATTTCTTCAGTTGTTCAAGCTTTAAATGGACAGAAACCTAAAAAAGTGATTTACAAGGTAGGGAAAATTTTAAATCTTATTGGTTAAGGAAAAAATAAACTGATGAAAGATCTGATCAAATCCGAGCTCTCGCCGATGTCCACCAATTCAGACACAACTGCGCCTTCAGCCTGGACACCAGCAAACAGCGCTGAAATTTACAGTATCAATAATTGGGGAAATGGATATTACCGAGTCAATGGCCAAGGACACGTGTGCGTGCCTCCATGTGCTGATCCAAACCAGTCCCTAGATTTATATGAATTAACTCAAGATCTGCTTGATCGAGGAATTCGTGTTCCAATTATGATTCGGTTTCCCGACATCATCAAAGCTCGAGTGGAATTGCTTCATTCATGTTTTCAAAAAGCTTTTGCAGATCATGGTTACCGTGGTCAATACTCAGGTGTTTATCCGATCAAAGTGAACCAGCAAAAACATCTGGTGCAAGAACTTGTAAAATACGGCAAAAACTTACGCTTGGGTTTAGAATGTGGTTCAAAACCAGAACTGCTTGTGGTTCTCGCGCTGATGAACACTCCGAACGCGTTGATCATTTGCAATGGTTTTAAAGATGTTGAATACATCGAAACAGCTTTGCTTTCTCAAAAACTGGGTCGCAATACAATTATTGTTGTTGATCGAAAAGATGAACTTCCTTTGATTGTCGCAGCAGCTAAAAGATTTAATGCCAAACCAAAAATTGGATTTCGAGCAAAACTCAGCACTCAAGGCGCTGGAAAATGGGTTGATTCAGCTGGTGCCCGTTCCAAATTCGGGTTAACGGCAATGGAAATCGTTGACGGTGTTGAACTTCTTAAAAAAGAAAACATGCTCGATTGTTTAGAACTGCTTCACTATCACATTGGATCTCAGGTCCCTTCAATCCAAAGCATTAAGTCCTCTTTGAAAGAAGGCGTCAGATTTTTCTGCGAACTCTACGACATGGGCGCAAAATTAAAATACATCGATGTGGGCGGAGGCCTTGGCGTTGATTACGATGGAACTGGGAAAACAGATTCCTCCATCAATTATTCCGAACAAGAATATGCAAATGACATTGTTTCAGTTCTTCAAACCATGTGTGATGAAAAAAATATTCCCCATCCAGATATCGTCACAGAATCAGGACGCTTTTTGGTGGCCCATCACTCAGTCCTTGTTTTTAACGTATTAGGTGTAAACAATTTATATCGACATGCTCCACCGCGCCCGGCAACCAAAGCTGATCCAAATCTGATGCAGGATCTACAGTATATTTTCGAAAAAGTAACCAAAGACAACTTGAATGAATGCTTCAATGATTTGTCCGTTGCAAAACAAGAAACTTTACAGCTATTTACTTACGGAGTTTTAAGTTTAGAACAGCGCGCTTGGTGTGAAAGCATGTATTTCACCATCGCTACGAAAATGCTTCTTATCGCAAAGACTACTCCAGACGCAGAAGACATCACGACTCAACTTTCTCAAGAACTTTGCGACACTTATTACTGTAATTTTTCTGTATTCCAATCCGTTCCAGATTCCTGGGCCGTGGGACAGCTTTTTCCAGTGATGCCAATTCACCGCCTTGGCGAAGAGCCAAAAAGACAAGCGACTTTAGCTGATTTGACTTGTGATTCCGATGGCAAGATCGAAAAGTTTATTGACGGCCTGACTGGTGAGTATAAGCGCACTTTGAAAATTCATGATTTTAAAGAAGGCGAACAGTATTATATGGGCGTCTTTTTGACAGGAGCTTACCAAGAAATTTTGGGTGATTTGCACAATTTGTTCGGCGATACAGATGCTGTTCACATTTCTTTGAGCGATGCTGGATACACTGTGGATCATTATGTTCCGGGCGATACCGTGACCGAGGTTTTATCCTATGTCCAATACGGTCGTGGTGAAATGGTCGATAGCGTTCGTCAAGCCACCGAAGAAAGCATTCAAAAAGGGACCATCACTAAAGCTGAAGCCAAATTATTGATAAAACATTACGAAGAAGGTTTGTCGGGCTACACCTATTTGGAAGAGCTGGAATAAACACCCTTTATTTTATACAGAGGCATTTGTATTTTTTTGTTGCAAAAGAAGGGCTCAGGAAATACACGGACCTCTCTTACAAGGAGAATATCTATGAAAAAACTGAACTTTCTGATGGCTTTCATGTTTGCAATGGTCTTGGTTTCTCAAACTCAAGCTTATTATACGCCAGTTCCACCTTTCACACCTTACAATCCAAATTATCCAAGTCATCCGCATTACCCTCACTACCCACATTACCCTCAGTATCCTAACTACAATTACGGTGCATTTTATTGCGGAACTCCAGTTGGAAGCTGCCCGATTGCACCTGGACCTGTTGGATTCCAATGTTATTGCAACACATGGAATGGACAGATTTGGGGAAATGTGTTCATCGCTAGATAATTTACTCTAAATTAATTCAATAAAAGATCATTTTTAGTATAATCAAATCCATAGGCTGGGAATTCCCGGCCTATTTCAGTTTCCTCCGTAAAATTCATGTGGTCTTCCTCTGTATTTCAGGCAAACTAAAAAAGTTATGGAGGATTCGTGATAACTGAAAAGAACCAAGAACAATTGATTCACCCTGAAATCGAAGTGATCGAAAATGCTGACTCTGGAAAAGGCATTGAATGGTCAACGACTTTGTTTTTTATTTTTAATCCCTTAGTCGCAGTGATTGGGACTATTTTGTTCGCCTATTTTGGCTTTGTTGGCTGGCAATTGATTCTGTTTGCTGTCATCTTTGCAGGATTTACGAACCTCAGTATCACTGCGGGATATCACAGACTTTATGCCCACCGCAGCTACGAAACGACACCTTTTGTAGAGTGGATTTATTTATTGATCGGTGCATCAGCTTGGCAAGGTTCAGCGCTAAAATGGTGCTCTGATCACCGCAGACACCACATGCACATTGATACAGAAAAAGATCCTTACAATATTCAACAAGGATTTTGGTATGCCCATATGGGTTGGCTGTTTAAAAAAGAAAGCGTGAATCAGTCCATTCACGCTCCTGATTTAGAAAAAAATCACAGAATGCAATTTCAAAATAGATATTATTTAGCCTTAGCAATTGGCACAGGATATATTTTGCCAGGCTTATGCACATTGGCCGCATATTTGTGTTTTGCAGATCAAGTGACAGCCTTGACAGCTCTAGGATATTTCTGGAGCGGAGTGATCGTCGCCGGAAGTTTGCGAATCTTTTTAACAGAACAAAGTACATTTTTCGTCAATTCTCTGGCGCATACTCTTGGCAAACAGCCCTACTCCCTTGATATTTCTGCTAAGGATTCCTTAATCGTGGCAATTCTGACCCACGGTGAAGGGTATCATAATTTTCATCACAAGTTTCAGTGGGACTACAGAAACGCAATCAAATGGTATCAATGGGATCCAACAAAATGGATTATTTTGTCGTTAAAGTCCCTGGGCCTGGCAAAAAAACTGAAAGAAGTCTCGCCCATTGAAATCATGAAAGCCCGATTGCAAGTTGAAGCAGTTAAGTTGTCTGCCCGCGGTTTTTCCAATGAAAGAATCGAACGCATGAAAGAACAAATCCTTGCTGCTCAGATTCGATGGAAAAATTTGAAAGCCGATTACCAAAATTTCAAGACATCAAATATGAAATCAGCCGATGCTAAGCTTCAAATTCTGAAAGCCGATTTAGAAAATGCAAAGCGAGATTTCAAAACTGCATTTTACCAATGGAAATCTTTGTTGAAACAATCAAAGGCGATGAACTAGCCAAACCAAGAGCCATCGACGAAACTTGACATATATGTGCAAATTAGCGGATAATTTGCACATATGTTTACAAGATTTTGCAAGCTATCAAAAACACAAAGCTTTTTTCTATTCGGACCAAGGGGAACCGGCAAATCAACCCTCATTCAACACCATTTCAAGAATGACCAAGTTCTTTGGATTGACCTTCTTTACCAGCAAACAGAGTTTGAATTAGCAAACAACCCTGATCGTCTGATCGATCTCTGGCATATTAAAAAGCCTTCATGGATTGTCATCGATGAAGTTCAGAAAATTCCACGCATTCTTGATGTTGTTCATCTAGGCATCGAACAATACAAAATCAAATTTGCACTGACTGGTTCAAGTGCACGAAAGCTAAAAAGAGGATCAGCGGATTTACTTGCGGGACGTGCAAGTTCCTTTGAGCTGCATGCCCTGTCAGCATTTGAACTTGCAGATCAATTTGATCTGCACGAAGCCTTACAGTACGGACTCTTACCTCGGTTGTGGAATGAAGAATTAACCCTACGGGATAAAATCAACTCTCTTTTCTCCTATGTGCAAACTTATCTTAAAGAAGAGATTGCAGCCGAACAGTTAGTCAGAAATCTAGATCCATTTCGTCGATTTCTGGTGAGTGCCGCACAATCAAATTCTAAAATTCTTAATTTTTCTATATTTGAAAAAGATGCCGGCGTTTCTCATCAACAAGCAGAACGGCATTATGAAATATTAGAAGATACTCTGATCGGACACTTCCTAGAACCCTTCGACTATTCAGTGCGAAAACAGCAAACAAAAAAATCTAAATTTTATTTTTTTGACACAGGAGTCGTGCGAGCTCTTACGAATCTAGCCGCAGAAGATTTACATCCACAAAGCTTCGAATACGGAGATTTGTTTGAGACATTTATATACAATGAATTTCTGAAGCTGAATGCGGGACTCGAAAAAAGATGGCGTTTTTCCTATCTAAAAACAAAAAACGACAATGAAATTGATCTTGTTATCCAAAAGCCCCGAGGCAAGCCAATCCTGATCGAAATCAAATCTTCCCGAAAAATAGAAGATGAAGTTGTTTCTAAATTTACCAAAATATCCAAAGATATCGAATCAAGTGAACGCTACATTTTGTACAACGGATCTATCAGTTTTGAAACAAACAAGATTCGCTGTCTGCCATGGAAACAGGGCTTAACAGAAATTTTTGGATTATAACGTCTTTGAATCAAAAGCATCTCGAACAGCTAAACCAATATTGATCAGCATCGTCAGGGTCAGCAGCAAGGCCCCTGACGGAGCCCACACCAGCCACTCGGCCGTCGTAAAATATCTTTGAGCTTGGGATAGCAATTCACCCCAGCTTGGCGTTGGGGGCCGTAGGCCTAAACCTAAATAATCCATAAAGGATAAAATGGTAACATTTGAAGCAATGGTAAAGGGCGCAAAAGTCACAATCGGCGTTAAAGCATTAGGCAAAATATGTTTAGTTATGATTCTCCAGTGGCTTGCACCCAAGGCCCTTGCAGCATCGACGTAATCACGGCGTCTCAAAGCAAGAAATTGTCCACGCATATAAGCATAAATTGTCGTCCAGCTAAACAAAGTCATAAAGGTAATAAGCAGTGGCAGACCAGGGCTAAACAACGCAATCATTGTGATCAGAACAAAAAACGAAGGAATGCTTTCTATAATCTCAACAACTCGAGATCCCAAAAGATCTAATTTGCCACCGACATATCCAACAATCGCTCCCAACAAACAACCCAAAAGATAAGTTAAAAACCAAGACCCCACAGCAAAAGCCAAAGTATATCTAAGCCCATACAGCAGCCTGGTTAAAACATCCCTGCCACCTTCATCAGTGCCAAATAAATTATATTTATCAGGTGCACTCGGGTAAGCACTGACCACAGTATTGCGTTCATAGGGATCCCATTGAATCAAGGGCCAAGCAGCCCAATCGTCTTGCTTGAATTGCAAGGATCGGTAATCCATAACAAATATATCTTCCCGACCAAATTCCGTAGGATGATAGGTCATCAAAACAGGGGCAGATATTTTTCCGTTGTACTTCATTATGATGGGTTTGTTGTTTGCCCAAAACTCTGCAGTGAAGCTTAAAAAGAAAAGAAACCCCATAATCCAAACAGAAGCCAGAGCTAGCCTGTCCCGCTTAAATTTTCGGTAACGTTTTAGAGTCAGCTGATTGGTAAAAAGATATCTTTCAATCATTTGAAATCAATTCTTGGATCAATCATCACATAGATGACATCACTTAAAATTCGACCAAACATCAACACCATGGAAGTCAAAAAAGTCAGCCCCATAATGACATTATAATCCCGGGTAAAAATCGAATTGTAACTCAGCTTACCAATACCATCCAGATCAAAAATGGTTTCAATGATCAATGAACCTGCCAAGAAGACGGCAAAAAATCCACCAATGCCGGTAGCTACTGGAATCAAAGCATTTCTTAAAGCGTGTTTAAAATAGACGACACGCTCAGAAACACCCTTGGCCCTGGCTGTGCGAATGTAATCCATTTTGATCACATCCAACATCGAATTGCGCATGATCATCGTGAGTTCTGTAAAGCCGCCAATCAAATAACAAATCAGCGGAAGAACAAAATGATGGGCCCGATCCAAAATTTGTCCCCAAATGCTCAGATCGTTAAAATGATCAGATTGAATTCCACCAATGGGAAACCAATCGAAATAGGAACCCCCAGCAAAAAATACAACTAGAAAAATTCCCAACACGAGGGTAGGTATTGAATAAGCAAAGTATAAAATCAATCCACTGATTCGATCAAATTTTCCCCCAGCAGAAATTGCTTTTTTCACACCTAAGGGAATACAAACCAAATAAGTCAAAAAAAGCGAAGCCAATCCAAATTGTAGCGAAACTGGAAACTTGCTTTTGATGACATCCATCACAGGCTCTTCATAATGAAAGCTTTGGCCAAAATCGAATCTAAAAATATTTTTAAGCCAAATCATATAACGCTCGTGCAATGGCTTATCAAATCCATACTGTTTTTTGAGTTGCTCGATGACTTCCTGGCTGATGCCGCTTTCGCTGGCGCGGGCGCCCCCACTGCCATCGGCAAACCGAATCTGCTGAATTTTTTGATCCAAAGGTGAGCCCGGCGCAAGATTAATTAAAATAAAAGTGACACGGGTGATCCCAAAAAAAGTTGGGATCAACAATAGAAATCTTCGAAGGAAATAAATAAACATTACTTACAACTCTCAATCATTTATTTATTCGCAGTCCACCAAAATGAAGTTCCGACTTCATAATTAAATGTATCTCCTGGTCGCTGAATTTTATCCGACACAGCATAAAATTTAAATTTTTCGTTAAACATAAAAACATAAGGAGCATCTTCCGCAATTGTTTTATAAGCGACTTGCAGCAATTTAATTCGTTTTGCTTTGTCAAATTCGACTCGAGCCTCATCGATTAACTTATCTACTTTCTTATTTGAATATCCGATAAAGTTTGATCCTCCAGCACGGGCACTCGATGAATGCCAAATTTGTTTAGGATCAGGATCAACAGCCCCGCCACCCCATCTCATGGCAATTGCATCAAAGTCACCTTTATCTACTAGTGCTATAAAGGCATTCCATTCTAATAGGCTTAACTCAATTTGAATTCCAGCCTTCTTAAGGTCTTGTTGGTACATTTCATAATATTTTTGATAGTCTTTACGTGCATATCTGAGAGTAAATTTTAACTCAACTGATTTACCATTAATCTTTTTTTCCAAAACCCCATTCTTGTCTTCGTCTTTCCATCCATCTTTGGTCAATAAATCTCGTGCTTTTGCAGGATCAAATGATATTGGTGAAATATCCTGAGGAGCATAAGGA
>JBKCTJ010000061.1:0-10428 GCA_046318875.1 Pseudobdellovibrionaceae bacterium | reverse complement strand
GAGTCTAAGCTGACATAAGGGTTAATTGTTCTTGTGATGGCATCAAAACTGGGTGTGAATTGAAGACGCAAAAAACGTCTATGCGCTGTCTGTGGAGTGTAGGCACAGGCAGCTCCGTTTGATACCAGTCTTCCTGAAATGGATGTTGGGGCGTTCGAATACACTGTGGCCATTGTGTTATTGACATCATTGGATCCACGCTTCCCTGCACCTGTCGATGATCCCACTTGAATTGAAAATCTGCCATTTGTCGCCGTTGTATCAACTGTTTGTGTTTCTTCGTACAAAATACAGTCTTGATCATTGTTCAAAATTTGAATGCGCAACAAAACACTTGCATCTAATAAAACAGAATTTCCCCCGGTATCAGAATATAAAACACCCTCAAAGGAAAAACCCTGATTACCTCGGTTATAAGCAAAGACTTGTGGGGAATAGAAAAAGGAGAGGCAAAAGAAATTCAAAACTGCAAAACACAGCATTAAAAAATTATTTAAAATTTTAAAATCAGCAGTTCTATTCAATTTTTTTGTCCTTCCGCGTTCCATTTACGATACGTGCAATAATATCTTGTCGGAAAATCGCCATCGAACTTGATGAAACTTGGTAAATACGACTTGTTTTGAGCCACAAGTTGATCATGTTGAGGAGTCATTGTCTCGAGACGAGAAGGCTTCTTTCATCAACGTGTCTTTTTGAGACAGTTGTTGTCGAGTTTTCAGCAGACGTATCAAAGCCAGGATTCCCGCATTGACTTAAAGCTCGATCAAAAAGTGGCTCGTACTGGCGGACCATTATCGATTTGATCCTGGGCCATCGTCAGATGTTTAAAACATCAACAGCATCTGCTATAGTAATACAATAGTGGAGGATACTTAATGGGAGCAAGCTATCGTCGACAATTAGAGTCCATGCTAGCTGCATTTTTATGTGCGCCATTAATCACAGTGTTTGTAGGCTGTTCGTACCCAATAAGCGGTGATAATTCAAAAATTTACCCAGATTACAATCCCGGCGTGACAGAACCCCCTTTGGCCGTAGGAGCTCCCACAGCAACTGGGGTCACCGCAAGTTTTGACGAGGACACAATGTCTTCGGACATTGTGCTTTCGTATACAGCAGAGGCAAATGCGGAAGCCCAGATTTGCACGATCTCAAATCTTTTAAGCGTAAGCATTACTCAAGCCTGTGCCTGCACGAGCGGCGTTTGCACATTGAAAGTACAAGGGACTTCGAATTACAATGGTGCTGCGAGTTTTCGCTACCGAGTCACGGATCAAAAGGGACGTTTATCAAATTCAGCGCTAGGCGATTTGACAATAAATCCAGTCAACGACGCTCCAGTTCTGGCGGCAATTTCAAGCCAATCGGCCACAGCTGGGCAGGCTCTGGTCGTCAATCTCAGCGCCCAAGATGTGGATTCTTTTTTTGTTTGTGGACTCCCAGGCACCTTTGTCGTCACTTCTGACAATGCTGGCGTGATTCCCTCATCAAACGTTATCTTTGGTGGCACAGCTCCGAATTGCACAGCCACGATCACACCTATCTCGAATCAACGAGGGACAGTAAGTTTACAATTCACATTGAGTGATGGAGCTTTGACGAGCGCACAAAGTTTTGCAGTGAGCGTGACAAGTCCGCCGTCGGCACCGACAAGCTTGGCGGCGACATCGGGCGGGTCTCAAGTCGATCTCACATGGACTGCTTCGGCCAGCGGATATGCACCGATCACATATACAGTTTTTCGCTCGACAACTTCAGGCTTGGGCTATGCAGCGCTTGCAGCTTGCACAAATTTGTCGGCAAATAATTGTACCGACACGACTGTAGTGAATGGAACGACTTATTACTATGTTGTAAGAGCCAATAATGTTGATGGGACCAGTGGGAATTCAAACGAAGCCTCAGCTCTTCCAATCTCTTTGCCTTCCGCCCCAACGCTTTCACTGGTGATCACGCAAGCTGCGCGCTTGGATCTGTCCTGGGCCTCGAGCACAGGAACCGGCCCCATCACTTATACGCTGATGCGCTCAACCACTTCTGGCAACAGCTATGCAAGCGTCGCCGGCTGTGTCGGCTTATCCACGACGACTTGCAACGACACTTCAGTCACGGTGGGCACAACGTACTTTTACATCGTGACCGCCACAAACGGAGGCGGCAATACGAGCTCAAACGAAGTGAGTGCCGTGCCCATGGCAGGTTTCACAATTGGCCTCACGCCAGGCAATCGGCAGATTCAGGCGAGCTTCTCCAGTGTCGGCGCAACAAGCTACAGCGTTCAATACGGGACTTCTGTGGGGTCCTACTCAACAACGGTTTCTGGGGCAACAAGCCCCGCGACGATTTCAAATTTGGTCAATGGCACAACTTATTACTTCATGGTGACTGCGAACAATGGGGCGGGATCTATCATGGCGACAGCCGAGGTCTCAAGTGCACCCAATGGCCCGCAGCTCTTTAATATTTCCACAGCGACTGAGGGGAATGGTCAAGTCGACCTGACATGGGGAATATCAGCGGGAGCTACGAGCTACAGTGTTCGATATGGAACGAGTACAGGCAGCTACCCAACAACTTTTGCGACAGGTTTAGTTGGTACCACAAACACAGTAACAGGGCTCACCAATGGTACGACATATTACTTTATGGTGACGGCTGAGAATGCAGATGGAAGTCAAGATGCGACGGCTGAGTTTGTGAGAACCCCTGCTCAACCAACTCTCAGTGCCATCAACAACCAAACCGCTTTTACTCAGGGCAGTAGCTGGTCAGTCGATATTCCATTTACTTTGGGTGGCTTCACAAACTTTACATGCAACGGAACAGTTGTAGCGACTTCGAGTGATACAAGTTTTGTAGCAAATGGAGCACTGACATTGAGTGGAACAGTTCCAAGTTGCAACCTCAACATTGCAGTGGGAGCGAGTCAAATAGGCAATACGACGATAACGCTGACCGCAACTCATGGGTCAGCAACGGCAACACGTGCGTTTGCGTTTCAATCCACCGTCTGGAACCCGAGCGCCCTGAGCCCCGCTCTTTGGCTCGATGCCTCTGATGCGTCCAGCATTACCGCCTCTGTAGGTCGCGTGAGCGAGTGGAGGGACAAGTCGGGCAATATCCGCCACGCGAAAAACAGTAATCCAGCGACGCAGCCTTCCTACAGCGCCACCGGACTGGGGGGAAAGCCCGCACTGGTATACCCTGCGAGCGCGAACAACTACTGGTTACGCACACCCGCTTATTCTTGGGCCACCAGTCGGCAGTTCGCGAACTTTATCGTGGCTAACCTGTCCTCTCAGTCACCCTTTCTAAGGTTATTCACCTATGAACCTCCGACGGGCCAGAACATCTCGAACGACTTCAAACTGGGATTCATCGGGCTGAACAGCGGGGGCAATGCTGCTTTGGCCATAACTGGCACAGCTAATACGAGTATGCCGATAGTTGCCGGTTTTACTGTAGCAAGCGGCGCAAGGATCATCTCCAACGTTTTTGGAACGGCTGGTGTCGCAGCAGACGTCAACGCGATTGCGCTGGACGGCGGCTCCTTCGCGTCTAGGGCCAGCAACAGCGGTGCGATCAGCACGGGGGGATCGACCATTGGTGCCCAAGGCGGTGGGGTCTACTCATGGAGAGGATCGGTCGCGGAGATCGTACAGATTTCAGGTCCCCTGAGTGTGACCAACCGCCAGCGCATCGAAGGCTACCTTGCTTGGAAGTGGGGGTTGTCGAGCAAGCTGCCGGTGGGTCATCCCCACAAGGCTTCTCCACCTTGAGGAACGCTTTCATAGGCGACCTTTTTGTCCGAAAATTTTCCTGTCAAACTTCTGAAAAAAAATCCCAATGAAGCAGCGCTGCTTCGTTGGTGACCCCACCAGGAATTGAACCTGGATCTACAGTTTAGGAAACTGTAGCTCTATCCATTTGAGCTATGGGATCTCTCGGTCTATACTCAGAAGTAACCTAGGCGTAAATTATGAATCCCACGAACCAGACGTATTTGCAAGATCGCGGTTATCGTTCCCTTGGAATTCCAGGAAGAACGGCATGGGTGCGTGAAAAAACTGATCATTTTGCTGTCTTAATCGACGCTGAAAACTACTTTCAAAAGTTATACGAAGCGTGTGAACACGCCAAACAAACGGTTTTCATTTGCGGATGGGATATTGATAGTCGAACCGCACTGATCAAAAATGATGACGGATCCTCGGCCCTGGATCATCAGCTCTATTATTTTCTTCGCAAACTTGTCGCAAGGAATAAAAATCTAGAGATTTATTTGTTGTGTTGGAATTATTCTATTGTGTTCTCCATCGAACGTGAACTGTGGCCGATGTTCAAATCCTGGGGCGAGCGTATCCATTTTATTTTAGATAAACATCATCCTTTGCTCAGTTCACACCATCAAAAATTCGTTGTCATCGACGATCAAATTGCCTTTATCGGAGGAATTGATATTTGTGAAAATCGATGGGACACGAGCCACCATCATATTCATTCAGCAAAAAGAAAAAACTGTTACGGATATGATTATCTGCCCTGGCACGACATTCAGTGTATGGTCAGTGGAAATGCGGCTCAGCGGCTGGGCTCACTCTTCAGAGAACGATGGTTCTTTGCAACCAGAGAAGTCATCGGCGAAACACCAAGCCCCCGGATTCCCGTTTGGGACTTGTTTTCAAAAACTCAGCTGCACATTCAAGATGTCAATTTGTTTTTCTGTCGAACGCAGCCAAAATACAAATCCCAAAAAAGATCCCGAGAAAATTTTTTACTTACACTTGATCTATTAAAAATAGCGAAAAAGTTTGTCTATATTGAAAATCAATATCTCACTTCTCGCAAAGTGAGAAAACAAATTGAAAAAAGGCTTGCTGAAACAGATGGGCCGGAAATCATCGTGGTTCTTCCAAAATTCCCATTTGGTTGGCTAGAATCAATCACGATTGCGATCCTGCAGACAAGGGCCATTCGAAGAATACGTGCCAAAGACACCTACGGAAGATTTCAGGTCTTCTATCCGCAGCTTTCACCCAACGAAGATATTTTTTTATACGTCCATTCGAAAATAATTATTGTTGATGATCTGTATTTAAAAATCGGTTCCTGCAACATCAACAATCGGTCTATGGGGCTTGATACTGAAATTGATTTATTGTTTGAAGCCAAAGATGAAGGAACCGAAGAATTTATCAGACAAGTGCGAAGGAAGCTTTTATCGGAGCACATGAATCAATCGATGGAATGGTTTAAGGATCAAGAAAATCGGATGTCTTTGCTTTCAATTATTGATTCTCAGAAGTTGAATCCTCGCACACTGCAAATTCTGAAACCGACATCCCATGATTGGATTGATTTTATCACTCCGCATATTCCGTTTTTTGACAGTCCCCACCCGATTCATATCGGTCATCTATTTTATTACTATTATGTCCGGATCATCAATTTCTTTAAACGAAGAAAAAACTAGGGCGTGTCCTAAAAGCTTGTTATTCTTCATCCAAATCATCTGCACTGCCTAGCCCGTATTTTTCTACACGGTAGCGCATAGATCTGAAGCTGATACTTAACAATTTAGCTGCTCGCTTTTTCACACCGTTTGCTTGGTGAATCGCTTTGATCAACAGTTCTTTTTCGATTTGGCCGATGACTTTTTCTAAATCGATTCCAGAATCCCCGATTTGAATTTCATTCGATGAGGCCATCTTCCGACCTGATGGTGTATTGACAAAGGCAGGTAAACTTTCTGGCAAGACTGTGGAGCCTGATTCTAAAGCCACAGTGCGCTCGATCATATTCTCAAGTTCCCGTACGTTCCCTGGGTATTCATATTTTTTCATTTGCTCCATGGCTTCATCAGAAATACCAAGGATATTTTTTCCCATTTTATCATTATATTTTTTCAAAAAGTGAGCTGCAAGACTTGGAATATCTTCTTTACGTTCTCGAAGAGCCGGAGTTTTAATATTAATGACATTCAATCTGTAATATAAATCTTGTCGGAAGGTCCCTTGAGCAACCATGTCTTCCAAATCGCGATTTGTTGCTGCAATGATTCGTACTTCTATTCTTTGATCATCCGTCGCGCCGACTCTTCGAATCACGCGCTCTTGAATAGCACGGAGCAGTTTGACCTGAATAGCTACTGGCAACTCGCCAACTTCATCTAAAAATAGTGTTCCTGTATCAGCAACTTCGAACATGCCGACTTTATCACTGACTGCCCCAGTAAAAGATCCCTTTTTATGACCAAACATTTCGGATTCCATTAAATTTTCTGGAATAGCTCCACAATTTACTGTCACAAAGGGTTTATCTTTCAGAAGACCATTATAATGAATTGCTTTTGCAACAACTTCTTTCCCTGTTCCTGATTCGCCTGTAATCAGAACGTTTGTCGGCGCATGGCTCACGCGCTTTATCAATTCGAAAATTTGATGCATGATGGGTGAATTCCCAATCATGTTTTGGAAACTGTATTCTTTGTTTAATTCTTTTTTGAGTGTTCTATTTTCAACTTCTAAATTTTTGCTGCGTAATGCATTTTGAATATTTAATCGGACTTCATCAATTTTGAAAGGCTTTGTTAAATAATCGTAAGCACCCATTTTCATGGCTTCTACTGCTGTTTCTGCGGTGCCAAAAGCAGTGATCATTAGAAAAACTAAATCAGGAATGGTCTCTTTAACATGTTTTAAAAGCTCAATGCCTGTCATGTTCGGCATTTGCAAATCAGAAATGACCATATCAAAAGATTTTTTAGACAAAATTTCTTTTGCTTTCAAACCGTCTTCGGCCAGCGTCACTTCATAGCCGTCTTTTTTGAGCATGATTTCTAGAAATTCGCGGATTGAATCTTCATCATCAACGACCAATATTCGTGCTTTTGACATGGACACCTCAGATTGTTTTTCTTTAATTATTTTCGCAGTTTATTGCTGATAGACCAAGGGAAATTTCAAACGAAAAATACTCCCTTGACCTAATTTTGATTCGACTTCAATTTTAGCTTGATGGGAAACAAGTATTTTATGGGTCATTGCTAGACCTAAGCCTGTTCCTTTAGGCTTCGTCGTAAAGAAAGGTTCAAATATTTTTTTGATGATCTCTTCACTCATTCCTTGTCCGCTGTCTTGGATTTCCAACTGTACCCAAGATGTTTCATTTACTACTGATTCCTTCAAGGAAACTTGAAGCAGCGGCTGGGGTGAATCCTTCATCGCTTGAACGGCGTTGATTAAAAAATTCAAAAGTGCTTGCTTCAGCTTTTGCTGATCCCCGTGAATGAAAAAGCTGGGTAAATTTTCTTCGATTTTCAAATCGGTCTTGAGTATAGACAAAAGGTCTTTGGACATCCGCAGGGAACTCAAACATTCAGTAATGACATTTCGAATGTCAACTAAAGCAGAGGGCTGTGGTTCAGGCTTGGCATAATCAAGAAATTCGGTAATCAGCATATTTAGTCTTGAAATCTCTTTCAAAATGATTTTCATCAATTTTTGATCATCGGCAGACTGCGCGTTTTGAGAAAGCAATTCCACACTCCCGCTGATGCTTGCCAAAGGATTTCGGATTTCGTGAGCAATTCCAGCTGCAAGACCTCCTATGGCAGCAAGCTTTTCTTTTTGCTTTAAATCCCACTCAAGTTTCTTGAGATCCGTTTGATCTGATATTGCAGTGACTAAAAATCGTAATTGGTCTGACAAGCTAAACTGCGTTTGTTGGATCAGTAAAGTCTTCTTTTCCTCTGCCACCTGCACTTCTTTCGAAAAAAAACTTTGTTTGCGATTGAGACTTAGGTCCGAAAAAAAAGAATGTGAAAAAAGTTGCTGATCGCTTTTCTTCTCGTCAAATGCAAAAATTTTAGAGACGGCTTGATTATGGTTTACAACTTCAATCTGATCTTGATCAATAATTTTTGAAACAAGAATACCGACGGGTGAAACTTCATAAACCCGACGTTGAATTTCTTTTAAATCAAAGAGTGCCCCTTGGGTTTGCTTGAGTAATTCGCTGAGATAACCTGCAATTCCTCCCACCATGACAAAAGTGAACAGATTCAAAGAATAACTCAGCAACAGTTGCGATGACGATGCATTTTGAGATAACATTAAAGATGCACCAAAAATGATTGCAGAAAATAAAGCAACCACCAGTGAACTCATAGATCCCAAGCTCACAGCAGCCAGAAAAATATTGATCAAATGAAACAGAATCATTAAAGAACTGAGTTGGAAACTGTAAAAAATAAAAATCTGAATCAGAATAGCATCAATTAAAAAGGATACTAATTTTAGCTCTCGTGAAACTGGCCAAACAAGATGGGTCAACTGAAACAGAAATCCAACAAAGGAAATTCCCAACATCGGCACAGCCAATTCAAGGCTGATCAGATTATTGGAAAACTGTTGTATTAAAAGGGTTACAAATAAAAAGAGCGCATAAATTCCAGAACGGGCACATTGAGCAATCGTCGAAAAATTGCTCTCAGATGAATCCATCATTTACCCATCATATCGCCAGCGCTAAAGACAGGAAGATACATCGCCAAAACCAACACTGCGATGATACCACCCAAAACAACCATCATGATGGGCTCAATCAAAGACGTCATCGATTTCACAGCAGTTTCAACTTCATCTTCATAAAAGTCTGCAATTTTAGACAACATTTGATCGGTCATCCCGGATTCATCCCCGATGGCAATCATCTGCCTGACCATGTCTGGAAAAATAGGCTCTTTTTTGAGAGCCTCACCCAATTTTTTTCCGTTAATAACCGATTCTTTAATTCTGAAAACAGCTTTTTCTATAACCATATTTCCAGATGTTCTTGCCACAATTTCTAAGGCTTCAATAATCCCCACCCCGGAACTGAGCAAGGTGGAAAGGGTTCGTGTCAATCTGGCCATTGCTGATTTTTTTAAGACTTCTCCCACGACTGGAAACTTTAATGCAAGGGTATCTACAGTCTCTCGATTGTTTTCATCTTTGATTAACCCAGCCGCAAAAAAGTAAATTGCCCCAATCGTCCCCAAATAAATGTACCAATTCTTCTGGAGCGCATTGCTCAGATCAACAACTTGCTGGGTTAAAGCCGGCAATTCTCCACCATTTTGACTATAAAAATCCTGGAATTTTGGAATAACGCCGACTAAAATTCCCAAAATGACAAGACCTGCAACACACATAATGACTGCTGGATACATTAAGGCGCCCTTGACTTGGCTCTTTAACTTTTCTGATTTTTCAATATAGCTTGAAAGTCTTTGTAAAATTGTATCTAGAATACCAGCTTCTTCACCGGCACGAACCATATTCACAAACAATCGATCAAAAATATGACCGTGTTGGCCAACGGCTTCATAAAGTTTTTTTCCGCCTTCGATAGTCGTTTTAATTTCTGATGCAGCTTCTCGCAGAGGACCAGGCCTAAGCCCTTCTGAAAGAATTTTTAGACCGTCAACGACCGAGATCCCTGCATTAACTAAAGTTGCAAACTGACGAATAAATACTTGAAGATCTTTGGAATTGATCTTGGGAGCAAACATTCCAGTTGGCTTTGGTTTTCCTTTTTTCTGGGAACCAACCAACGAGACTATACGCACGACTTCAAGCTGCTGTACACGCAACCGATTTTTTGCCTCGGATTCCGTATTCGCTTGGATTTCACCTTGTGTGACTAATCCAGCTTTATTTTTTGCTTGATATGCATAACGAGCCATCGATTTTATTATCTCCACCTGTCCTATCGACAAAACAGGTGAAGTCATGAATAAAAACTGGCGAAAAATTGAATTGTTTAAGGAGTTCCTGGACTCTCTGGACCTTTGGCGGAGTCTGGCGAATCAAGCTCTACGTCTCGCATAGAAGCATTGACCACTTCTTCAATCGTCGATATCCCTCGTTTAAGTTTTAACAAAGCACTTCGTCGCAAAGTTCGAAGCCCTTCCTCACGAGCTAAATTTCGCAGGTCTCCAGTTGAGGCTCCCTTGAGAATCGCTTCACGAATTTTTTCGGTCATTGTCAATAATTCAAAAATCGCAGTTCTTCCTTTGATTCCAGTTTGATTGCAATTGCTACAACCTCGACCTTTGAAAATTTGATAATCACCCACTTCGCTGGCAGCAACTCCAAGATTGATCAAAGTCTGAGGCAGAACTTTGATTGGCGTCTTACAATTTTCACAAATTCGCCCCATCAAACGCTGAGCCACCATCAAGTTTACTGTCGAAGTAATGATATAAGGAGCGACACCCATTTCAGTTAAACGACTCACTGTTCCCGGAGCATCATTTGTATGAAGTGTGCTGACAACCAAGTGGCCTGTTGAAGCGGCTTTAAAGGCAATTTCTGCTGTTTCAAGATCTCGAATTTCTCCCACCATGACAACATCAGGATCTTGTCGCAAAAAGGCTTTCAA
>JBKCTJ010000060.1:0-10594 GCA_046318875.1 Pseudobdellovibrionaceae bacterium | reverse complement strand
AATGCAAGACATCCGTAGCCGTCATAATAAGTTTCACATCGGTGTTCACAGGAGCAACCATCAAATTCGAAGTTTTAACTCCCGATTTATACTCCATTTCCCAAGCCCACTGTTTTCCGTACACATGGATTTCAAGGGCATTTTTCGGCATTGCTCGCATATCATGATAAATCACCCAGCCCCATCCGAAAACGACAAGAAATAAAACAAGCGGAATGAATGACCACAAAAATTCTAAAGTCGTATTATGGGAAATGTAGGCCGTTTTGTCGTTATCGGTTTTGCGTTTGTATTTCCATACAAAATAAACCATTCCACCAATTAAAATCGCACAACCAATGGCACTTGATATCAGCAAAAAGCCGTACAAGTTATTGACCTGTGATGCAATTTCAGTCCCCTCAGTCGGCATAAAAGACTGAGCATTGGCCACGTTCCACCAAATCATGATGCACTCCTTACACTCGGTTCCACTCTTCGTTGTCGAAGCCAAAATGGAATCATCCAAAATAACAACAACAGAATTGTCGTCAAAGCTGCTAATTTTAAGACGTTAAAAACTTCAACTGTGTATCGACCTTGATGGGAATTGTATTTAAAACAATACAAAACCATCGACTCAACAAAATTTCCGATTTTCCCCAAAGCGGATTCGTTTAAAGCCAGTTTTAAATCTCGGGGTTCAAAGACGATTCCTGGCAAGTACCGAGTCAAAAGACCGCTCGCATTTGCGATGATTGCCGTGGAGCCGTGGGACCATTCCTTGACATCATCGTTCCATTTAAATTTAAACCCAACGGAAGACGTAAACGCTTGAACAGTTTCCTCGTCAGCTGTCAGAAAGTGCCAACCAGATGCAGCTTCAGGCCGGCCATAGGATTTCATATACAAATCTTTTTTAGTTACTGCATCTTCTGGTTTATCGTTTGAATCAAAACTGATCGCAAGGGCGGTGAATTTTTCTCCCACTGTCCAATCCATTGCTGTCAAAGCTTCGGTTAAACCATTTAAATGATAATTACAAAGTCCGGGACATTTAAAATAAACTAAAGAAATCAAAACGGGCTTCCCTTGGTTGAAGTAATCACCAAGCAAAACTTTTTTTCCTGTTTCATCAGTAAAGGCCAAATTCAAAGGCAGAGTGGAGCCCAATTTTTCTTCGATTTTTACATCTTCGAGTTCTCGCGGTGTTTCGCCGGAAACTGGGCCGGCTTTGTTTTCTCCACCGGTCATAGGATTTGAAAATTGTGCAAATCCTGGTGTTGAAAAAGCAGTACAAAACATTCCAATAAAAATCCATTTGAGGGAATTTAAATTTTTGTTTTGTTGAGCTGCCGTTTTCATTTCACTCATTCCGTTTCAACTACTTTGCGGTTTTTGCAAAAGCTGCAATTTGTTCTGGAGTATCACTGCCTTTGTTTTGCGTGATTGAATCAATAAAATGAACCAGGGCCCAGCGCTCAGCGGGTTGCATGTGCGCGTAAGACGCCATCGAACCGCCCTCAATTCCGTTCTGTAGAACTTTGAAGTGAGCAATGGATCCTGCACCCATTTTCCAGTTTCCTTCAACCAAATTTCTTGGCTTTGGGTTTAACCCAGCTCCGGAAGCACCATCACCATTGCCTTCAGCACCGTGGCACATAGCACAGTTGTTTTTATAAAGCTTCCCACCGTGTTTAATCAAAGCTTCCGAAGAAATCCAAGGTTCCGAAACAGTTGCAAGGTCCAGAGCTGGCTCAACCGGCACTGCCAATAGATCCGCGGGATCTTGAACTTTTTCTGCGAGATCTACACCTTTGTTCACAACAACAATGTAAAAGAAAAACGCAAAGACAAATGCCATACTCGACATGAATAAAAACATTCCTGCTTGATTATAATCTTGAGGTCTTTTCTCCGACATAAGACAACCTTTCACTACCGAAAAAAACTTTGGATTTGTTATTGAGCCAACTCGAAGCGAATAACTGATCGCGTGCTTTTTTGTTCTGCGTTTATGTGCTGTGTAAATCTTAGCTGAAAACAAAAATGACGGCAATGAGTTTCACAGCAAACTGGTTCTTAGCAAAACCCTAAAATCAACTTTAAAAATTGGTTTGGGTTTTCGACTTGGAAACTATGTCCTTCATCAGTCATCCAGACTGCGGTTGATTGTGATAAAGCATGGGACATTTCGATGGCGTGTTGTTTTGACAACAGTCGATCTTCATCTCCAAAAAATCAGAATTCTTTTTGAGACATGTTGAAAATCAAGAAAAAAATCAGTGTCAATCATGGACTGAATTGGATGAAGCCATGTTTCCGTGCAAAAACAAAGTCGGCCTTGAAAAAGGGCACTCTAAAATTTTAATTTCTATCGGTGGCAACGCAAAGTTGAATCGCCGCCGCTCGTATGAATGGAAACTTCGAGAGCTCGCACTTGAAATGCTAAAAACGCTGCCCCAACAAAAATTCCTACGGAAATTACGATCTGCTTCAATGTCACTTGATTCATAGAACGATTCCACCATCAACACTCAATGTTGTTCCGTTAATGTAAGAAGCTTCATTTGATGCTAAAAACAAACATGCTTGGGCAATATCTTGAACTTCACCCATTCTTTGAACGGGAACTTTTGCTGCCATTTGATCAAGGACTTCTTTAGGCATTTGTTTTGTCATTGCTGTCATTATAAAACCAGGCGCAATGGCATTTGAAGTAAAACCTTTGCGACCCAATTCTTTCGCCCACGTTTTAGTCATTCCGATAACTCCGGCTTTGGCTGCAGCGTAATTTGTTTGACCAAAATTTCCGTAAAGACCAACAACACTTGAAATATTAATGATTCGTTTTTGAGATGATTGTGCATCAAACTTTTCCAACAAAGACTTAGTCACATTAAATAATCCCGTGAGATTCGTATGAATGACGGCATCCCAATCTTCCGGCAACATTTTCGCAAATGATTTATCGCGAGTAATCCCCGCATTGTTTATCAAGACGTGAACTGGCCAGGGTAAAGCTTGAGTTACTTTTGCAACTGAATCACGCTGAGTGATATCAACTTGTGAAAAATGAACTTGAGAAGAAAATTGTGCCAATTCGGATTGAGCGTTTTTCAAGGCAGCTTCAGAGTAATCCCAGACAGCGACTTTCGCTCCTGCAGTCAAAAAAGACTTTGTGATCTCAAAACCAATTCCAGCGGCACCGCCAGTGACCACGACATGTTTGTCAGCAAAAGAATATTTTATTGTTGTCATTGTGTTAACCCCTTCGGTGAAAACGGATATCATCTTGCATCCCGACCCCTGTCAATTCCCATTCAATTTTGCAAAGCTTCATAAACACAAAATTCGAAAATTACTCTTGTGATTAGATTAAATACTCTAATATTTCTGAGTGAAATCATCTAGCAATTCAACTTTGTTTATGATTTACATGGGAGACCGCCGGAGCTGTTTTTTGTGCAACTGCCCTTAAAAGCCATTGGAAACAGATTCGACTTATAAAAAAGGAAGACAAAAATGAATCCACATCAAGAACCTCAAATGCTCAGGAAAGCTACAATTGCAGGAACTGGAATGTATGCCCCCGAAAGAGTCGTTCCCAACTCATACTTTGATGATCTTTATAAAAAAGACATTGGAACCTTTCTACAAGAACAAAGAAATATTCGCGAACGTCGCTGGATGAAAGACACACAATCCACTTCGGATCTCATTATTCCCGCAGCTGAGATGGCATTAAAAAATGCGAAAATTACTGCTAAAGATTTAGATTTAATTATTGTTGCAACGGATACTCCGGATTATTTATCGCCATCGACTGCATCTGTTGTGCAATACAAAATGGGCGCAACAAAAGCAGGAACTTTCGATTTAAATACAGCTTGCGCTGGCTTTGTGACAGCTCTGGATACTGCAAGTAAATTTATTGCTGCAGATTCCAATTATCAAAACATCTTGGTTGTCGGTGCCTATGCCATGAGTAAATTTTTAAATTTTGATGATTACAAAATCGCAAGTCTTTTTGCCGACGGTGCCGGTGCCGCCGTCATTCAACCTTCAAAAAATGGAAAAGGGTTTTTAGCTTCAACCATGTACACTGATGGTCAATACCATGACTATATGGGAATTTACGCTGGGGGCAGCTTTCAGCCAGTAAATAATGTGGATGTTCTTCATAAAAAATCACATCTCTTAGCATTCCCGAAAAGAATTCCACCTGAAACAAATGGAATTCATTGGCCACGCCTGACACATCAAGTGCTTTCAAAAATTGGAAAAACTCCCCAGGACATTCAACATTTCTTTATCACTCAATTTAATGTTCAAAGCATTTATGAAACTCTGGATCGCTTGGAAGTGCCACGATCAAAATCTCATAATATCATGGATCGATTTGGCTACACTGGCAGCGCATCTATCGGAATGGCTCTTGCTGATGCAGCTTCAGAACATAAAATGCGAACAGGAGACTTGGTTTTTTTCATCGGTTCCGGCGGCGGCATGAGCATGTCGGTTTTGGCGATGGAATGGTCCTATGACACCTAAAGTTCATGTTGAGCCAGCTTTAGACTGGCTCGAAAAATGGAATCTCTATTCCCCTCGAAAAACAGCGCTGATTGATGGCGATACTGGCAAAGCCGTATCATACCAACATTTTTATCAGCGCGCTTGCGCAGGTGCAGTTCAACTGAAGGACAAATTTAAGATTGGCTTTGGTGATCGAGTTGCCGCTGTTTGCACAAATGAATTGGAATATGTTGTTCTTTTTTATGCTCTTCAGCGTTTAGGAGCTGTTCTTGTCCCTGTTAATTTTCGGTTTACTGAAAAAGAAATCGATTATGTTTTAGAAAACTGTGAAGCGAAGCTGGTTGTGACTCAAAAATCCTTTTTTGAAAAGCTGCAAAATGTTCGCAAGCAAAATTTAGAGCTCAAATTTGAGCTGACTGATTTAAACGAATTACTTCCTCGCTTGGACAGTAACGAAATTTCTGCAGCTTCAGTCAAGGCGCTTCCTTTTTCTGAAAAAGCCACCCAAGACACACCCGTGATGATTTTGTATACCTCTGGAACGACAGGCTTTCCGAAAGGTGCAGTTCTGTCTCATGGGATGTTGTTTTGGAATGCAGTGAACACAAGTTTGCGTTTAAATATTTCTCAAGATGACTGTGCCGTCATTTTTCTTCCCCTGTTTCATACCGGTGGGTGGAATGTTTTAATGACTCCGTTTTTACATCGCGGAGCCACCATCATTTTGACCAAAAAATTTGAAGCCGACCAAGTTTTAAATTTAAGCGAAAAGCACGAATGCACATTGTTGTTCGGAGTTCCAACAACCATGGACATGATGTCGCGATCTGCAAGCTTTCCACAAATCCATTTAAAAAAATTAAGGTACGCCGTCGTGGGCGGAGAACCTATGCCTATTGATCTCATCAGAACTTGGACGAACAAGGGAATTTCAATTCGACAAGGCTACGGCTTAACCGAATTCGGGCCCAATGTTTTCTCTTTAAACGAAGAGGATTCCATTCGAAAAATAGGCTCCATCGGATTTCCTAACTTTTACATTGATGTGAAGATCATGGATGAATTTACGGAAGTCAAAGCGAATGAAGTGGGTGAACTCTGGTTGCGAGGACCCATGTGCATGCTCGGATATTGGAAAAACGAAAAAGCCACTTCTGAAACCATTGTCGATGGTTGGTTAAAAACGGGCGACCTGGTCCGAAAAGACGAAGAAGGCTATGTCTACGTTGTGGGCCGCAAAAAAGAAATGTACATCAGTGGCGGAGAAAATGTTTATCCAGCCGAAGTGGAAAAGGTTTTGCGCTCTTTCCCCTTGATCAGAGAAGCCGCAGTTATCGGTGTGCAAGACGAAAAATGGGGAGAAGTTGGAAAAGCTTTTATAGCTCTAGAACAGCCTCCTGAAGAGCTAAACGTCAAAGCTCTCGAAGGAAAGATTTTAGAATTTTGTTTGGCCAATTTAGCCAAATTCAAAGTTCCTAAATACATTCAGTTTATTGATTCATTGCCAAAAGGTGAAAGCGGTAAAATATTAAAAAAAGAGCTGAGGTAAATCAGCTCTTTTTGCCGGGACCCTTAGTTCATTGAACCACGTTGTGCCGATGCCGCCTTTTTTTGATATTCGCGAGCATCACTTAACCGCTGGCGCTTTTGTTTTAAACGTTCTTGCATCATCTGTCGTTTTTCACGCAACGCTTCTGTTCGCTGTTGAATCTTTTCTGTGTTTTCAACTGCCAATCGTGTTTGCTGATCAATTCGTGCAGATTCTTTTTCATAGTACGCTTGTAACTTAGCCATAGCCGCTTCAGTCTTTTTCAATTGAAGCGCACTCTGCATTTCTTTTTGTTTGATGGCCTTTAATTCATTTTGAGCTTTAGACCAATCTTTTTGAATCTGTGCTTCTTGCGATTTCGCTTCAGCGATTGATGCCCGGTTTTGATTATACTGTTCAAAACTTGCATCACGTGCAGACCTTGCCGTATTCAATTTGTTTGTTGTGATTTCTGTTTTTGCTCGAACCTTAGATTCTTGGTTCTGCAGTTTTTTGGTTTCTTTTTTATATTTCATCGCATCCGCAGCGTAACGAGCACTTTGTGTCGCATTAGCTACTTGAATACGCTGTAATCTTTTAATTTCTGATTCAGTTTGCTTAACAGTTTGCTGATATTCAGATTTCTTTGAAAGATATTGGCTTTTATATTTTTCTAAATCTTTACGTGTCAGCTCTACTCCGCTTTCAGCTTCTTCAAAACTCGCATTTGTTGCTTCCACACCGGCTTGTGCTTCGGCCATTTGCCCTTGAGCAATTTCAACATTTTGTGCGTTAGCTCTGATTCCAACTGCCAACGCAAAAATCATCATCATTGTGCTCATGTTCGATTTATTCATAAAACGTCCTTTACTTCGAGTGATTGCGGTCTAACCGACTCCCACCATATTCCACGATTCATGCCGAGGCTAAGATCCAAACAATTCGATTTCGCACAAAAAACACCAAAGTTTAGGAAAAAACTACAAGACAGTGTCCAAAAGATGTCTTTGGCACGGCGACCTTACGCACGGCACAAAGAATCGTTATCGCTTCATCAAGAGAGGCGAGACCTGTCCTATGCCGACGGAAAGCGAGCGCGGTCGGTTGCTTTCATAATCTGACTTTTACTTCCATCTGATAGTAAGCTTTCCATCATAGGCTTACTTCTGCCACTTCGCCAGGCTATAGATTCTGGCTTTCGACTCACCTTTAGCTTTGAGTGCGCGCTTCTTTACCAGCATGGCCACGTCTCTCTCCACCGTGCGGCGCGGGACATTGGGCATCCACGCAACCACATCCTGGATGGAAAACTCATCCTGCTTTTTGGCGTGTGACAAGATCTTGCGATGTCTTGCCTCTGGCGTTTTTCCCGCCCTTTCACGTAAAAGCTTACGGCCCTCTTCGACAACTTCTTCCGCGGACACAGCAAAGCATTCCGCAAGGAATTCTAATATGGGGTGCAATGATTCCAGCGAACGACTTTGGCGAATGGCCGTGTAATAGCGGTCCCGGCCGCGCATGATGGCCGTCTCGCTGGGTACGAACCTCGCGAGACGCTGGCCGCCCAGCAAGAGCAACAGATGTTGCATGAGCCGCACGGTGCGGCCATTACCATCGGCAAAGGGGTGTATGGATACCGCGATAAAATGAAAAGCAAAGGCCCTGGCAAAAGGACTCATATCTTTGGTGTCATCGAGCCAGCGCCACAGATCATCAAGCAGATCCTTAAGTTCATGCGGTTGCGGACAGTCGTCAATTTTCTCGCCGGTGGCGGCATTGACGATGCTGACTGGTATTGTGCGAATGCGCCCACATTGTCTTTCTTCGATCACCCCTTGGGTCACCA
Source organism: Pseudobdellovibrionaceae bacterium (assembly GCA_046318875.1). GTDB lineage: Bacteria > Bdellovibrionota > Bdellovibrionia > Bdellovibrionales > Bdellovibrionaceae > JBKCTJ01. The sequence goes on along the minus strand of JBKCTJ010000060.1, from coordinate 2,705 downwards.
ACTTTTGTAGGTCGCACATATCGGCAACTTTAAGGGGCCTGGTATCTTCGATCAGGCGTTCCACGTAATCAAGGGCCTCGTGATAGTTCTGTACTTCTTTAACGTCCTTCTTGGAGCCCGCTACGCGTTTACCCTGGAGAACGGCCGTCACTTCACTTTCACCGAGATTATTGCCTTCAATCTGATTGGAGTAGGTGATGGCTCGCACTTTAGCTTTCCGTAGGAGCTTTACTTCTTGCGGGGTCCCCAGGTACTCATCCAAAAAGGGTTTGGATTCAGCGATACGCATAAGTGATTTCACCAGGGTGTCCGTATGAACAATCTCGTGAGGAATCTTTAGGCGGCTGAGATGGGGGTATCTTGAGTCCATGACACATTGTCCGCCACTTGCCCGCCACTGTCAAGGTGGCGGGAATGGCAAGTGTTGCTTTGCCCGCCATTTGTCCGCCATCCGCCACGTTGGCGGGAAAGGTTGCCGAGGACCAAAGCTCGACTGCGGCACAGTAATTTTATGGCTATTTATGGGTATTTTTGTGTGTCTGCCCTGCACCTTTGGGCGACCCGCGGCTGGATCTCGTCTAACTTGGCGACTTAACGGGGGTTCCTACGAGCACCCCAATTTTCTCGCTTCAAAAATCAAAGTTTCAAATCAAAAGCTCCAGAACGAGTAAAACAAAGCTCATATGCAAATCAAGGCCTTTTCGGTCCACTTATTCGTATAAGAAATTTTCAATAACTTGTCTTACTGTTAAGGGATCTTTAAATGTATCTTGCGATGTATCTACTGAAACTCTAATAGCAAGATTATCTATGAGAGAATCATATTTATCTTCGTCAAAAGTTTGATTAACTGAAGCGAAATACTTTAGTTTCGAAGCAATACAATCATCTTTTTTGAGTGCAGAGATAATGTGTAAACGTCGAATGATCTCAGAGGAGAATTCATGTTTTGAGTCTAGCCATCCTTCAACAGCCGTAACAGTCTTGTCAGAATATTGACGGCTCGATCATTGGGATAGATCATTTTGCTAATATTTGGTCTAAGTAAAAAAACATTCGGTCTCATCTAAGAAATTATTTATTTCGAGAGTCAACGGCGTCGATAACGTTTATCTGCTGCTCTTCAAACACAACACATGCTTGATATGATCCAACCTTTAGTTGGCTGCCGGTTTCATTAGCGACACAGTAATCATTTCCTTCAACATTGGCCGTCAAGTTCCCATTCCCAACGCAGCCAATATCCCGTTCGGTGATTTCGAGACGCATAATATGCTTCTCGCCATTGCTACATTCAAGAAGAGAAGCGCTCGCATTGAAAGAAACAACCATTAAACCTAGGACGCAAAAAAATTTCATAATTTACCTTCACTTTCAAATTATACTGTTCCAAATTTTATGGGATTAATTTCCCATGCAGTGAAACAGTACTTTCAAAGTTCTAATATACAATAAGCATTCCAAATTTAAGTCTCTGATTTTCCACAGTATCCATTTGGCAATAGGTGACGATCTCTTTGACAGCATAGCAGTGGAAGGTTTCATTCAATGAGCTCTCCGTTTTTAGAGCTCTCCGTTTTTCAGAAGGGTGTATTTTGTGCCAAGTGGTCTGGGATATTCCAATGGTTTTCAGTAATTCAGTTTTTTCCTCTTTAAAGTGAAGCCTAAAAAGTGAATCCAAAAACGAAACCAAAGCCGAAATCATGAAACTTCCGAATCTCAATTCAGCCAAACCACGAACTCTGCAACCTAGGCTGCCGCCAAGCCACCAAGTTTGCTGTAGCAAATCATACAACTTTAGGGGCACCGGTCATGACTACAAAACAACTCTCTTTTCAATCAACCAACTGGAAACATCGCTTTGCTCACGGCGGATCCTTGCGTAAACTTGCCAAGGGCCGAGGGGCAAGGCCACTTTCTTCTCGTGAGCCACTTCATTTGGTTTTTAAAATCAACAAAGCAAAAATGCGCGGGGGACTTCGCGGGTTTAAGAGCCAAAAAATAATCAAGTTCCTATTTCAAAAGTACGGAAAGAAATTTTTTGTTCGCATTGATCAACTCACCATCCAACACGATCATATCCATGTGATTGTTCGCAGCCCGAGAAGGTTTTATTTTCAAAGTTTTTTTAAAGTTATCGCAGGGCAAATTTCACAAGTGTTTCAAAAACAGGGCCTGCTGAAGTCCAATGACGAACTGCTCAAGCCTGATCGACGAATGACCGGTACCCCAAAGGGGACTGGGCTCTGGAAATACAGGCCCTTTTCTAGAGTGATTCGGGGGTGGAAGGCCTATGGGATCGTGCGGGATTATTTGCAATTGAATGAGTTGGAGGCTTTGGGGCATATTCCTTATCGGAAACTCAGGCTTAAGGGACTTAGTTTTTCGGAGTGGTCAGTTTTGTGGGCGTAAAGCAGCTGATCCAAAACATGTCTTTTGATAATCGTGTGATGATTTTACGTGGTTGTATGCACATCTATTAATTATTTTGTCAGCTTTGCTTTGAAGCTTTCTCAAAACAAATCAGATGAAATCCCAATTTGAGACATTCCCTAGTGTGCATGGGGTTCAATGGGGCTCGAAATCTTGGTTTCGAAATCCCTGATGAGAACAAAAAAGTCTTATTTTTCGAACCACTCAAATCGACCTTGAGCTTGATGACTCAGTCTGGCAAACTAGTACCTATGGGGAATTACTTTGCTCGA
>JBKCTJ010000059.1:0-13104 GCA_046318875.1 Pseudobdellovibrionaceae bacterium | reverse complement strand
TTGATCAACTCACCATCCAACACGATCATATCCATGTGATTGTTCGCAGTCCGAGAAGGTTTTATTTTCAAAGTTTCTTTAAAGTCATCGCAGGGCAAATTTCACAAGTGTTTCAAAAACAGGGCCTGCTGAAGTCCAATGATGAACTGACCAAATCCAATGACGAACTGCTCAAGGCAGATCGACGAATGACCGCTACCCCAAAGGGGACTGGGCTCTGGAAATACAGGCCCTTTTCTAGAGTGATTCGGGGGTGGAAGGCCTATGGGATCGTGCGGGATTATTTGCAATTGAATGAGTTGGAGGCTTTGGGGCATATTCCTTACAGGAAACTCAGGCTGAAGGGACTTAGTTTTTCGGAGTGGTCGATTTTGTGGGCGTAGAGCTGCGGGCTCGGCAGGTCTTTTGAAGAATTAGGACATTTTTTCTAAGCGAGCGTATTTAACAACGAATTTTTTAATCGTTTGATCACGAACCATGACGCTGACTTTCAGATCTTCTCCGGAACCCTCGGTTGCGTAAATCGAACCTAAACCAAAAGTGGGATGTTTGACTTTCATACCTGGGGTGTATTCTGAGCTTTTTTTTGGCCCTGCTAAATCGCCCCAGCCTGAAGAGTCCTCGTCATCATTGGCAAAACTCTGACTTTCAAAACCTCGGGAGCTGGGCTGGTTCCAAGAACTTGTTCCGCCAGCTGATCCCATATTTCCGTACTTTGAAAAAAACTTTGGGGCGTCTACAGTGGTTTCAAATTGAACTAAGTTTTTATCAATTTCTTGCAAGAATCTGGAGGGGGCATTCATTTGATCTTGTCCCCAAACTTTTCGAGTTCGGCAATAAGTCAAAAATAACTTTTCTCGTGCCCTCGTCATGCCGACGTAGGCGAGCCTTCGTTCTTCTTCCACATCTTCATTTCCGGATTCATCAGTGCTTCGGCCCGAGGGAAATAAATTTTCTTCAAGGCCCACGATAAATACAAATGGGAATTCAAGTCCCTTTGAAATATGTAAAGTCATCATGGTGACTGCATTTTGATTTTCTTTCATTGAGTCCAAATCAGAAACCAAAGCCATTTCTTCAAGATAAGATTGAAGGGTCGCTTCATTACCTCGCTCTTTTACGAACTGGGCAATGGCATTATCCAGTTCTTCTAAGTTTTCAATACGAGCTTGGGATTCAGGTGTGTCTTCTTTTTTGAGTTGTTGCAGATATTGGGTTTGATCCAAAACAAAATGATAAAATTCAGGCAAAGAACACATGCGGTGCTGGCTAAATAAATTTTCCACTAAATCTAAAAATCTACGAATTTTCGAAGTCGTTCCAGCGTTTAAAACCTTGGTCTCGATAGCTATTTGCGCCGCTTTAAAAATTGAAATTTTATTTTTAAAAGCAATCTCTTCAAGCTTATCTACAGTGGTCTTACCGATACCGCGAGCTGGAGTGTTGATGACACGTTTAAAGGCAATATCATCATCTAAATTTAAAGTGAGCTTCATATAAGAAACGACATCTTTAATCTCCATACGATCGTAAAATCGCACTCCACCAACGAGGCGATAAGGAATGGCATTGAGCCTTAGCTGCTCTTCAAGGACTCGAGACTGGGCATTCGTGCGATAGAAAATCGCGAAGTCTTCTAAAGTGGCGCGTCCCTGAGCTAAAACCTGGCTGATGTTTTTTGCGACAAATCGGGCTTCATCATATTCATTTCGCTCTTCACGAACAGTGATGAATGCCCCTTGTGGATTTGAAGTGAAAAGAGTTTTGTCTTTCCGTTGTGTATTGTTCTTAATTAGGGTTGTTGCTGCGGTCACGATGGTTTGAGTTGATCTGTAGTTTTCTTCGAGCTTCACGATTTTGGCTTCAGGAAAATCTTTTTCGAAGTCCAAAATATTTGAAATATCAGCGCCTCGCCATGAATAAATCGATTGATCCTCATCACCAACGACGCAGAGATTGCGATGGGATTTGGACAACATTTGCACTAACAAATATTGGATGTGGTTTGTGTCTTGGTATTCATCCACCATGATGTAGCGAAATTTATTTTGGTACATGGACAATATTTCGGGATACATCCGAAATATTTCATAAGTTTTTAAAAGTAAATCATCAAAATCTAAGGAATTTGATTTTTTCATTTCAAATTCATACTGTTCATAGACTTGGATTGTTTTCTGATCAGCAGTAAACTGTTTTTGTTTTTTTAAATCATCTGGGCTAAGCCCTAACATTTTAGCTGAAGAAATGCGGGATTGAAAGTTTTTGGGTGGATGCATTTTATCGTTTATATTCAGTTGGGACATGACCTTCTTGATCTGACTAATTTGGTCTGAGGAATCATAAATTCCAAAATAGGGTTTATAATCTAAGAGTTGTAAATGTTGTCGCAATAGCCTGACACAGAAGCTATGAAAGGTGCTCACCCACAATTGGTTCTGGGCAATATGCCCCAATTCCGAAAGGGTTTTATAGATCCGATGTTCCATTTCCCGAGCAGCTTTATTCGTAAAAGTAACACACAAAATTTCATCTGGTGCAGCAAGACCCTTGGCAATGATATAGGCGACTCTTTGGGTCAGTACCCGAGTCTTTCCCGAACCAGCTCCAGCTAAAATCAAGAGGGGGCCTTCGACTGTTTCTACAGCCGATCTTTGGGGTTCATTCAAATCTTTCAAAATTTGTCCTACCATGCGAAAAACTTTGACACCCTTTCAAAGAAAATGAGTCTTGGAAACCATCACGACACTACCCACAAAGAGTCTCGCGAGCATCGGAATTGCACCCGAATGAGTTGGACTAGTGCGTAATAGAAATTGGGAGCATGAAAAATGTCAACTTATTTAGCCCGAATGCTCATTTTTGGAACTCTGACTGTGCTTGCAGGCATGAACACTGGTTGCAGCTCAGATCCAGATCTGGATGAAGTATCCGGCCGGGTCAAAGTGCGTATGCCTTGGATGTTATCTGATTTGTCTTTAAATGCCAGTGATCCGAAACTTGATTCGGCTGTTCATGCTAAACAAAATCCCATCTCTTTACAGTTTATAGAAATTTCAGATATTAAAAACCTAAAACGAGTGCAAGGCTCCTTTGCAGAATTTTTATTGTATCCTCAGTTGTCAGGCTCAGATCTTTCGGGTGTGTTTCCAGAAGCACAATTTATCAAATACAAAAATGACCGCTATGTTGCAGTGAATGCTCTGAGTATTCAAATGGCGGCATTATATGCCCATGCGGAAAGATTGCGAGCTTTCGATTCTCTGTTGGGAGTTAAGGTCAATACAGGTCCCCGAACGATTGCACTTTTTGACGTTGAAGACCGAGGTGAAACAAATAACGCATTTTATCATGGCGAATCCGATGCGATGTTTTTTCTTCCTTTCACGGGCAGTAATGTTTCTACCACTTTTAATTCTGGAATTTTTGCTCATGAACATTTTCATTCGATTTTTTATAAAATTGTTCACCGCCCATTGATTGCAAGCCAAGTCCTTCCCCAGAATATGAATCCTTCACTTCATGGAAATGCCATTCGTGAAAAGTTGGAAAGTTCGAATTCAAATATTCGTGTTGGAGCTGTCCCTGGGGCGCTGGCAACGAATCAAAAAGATGTGAGTGTGCTTTCAACACTCAGTGTGAATGATCAGAATTATGCGAGAATTTTGATTCAGGGTTTGAACGAGGGTGTGGCTGATATTTGGGGTTGGGCTTACACTGGTAACCCTGATTTTATCGCGATTTCATTACCAAGTGAAAAGGATGCAAGAACTTTGGTATCTTTCGCAAAAACCGAGGATCAGTTTTTTCGATTTCCTCCAAAGTGTGTCGTGCAAAGATTTGTCGAAGATGTACAAGCTTCTGATGTTGAAAATAAACCTAATTTTTATCGCGCGAAATCTTATGAATTTGGGACTGCCTTTGCGCGGATCATGAAATTGTATGCAGAAAATATTCAGGTTGCTGAAGGAATCACAAATGCTGAAGCCCGAGTGAAAGTCGCTAAACAAATCGTCGAATTTCTTCCAAGGGTGAAAGACTATTATGCCACCCAGTTATCGCAAATGGTTCCTATTGATTTATTTAAAAAATTTGCACAAACTCAAACACTCACTCAAAATCAATGTCAATTTTTCTTAAGAATATTAAATTCACCATTCAATGATGGTGGTTTTAAATCTGTTTGTGAAGTGTCGACGAATGATCACTATGTTATCCAGCAGACGACGGAAACGAAAGAAGAGTTTTGCAGATGAAAAAAATAACTATCAAATCTGTTTTGCTTCTTTTTGTTGTGTTTGTTTCGTCAGTTTTTTCAACAGTTTTTTCATCAGCTGTTTCTGCGCAGACTTCTTCGAAATCAACTGAAAAAAGCTACAGTACCACAGCCGGAGTTAAAGCTGTGAGCGGCACTGTTGGCACCAGCAGGGTGGTCGAAGATGGTTTAGATGAAACATTTTTTCAAAATTTAAATTATGTGTTTTTTGTTTTTGGTGCGGGTTCTGACTATCATAGAAACCAAGAACAAATAAGCAAAAACCTTCCTACGGAAAGTTTTCTAATTGGTTTACACAAAGATCGCTACGGTCTGTATTATGAAGCAAATCGCTTTGAAGAAAAAAGTGGAACCGGCAATTTAACTATCGAGAGAAGAAATAATTCCCATATGATTTGGGGCGACTATGATGTTTTTGGCTATGCGACTTCAAAGAAGACCTTTCAATTCAAAGGTTTCCTTGGCCTAGGCCTTGGAATGACATTAGACACAATAACTACCAAATTTTTAAGTAATGAACAAAAAGACCAAAGTGAATACCAGTGGAAATCTGGCGCCCAAGCCGGCCTTGAAATGCAGGCGTCTGTCATTGCACTGCGAGCAGAGGGGCAAATTTTAACTGGAGCTAATCGCAATCCAAATCCTGGTTACGCTGGATTTGTAAGAATCGGATTGATTTTTTAAGATTTCTAATCGCTATTTTAAAAATTCCAAACCGAACTGCAAATCAAATCGTTGCTGATCCAAGGACAAGCTGGCCTCTTGGGTAGAGCGAGTTTATTTTTTTACATTAAAGCAAATTTTATTTAACAGTTTGATAGCAATGTCATAGTCAGGGCGGAGCTGATCTTCTTCCATACCAATCATTCCTTCGAATTCAAGCTCACTGATATAATCAGCACATTTTTTTTTGTTCTTTTTTTTATTCATTTCAAAAATGGGTTCCCAGGTGAGGAATAAAGTTCGTACTTCTACTTCAGCATCGAATTCTTCTGGAGTGGGTTTGTCTTTTTCTTTGCTTTTTAGAAGTGCATTTATGTTTTTCTTAAGGAGCTGAATTTCTTTTTTCATTTCTGGATTAAATTTAGGGTGCTTTTGCTCAATCTGCTGAATTTGTTCTCGAAGAGAAGATAATTCTTTGTCTGTCGCAAAGGAATTCACAGAGAATAAAGTAAAGCATAAAATTAGTTTACTAAACATGCTCTGTCTCTTTCTTCGTTTGTCGCTGCAGATGTCCCTGAAAGACGAAGAACTTCGTTGTAGCTACCGTTGATACTGCGAATATAGGTATTGCGAGAAACTGCATTTCGCAGTCTATCTGCTGAGCCGCTTCTGCCCGCCGATCTTAACAAAGCTAATGCGGCTCGAGGACCTCCTGGTCCGTAACCGACATTGATCAAATTTCCAACAAGCTCTTTATTTTGAGGAGAGTTCATGTTTTGATTTGGAAATTGGGCTTTAAATCGTGCGGTGATTGTTTTGCTCAGAGATGCACGAAGCATTAAGCTGTAAATTAAATTTCTTTGCATGCCTTGACCCATGCTCAAAAAACGACATCGACCATTTTGTACAATAGCGTTGCTGCCTCGAATAGGGTTTGCTCGGTCGCTTTGAATAATATTTTTAAAGTCGGAGCAGCTTGAATCGTTACTGTCAGCAATTGACGACATGATGGTTCCAAAGTCAGAGCGACCCTGGGCAATTCCCGCGGCAGTGCCACCGATCAATTGGCCAATCCCATGCCCACCATTGTAGGAATAAAAAGGTCTAAATCCCGATTCATTATTAATCTTTTTGAAAATTGTGATCGGGTCAAAGGATATTCCAGTTGCGTTTTTAACACATGACAATGCATTTCCAACAGACTGGTGAATAAAATCAACCATGGGTGGGGTGAAGCATTGGTTGCTATTTATTCTTTGTCCCGCACCAGCTCCGTCATTAGGACAATGGAAAGCTGATGTCCCTGATTGGCGAGAAAGTGCAGCAATTAAACAGCGCGGTTGTATTGGAAAGGCTTGCTCGCCCGGGTTCTGTTGTTGGAGTTGATTTGCCACTGAAGATAAATTTCGTGCTGCATCTCTTTGATTTGAAGTTGGCGAGAATGCAGAAGCAGAATCACACCATGGGCGCTGACCATTTTGAACCATTTGTTGAAATCTTTGCGTCGCGGGTTCGTTGAATTGATGAAAAGAATTAGCCACTTCGCGGTGCGCTTCAGACCCTGCAACACATTGCCTGTTGTTTTTATCATAATTTGCTGGTCCAGCTGCCGTGGCAGCTGGGGCATTGGATGTTGGAGCAGTCGCAGAACCACTTCTTAAAAATGAAGGCAAACGCGAAGCAGATTCACTTTTTTCTGCGAGCAGAAAAACGGAAGTGATTAAAAATACTGAAAAAAAATGAAACTTCATCTTTGATCTCTTCGACCAAATTCAGGAATATATGAACTCGACTATAGTCTAAAACTCGTCATTGAGGATCATATCATGTCATCATTCCCATTGAGTCGCTGTTTTTTTACTTCTTTTCGTCAAAACTTCACGAATATTTCCAAGGTCAATTTTTTTTGTTTTCCAAACTAGAGCAAGTCGATACAAAAGATCTGCACTTTCTTCTGCGAGACGATCATTGGTCTCATAAATTGAGGCCATAGCAACTTCGCAGGTTTCTTCGTTGAGTTTGCGAATTTGAAATTGCAGGGGCTGTTCTAAAAATTCTTTTGTTTTCGTCTTTTCTGTTTTGAGGTAAGAAATTTCAATTTGCTTCCAAAGTTTTTCAATGATTCCAAAATTTTGAAAATCATCTTTCTTAAAACAGCTAATTTCGCCTGTGTGGCAGGTCGGACCCTGGGGAATAGCTTGAACCAAAATAGCATCTTGATCGCAGTCCCAACTCATGGATAGGAATTTTAAAAGATTTCCTGATGTTTCGCCTTTTTTCCAAATTTTTTCTCGGGATCTCGAATAGAAATGAACCCACAAAGTTTGTTGAGTTAAAGAAATGGATTCATCATTCATATATCCAAGCATCAGTACTCGGCCCGTTTCACTGTTTTGAATAATTGCTGGAATCAGTTTCATTACAGTCTCACCTGTATTTGATTTTCATTTAATTTTGTTTTTAACCACGGAATAGCCCATTCATTCCTATGAATTTTACCAGCAATCAAGGCTCCGGTAACACCCAGCTGGGGCAGGTCAACTAAATGGGAAATTTCACCAGCGCCACCAGATGCAATCACAGGCAAGGGGAGTTTTTCACAAACCATTTTCAAAAATTTTAAATCAAAACCTTCTTTTGTTCCGTCACGATCAAAACAAGTTAGCAAAATTTCACCACAGCCTGCATTGTAAAGCCTGGCAATGTGATCAAGGGGATCGATGTGCAAAGTTTCAGATCCTGACCTATAGACACAAAATCTTTTTCCTTCAATATATCGATAATCTACAGCTCCCACCACAGCCTGCGATCCATAGCGTTTTGCTAGATTTTGGACTAGATCTAATTTTCGAAAACAAATTGAATTCAATGATACTTTATCAGCGCCGCAATCAAACAAAAGTTGAGCTTGTCTTTCCGTCCGAATTCCTCCGCCAGCCACAACGGCTATTCGCTTTTTGTGTGTGATTTCGGAAAGCAGTCCTAAAAAGGGTTGGTGATTTTGATTGGTTGCTCCAATATCTAACAGAACAATTTCATCGGCTCCTTGATCTTGGTATTTTTGAAACAATTCAACACTGTTGCCTAGAAATTCAAGATTGTTGAATTTGACACCTTTAACAACTTGTCCATTCAGAATATCTAAACAGGGTATAATTCTTAAATTCATCATTGCATCCGCCAATTTGAGGGATTGTCCCAATAAGCTTTTCCAACGATGGCTTGGGTGCATCCAATATCTTTTAATTTTTGAATATCCACTAAACATCTGATTCCGCCGGAGGCGATGACTTTCAAACTTGGATACTTTCTAATAATCTCAGAATAAAATGAAAGCGCAGGTCCACACCGCATTCCATCGCTTGCAATATCGGTTAGCATGATGGACCCAATTTGATTCAAATTACGATTATCTAAAAATTCCCAAATGCTGACTCCGCTGTCTTTTGTCCAACCGTGGGTTTTTACTTTTCCGTCTTTCACATCCACTGCCCAACGGACCTCCATATCGGGTGGAAAATAAAATTCTCCGCGAGTGGGACCGAATAAAGCACTGCCAATCATAATTTGCCTAATGCCATTTGCATAAATTTCGTCAATGTCTTGTTGTCTTGCAATACCGCCGCTGTAATCGATGTATTGAAGATCCTGCCTAGACAATTGAGACAGCAAATCACGATGTTCACTTTTAAAACCAAAAGCACGATCTAAATCAACAACATGGATCAAATCAAAACCATCGGCGATCAAAGATCTGATGGAACCTAAAATATCATTCGAATAAATCGTTTTTAAATCAGGATTTCCCTGTTTTAAGCGAACCACTTGAGATCTAAGTAAATCTACTGCTGGTATGATAAAGCCCATGACAAACTCTCTTTCATAAGTTGCAAGCCATTTTGATCTGACAGTTCAGGGTGAAATTGAAAACCTAGAAAATTGTTTTTGAGTGCAGCGGAAACAAATCCATAAGAATGTGCAATGGCATCTTGGGAATTTTCAACGGCATAGCTGTGGGCATAATAAAAATCCAAATCAGACAAAGTGAAACTTGATTTTGCATTCCAACTGACTTTACTCCAACCGGTGTGGGGGATTCTGGTCTGCTGAATATAAGAAGAGTCTAATTTTTTCACTTGCCCTTGAAAGGCACCGATTCCCTGATGAATTCCTTCTTCTTCAAGAAATTCAAACATCATTTGAAATCCCAAACAAAAGCCGATGACTGGGCGTTGCGTATTTTGGATAAATTCAAGCCAGCCTGATTGTTTCATTTGATCCATTGCAGTTCCGGCACTCCCAACTCCGCATAGAATAAATATTTCTTTTCCTGTGCTAGTCTTTGGAGGTTCTGATTTCCATTCCAAATCTGTTTGAATATTTTCAAAAAGGGACTGAATGGATCTTTTGTTTCCATATCCTAAATCAATTGCATAAATTTTGATTTTTTCTTTGATCATAAAAAGCCCTTTGTGGATGCAAAATGTGAATCGTTTGAATTTAGATTGGCACTGTTTAAGGCTCTGCCCAAGCATTTGAACAGAGCTTCGGCTTTATGATGATCATTTTTTCCAGTAACTTTCACGTGCACGGATGCGCCACAGGCCATAGCAAAAGAATAGAAAAAATGTTCAATCATTTCTGATGCTAAATCTTTTAAATTTTCACGCTGAAAGGATCCTTCAAAAACCAAATAGGGACGTTGACAAAAATCAATCAAACACATGGCCTTAGCGTCATCCATGGGAAGAGCAAAAAAATAGCGATCTTTTTTGATTCTGCCTTTTAAAAGCTTTTGAATTCCTTGTCCCAAAACAATGGCTGTGTCTTCAACTAAATGATGATCATCAATCCAAGTATCACCCCTGGCTTGCAGTGAAACTTGACAGCCTAAGTGGAAAAAGAACTGATCCAACAAGTGATCAAAAAAAGGAATTCCCGTGGAAATATCCCGTAGTGTCGATGATCCATCCTGAAGTCGTAAAGAGATCTGAGTTTCTTTGGATTCTCTGCTGACTTCCACTGCTGTTAAATATTCAAAGGCTTTGATGCAAGCGGAATAAAAATCAGTGCCATCTGCTAAAGATCGGCCCACAGGGATTCCGGAGAATCCAATTTTCTTTGCAAGCTCCATATCACATTTGCGATCGCCAAGAACAACTCCTTGGCGTTTTTGAAGATCCGGGAAAATTTGATCTAACATCAGAGTCGAAGGTTTTCTGCATTTGCAGACATCAGTTTTAAAGTGAGGACAAATCAAGATGTAATCAAATGAAAATCCTTCAGACTTCAGAGCATTCAGCAAAAATTCTTGGATCATCTTGAATTTTGCTGTTGGATATTTCGCAGTGCCTAATCCGTCTTGATTTGTCATCATGACAAAAATAGGATTTAGTTTTTTTAAGACGGTTAACCCTTGGAATAAGTTTTCAATAAAACGAAGCTTGGAAAAATCATCGATTTGTTTATCCCTTGGTTCTTTAATTAGGGTTCCATCTCGATCAAGGATTATAATTGGACGCCCAATAGATATTTTGGTTTTCATCGGATCCTCCTTTCCGCCACGAATCTGTCCGATTGAAAACGGGTAGATTATACTCTATTCCGATGCGAATAAAGTTTTTTGACCAATTTGTTTGATTGAATGATGACATTTGCCGAATATTTGGAAGAGCGCTTGATTTAAAAATTTGTTCGGTCATCCCATTTGGCTTAGCAAAAAAGAAATTGGCATCGCTGTGAAGGACTTTTTCAAAATGTCCTAAGCGAATGAGACTTTCAAAAGCTCTTTTTCGTTCTTTTTTGAATTCTTCAAGACAGGTTTGCATTCGACTGAGTTGCGTCAGGACAAGGTTTGCTGCAAAAATACTTTGGGATGAGATTGAAAATGGCAAAGTCAGTGTCCCCAGCCGAGCTAAAGTGGATTCTTCAGCAAGAGCATAACCAATTCTTGCACTTGCTAAGCCCCATGCTTTGGAAAACGTTCGAAGTATTACTGTATTTCTGCGCATCAAGGCAAAATTTTTCAGATCACACATTTCAACAAAACTTGAAAATTCTAAATAGGCTTGATCAATCAAAACGGGTCCTACAAAAGAATTTAAGATTGAGCTTATTTTGTTTGGTTCAATGATTGTGCCTGTGGGGTTGTTCGGCGAACAAAGGATCAGTGCATCGATATTTCCCAGCAGTTGGTTCAACTGATTGCTCGGGGGCAGCTGACCACGTTCATCCAAATCGATATAACTTATTTCTAAATTGTACTTTTGCGCGCACAGAGTAAACATTTCGAAACTGGGCCTAAGAATGCCGATTCGTTTTTTTTGCATTTTCATGCAGTCCAAACAAAACAGATCAATGATCTGGTCACCCCCAGCAAAGAGAGCAATATTTTTCTGAGGGAATTTCAAAATGTTTGATAGATTCTGAATTAACTTGTTTTTTTCTTCCGAATTTGGATAACGATTGATCTGATCAAATTTGTAAGAGAAATCCTGGAGTAAATTCCATGATACTTCATTTTTGTTCATTGAGCACTTCCATGGGTTTTTCATTGAAGGAAATATTTTTTCGATAGGACTTCAGAGCTTCTTTGTGAGAAACCAAACCTTCCCATTCAGCTAACAAGATCATATCTTCCAGACACTGATCGAATAGACTAGAAGTCTTTTCTTCTTTTATCCGGGTAGAACTTGCTACTGTTCTTTGGAAATCTCGCACCGAGAGGCCTGATGAAAAAGAGCTGGCTTTGTTTGTTGGTAAAGTGTGATTAGGCCCAATTCCGTAATCACCCATCGCAGCAGAAAGTGTCCTGCCGTCATAGTGTGCTCCGACAAAATTGAGACAAGAAAGGATATTTTTTTCTGTATAAGAAACAAAGTGTTCGGGTCCAATTTCTTTTAATTGTGATTCCAGATCCGAGATCCCATCGACTTTCGAAATGAAAAGCTGTAGACCTGCTTTATCAATTAAGGATTGAATTTCTAGCTTTGATTCTAAAAATAAATTATTTTCAATCAGCAGATAGGCTGATGAATCGGGACCGTGTTCAATTTGTGCTTGCGCTTCAACGAAAGCATTGGAAATAAAATCAGACCGATCAAGATAAATAGCGACTTCTGATGGCCCTGCCATTAAGTCGATGGCGACTGGATTATCCAGTGTTTGGCAGAATTTTTTTGCTTCATTTACATATTGATTTCCAGGACCAAAAATTTTTGAAACACGGGGAACACTTTCTGTCCCAACTGCCATGGCTGCGACCGCTTGTGCGCCACCAATCAGAAAGACCTGTTCCACACCAAGTTCATTCAGGACGAAGGCAAGTTTCGGATCAATATTTCCATCTTTTGATGGAGGAGTGCATATGCAGATTTGTTTAACGCCCGCAATGCGCGCAGGAATCAGCAACATCATCAAAGTTGAAATGAGAGGAAATTTTCCGCCAGGGATATACAATCCAATTTTTTCTAAAGGAAAAACCATTTGGTGAATGAGTACACCTTCAGCTGTGACATAGCGAAATTCATTTAGCTGAGTGTTCTTGTGAAACGATTCAATACGAAATTTTGTATTTCTAATTACTTTTTTTAATTCACGAAAATCGAAGCCTTCGATCCTCTTTCTAAGATCTTGGGCTTCAAGTTTAATTTTGTGATTGGGAATTTTATCAAATTGAGCAGTGTAATCGATCAAAGCCTGATCGCCGCGAGCTTTCACTTCATCAAAAATCTGTTTGATCAGTTGTTTCATTTTAAATACCCCACCACTTCCGTAAGAATAATATCTGTGGCGCCCATTCTTTTAAGACTTGGAAAGATCTTCCAAACTTCATCTTCCGAAAGGACAACTTGCAAAGCCGCGTAACGTTCATCAGAGAGAGGTAAAATTGTAGGACTGCGTGCAGCAGGCAACATGTTTACAAAAAACGATTTTTCTGTTTGAGGAATATTCATCATTAAGTACTTTAACTTTTGTGCGGAAATTGCAGCTTGAACGCGCAGTAAAAATTCTTCCTTTAATTCTGATTCAATTGAAGAGAATTTATTTTTACTGACAAGCACAGCTTGAGATTTGAATATTGTTCGCATCTGCGTAAGTCCGTTCAGTTTTGCAGTATTCCCTGTAGAAACTAAATCACATACCAGATCTGCCAAATTCATTCT
>JBKCTJ010000058.1:0-4371 GCA_046318875.1 Pseudobdellovibrionaceae bacterium | reverse complement strand
GTTTACGTTAAATCAAAGATGCGCACTATTGCGAGATAAGATCAACCGCCTCACACGCAGAAGCTGGTGCACGACTAAAAAACCAGAGAACTTACAAAGACATCTCAATCTATTTATTGATTATCACAATCAAGTTTTTATAAAGACCCCAATTCTAAATTAAAAAATCATAAAGTATAAAAAATGATTTTGTGAATCTGATTCATATAAAGTCATTGTTTTAGAGATGAACTTTGGAGTGTGAGTGTGTTTCTGCATTTAAAAAATAGGCTCTGCGGGTCCTGGAAGGACCTAGGCCGCAGGCCGAAGCAGCGAGCCAAGGATGGCGTCCTGATTTTTAAATGCAGAAACACACTCACACTCCAAACGCGTTTAACTCCAAACCAAAGACGCTGAATCAAGCACATTCAAAGAATGCAGTTTCAAAAATTTTTAAATTCTTTGATCAGCTTGGGAAACGAAAGTTGCGACTAAAAGAGTTTTAATGATGTCTCCAGGAATGAATGGAAATAAACCTGCCATCAACAATCCACTTGAGGGAACAAAAAATGACAAAACAAAAAGACCAAAAGTAAATACAATGACACTTCCTGAAGTTGCAGCGATCCAGGATTTCAAGAAAGATTTTGTCCAACCTCGATCCGCTAAAAATCCCATCCACAAAGATGCGATCACCATCCCAACTAAATAACCTAGGGTAGGCCCCATCATTAATCCAGTTTTGCCAAGAGCAAAAATGGGTAATCCAGCAGCTCCAAGGGTTAAATAGGCCAGCGTTGTTGCAACAGCGCGCTTCCATCCCCATAAAAGCGAAATCAAAGCGACGCCAAAGGTTTGGCCAGTGATCGGTACAGGTGTAAAAGGCAAAGAAATTGAAACTTGAGCAAGCAAAGCAATAATTGAAACACCTAACCCAACCGTGACAACATTCATGATCCATTCAGATTGTTTCAAAGAGGCTTGCTGAGACAATATACGGGGTAAAACAGCTTGTGTACGAATCATGAAATTCCTCCTTCAGATCTTCTGATTCAGATATGACATAAATTCGTAAAAAGATGTAGGTTTTTTAGCTTTCAAAAAGTGTGTCAAATTGAGGAGGTACCGCGCATTGAAAATCAAAATCAAGCAATTGAATCTGATGGCAATGTAAAAACATTCTCTCATGGCCATAGAGATCAGCAATTTTAAAATTGTATTTTTGATCTCCGTAGCGCTGATCACCAACTAAATGGTGTCCTGCAACCGCTGCATGTTTTCGTATCTGATGCTGTCTGCCTGTTTGAAGATCAAATTTGCAAAGGGAAAAGTATTTGGAGGATTTGATCACTTCAAAACCTGTAAGGCAGGGAATGCGATTTTGACTTAATCCCTCAGGATTTTTTCTGCCTTCAGCTTTATCTGTTAATGGAAAATCCCACAATCCTGCTTTATTTTTTATTTGCCCTCGGAGGACCCCGATATAAACTTTTTTTGTTTTTTGTTTTTGAAACTCAGTGGAAAATTTTGCTGCATTTTCTTGGTTCAACGCAAAAATTTGAATGCCACTGGTCTCTTTATCCAATCGATGCACTGGGAAAAAATCTTTTATACTCAGCTGTCCTTTAAGGATATTGATCAAATTGATTGGGTCTTCAAGGTTGTGGATGGATGTACCCACAGATTTATTCACAACAACAAAATCTTTATTTTGATAAATCATTTCCTGATGACAGTTTTGGGATGCTGAATTCATGGGTTTATCTGGAGCCCGCTCGAGCACAAGCAAAATAGAGGCACAGGCGATTTATATCATCCTGAGATATTTCATCAGCTTCGTTTTGTTTGAAATTTTGAAAGGCGGCTTGATTTTTAAGAGTGACTGAATAAACCAACTCTCCATCTGATGGATCTCCAAAATACTTGTGCTGAACTTGGAGTTTTCCATGGGTAAAACAAATTTGAAATGAACCTGTACGCAAGAGGTCCGCACCCATGGCAACATCCAAAAGACATGCTTCATAGAGTTCAATTTTCTTCTTGAAAATATCCTGAAAACTCGGCCCGAATTGGGTATTTTCAAAAATACTGACAAGATTTGCGGCTTCTTTGAGGTCATCCTTCGGAATCGCTTCAGGATTATGTTTATAAATCTTAGTGATTTTATGGCACATTTGGAGAAGTCGCTTATTAGCCTTTGCTTTTTTCTCAGAGCTTGAACTCATGACTTACCCTTGCTCTTTTTAAAATCTTGAATGATGTTGTTAAAATAGTTTTGAACTCGATATTTTTTTAGTTCAGGAATGTCTGTTTTTTGCACATGCATTTCTTGAATACCTCTTTTATCAAGACGCTTCCGTTGTTTTTCATATAAAATAAAGCCATCCTTTGTGTAGCGGATATATCTATTATTTGCTGGAAAATGTATGAATAAATCAAACTCCACAGGTACTTCACCTACGAACTCCTCAATTGAAACAGCGGACATTTCTGCAGCTTTCGACTCCTTTAATATCAAATCGGGATGATCGACCGAGAAGTAAGCCAGGGCAATTTCTTCACCGTCACTCACAGCCTTATGAATAAAGTCTGCTCTTTCAATGGACCAAGACTTGAAATCAACCTCATGAAATTGAATCTGAATTTGGTCCGAAATATCGACTTCGGCTTCTGTTTCTTTCAAATAGTCTTTTAGCTTAGACTCTATCAATCTATAATAGCCAGCTTCATCAGTCTTCGAATTCATCTGCATAGATCCCGAAGCGGCGATCAAATAACCTTTAAACCCTTTTCCTTGAATAAGGAAACACTGTGCTTGTTTCGTCTTCGACAAGATATGAACAACTTCTTGAACTTGGGAAGTCTGTTGTAAATCCTGAAGCGTTTTAAAGCTACTGACTTCAAGTGCGCCGCGAAAATGCATTTTGAAGTTTTCGTCCAGGTCTTTCACCTGCATTTTTCTTTTCTTCAAATGAGCAATCATCAAGTTCGTCATACGTCTTTCGTAACTTTCAGGAGTTTCATGATCTTTTGGCAATAGAGATTCTGGACTTTGAGTGAGTAAATCTTTCATTGCGGTGGCTAAGATTTCCATTGTCACCTGGGGCTCTGCTTGATTGGGATCCAATTCAAGAGATAACTCTGCGGCTCGTCCATAGACTTCATCAAAAAAACTAGCTTCAGCAGATATTCTTTCATTTTTTTCATTTTGCTTGGATATGTGAAGCATGAGCTTTTTTCGAAAGACTTCCTCACTTTCACCAACTGCTCGCGGAAAATCTTCGTACATGGCTTGAAGTTTTTCAATGGGCTCTGCTGTTAAAAATTGACTGAAGTCTTCTTCGGTCTGGTATGAGCCTGTCGCGGAATCAAACATTTTTCCGATGTGCAAATCACTTGAGTCCGAGCTATCAAGACCTAAAGCCGCAGGACTGCGTTGCCCAGGACCAATGAGCATCTCACCAGACAAGCCCTTGACTTCAATCACCATTTCTTCGCCGCCACCGGTTTTGGCCGCTTGAAATTGAGCTTTTGATTTCTGAACATTTGGATCATTTGCATGTTCCTTATCAAGTTTGATTTTGTATATTAGTCTTTCAATTTTAGTTCCGATGATCGGTGGGATCAGAATGTATTGGCTACCTTCTCGTTTCATTGCATACTGAGCATAACTGGATTGAGTTTCAACAAAAGGAATTGTCGTTGCCGTCAAAACTTGTCTAAAAACTTTGGGCAAATTAGTGGCCTTGGAATTCGAGTGATCAAAGGCAATGAAAATATACTCGGGCTTCCATTCCATTGCTTTTAAAACTGCTGTTTTAAGGTCGTCCGTAGAGAAAACTTCCCATTCTCTTTTTATGAGATATTTTTCAGCACCTATTAAGGAATGCTTGGCTCTTTTGAGAATAAGTATTTTTTTATTCTCAATCGGTTTCTCAGCTTTGGACATCCTGTCTCCTATTGAATAGGATTCTATAAATAGTAAAGACAATCAATCTAATTTCAGTTTTACGACAATTGACTCTATATTTTTGTACCTAATAAGCTGAAGAGGAGCAGGGAGAATTGGTCTGAGTCATTTACCAAAAAACATGGATACTTCGTTCTTTTCAGAGTGATTTGTGCTGACAGCCAGTTTTCATAAAAAAAGAAAGCCAACCTTTTTGGGTTGGCTTTCTTAGTTCGTCATAACTCGATTGATCGGTCTGTTAAAAAAATATAGGGGTTTTTTAACAAGGATCACGGAGAGAAATTAGTTTCCTGTGCTACCATCGTTATATTCTGGAGTGATATAGCCAACAAGTTGTAATTTTCCATTAACCCAAGCGTAAACTGCTTGAGTAGCTTCTTCTTGTGAAGGCTTCGTTGGAGCTGAGTAACATTCTCCAGAGT
>JBKCTJ010000057.1:0-2873 GCA_046318875.1 Pseudobdellovibrionaceae bacterium | reverse complement strand
AACATTAGCAGCCACTTCAAAAGTACCTGTCTTACTCATGAATGCATCTTCAAAACCTTCCGCTGAAAACTCAACCATTCTTTTTCCAACGGACCTCAGTGATTCGTCAAAAACAGCTCTTCATCGAGTCATTCCATTTGCAAAAGCTGCGAATCAAAAAGTGATGGTCTATCATCAAACGGCAATGCAAATTCCCTATTTGATTGGATTTGGTCAACCCTTGTTGGTCGAAATCCCAAATTTTGATAAAATTGCAATAGAAATTGAAAAGGAAAATTTACTAAGAGCAAATGCCTTAGTCGAAACTCTACGAAATGCCCAAGTTGCCTCAGCTGTGGTGATACAAAAAGAAAATGACGGAATCAGCGAGCAAATTTTAAAATTCACAGATGACAATCAAGTCGGCTTGATTGCTCTTGTCAGCCACAGTGGTCCTTGGGCCCAGGCAATTTTAGGCGGAACCGTGCAGGATGTTATTCTGCAAGCAAAGTGTCCAGTGCTGGTTTTTCTGCAGACTGATACAGAATTTATTTGAAAGAAAAAAGGAGAATCCCATGTCAGCATTAAGTATTTGGATCGACCACAAAGTTGCAAAGATCATTCATTTTACTCCTGAGGAACGGAAGGTCAGCAAAATCGAGGCCTCGGGACAGCATCATCCAAAAGAGAGCCTGGGAAAAAATCACAAAATCCAAGAATCCGATGAAGAAAAATTTTATCGCAAAGTCAGTATTGCTTTAGAAAAAATAGATGCTCAAGAATACTTGATTCTTGGGCCGGGTGTTGCTCGCCAGCATTTTGAGACGCATTTGAAAAAACATCATCCGTCATTGGTGCCGAGGATCATTGCGAATGAAAAATTGGACCGTGTTTCTGAAAATGATTTGATTGATTTTAGCATGAAGTTTTTTCGACATGCTCATCTTTTTCAAGCTCTTTAGTTTTAAGGAACAGAAAACATCTTCTCCCATGCATCCTGCATTAGAACCTGCCTCAACCGGAGTAAATAAAATGAAGTTTTATACAAATTTAAATTTATTAATTTGTCTGTGTCTGTTGTCCATCCTTGGGTGCAGCGATGAAAATCGTCTTACATCTTCTGCACAGAATTATGGGGGCGATGGACTTTTTGCTCCGGCAGCTCAAGAAACGGTTGTGACTTTTCAAGCCTTGTACTTAACCCACTTCAAAACATTGGAAGAATACAAAGCTGTTCAAAATCCAATATCGAAGCGACAAGTTTTGGATTTGACGATGTTTCTTTTTGGTCCCTTGACTCATCGGCAGCTCGCCGGGGTCCATCGACCTGAAGATGTCACTGTTCACTCGGCCGATCCTGTTCTGAAGAATGGCCTGGTTTATGTCCCTTTCACTTATCATGGTCGATGGTTGATTCGCGATTCTATTTTGGACGATTCGCAGTTGATCATTCCACTCCCATATAATAGTGAAATTGTTTACTCGAAGGGTTGGAAAAATTGCACAGACAGCCATCCATCTCACCAGACTCAGTCCATGATGTGGTATTATTGGGATCCAGCGCGAATCAATTGTGACCATCAATTAGGTGTGCACTATCAAAACGTAGTTGTCGAGAAAGGTGAAATTCATCAACAAACAATTTTAAGCTATCCTGAATATCATTCAATGATAAAGAACGTCGCAGATCAAAGGACCTTGTCGATGACTTTTGCTTTTGGTTACGTCGAAGATCCGGCCCAACCGCGTCCATTTAAAGATTCCGACAGTGGTGCCATGGAATTCCAAGATTTTAACCGAGTGGCTCAGCAAACCCTAGCCCCCTTGGGATTTAAGAGTCAGCCTCTACTTGCTTCAAACTACCAAAGCACTTCGAACTTACGAATAGGAACAAAATGGCTGGGGCAAATCAATGGGGTTGATATTGAAATCAAAATTGTGATCAGCGCTGTCATTGACCAAATGGATCTTTTTGCGAAAAGCTATGCTCAGGATCACGACGGTTTTTTCGGATGGTTTGGCCACAGCCGAGTGGGATCTGGATTTGATGCAGAACAGTTTCGCAGAAAGTTGTTGTACCAGCCCCATTTGTTTACATTAAGTCAGGAATACCAACTGATTTACTGGGCTGGTTGTAATAGTTATTCCTATTATACAACTCCCTTCTTTGAAATGAAGGCTCAGTTAAATCCCAATCTTGATCCGAAGGGGACTAAAAAATTGGATATTATGTCTAATGCATTACCATCTTATTTTGCATTCAACGCGCACAATGCCGAAGTGATGCTGAATGCTTTGATTGGATTTAATACTCCCAAAAGCTATCAAGATATCATTACGCAATTGGAAAGCCATGGAAATAGCTGGGATGTTCCTGTCATCGTAAATGTTTTAGGTGACGAAGATAATCAATAGCGAATTGAAATTTATTATGTGATTTCAAGGATTCCGAGAGCTTATTTGGAAGAAAAAAATAAAACTCACAACAGATCGTGGTCAGACACTTCTTTGTAGAAAAGTTCTGTAATTAGAAAAATTCCCGATGAGCTCCAGAGAGTGTCCTTTAACCCGCAGTGGGACGTCTATAGCGGGACGTCTATATTGAGACGTCACATCTGCACTCCATATTTGCAAAGATCGAATCTTCCTCAAAAAAGTGAGGACTAAGTGAGGCTTCTAATTGAGGTCTGTAATTGAGGTCTGTAATTGAGCCCCAAGCATAAAACCAAACTCAATGCCCCAAGTGATGGGCCTGATGGTGCCCAGAACACAAAATGATCAAATTGTTGATATGATTTGTTCCTCCTTGAGAGAGCGGTTGGATGTGATGAATATGCAAATGCCTTCGCTGCTGGCACCTTTGTCCCAGCTCATCAATGTGTGAACACTGACTC
>JBKCTJ010000056.1:0-11856 GCA_046318875.1 Pseudobdellovibrionaceae bacterium | reverse complement strand
TTATTCTATACCCCAACGGTTATGATAATCAGCCTGAGTTCTTGGAAGTAAAGAAACGAACTAAAAAGCTTGAAGAAATGGCTGGCTGATTTTTTGTTTTAGTATTTCATGCTTTCCTACGGAAAATTTAATCACTTCAGTGACCGCTTGCACGCTTGAAAAGTTTCTTAGCTCTCTTTTCAATATCCGCAAGTTCTGGAGTTACCTTGACCCATCCCTCTGGGTATAAAAGCTGACTGGGGTGAATTCCAAGAGCGGCACTCAAACGTTCTGCATAATGAGACGTCATTTCGAAACGATCATTTTCAAGAGAACTAAGATTGCTCTCTTTGATTCCTGTCACGCCTTCGAGCTCCTTGAGAGCGATCTCGAAGTTCTTTCTGAAAGCGCGCAATGTCTTTCCTGGCTTAGACGGACTTGGATCGATCTCATTCAGGATATCTCTCATGTTTTTTCTAGCCATACGTCCTCCAAATTAGTAGCCATGGGTTGCGGTAATCTTCATGACTTTGACGAGTTTGACTTTACAGTCCTCGATTTTATAAATAATCCGCCCTAACTTGCTAAAACTCGATGATCTGTGACCTTTCCATTTGCCTACGAGCTCATGATCATTCCAAAAGTTCACATCGCGACAGGTGCGGCTCAGTTTGGAATCATCCATCGTCTCCGTCGCCTCAGCCAGGCTCCATGTTTTACTCAGGGAATCAGGCCCAAACCTTGTTGATATTAACCGACAATCAAATTTCATCAGATTTTGGTTTTGGCGACAATTAAATTTGGCCAGTTGATATTCACCCTCAAATTTGGCATCGTTAGCCATGCTTGCGAAACTTGGCGGCGCGCTTTTCAATTTTCCGAAGCTCTGACGTCTTTTCAAATTTGCCGTTAGGATAAAGAAAAATCATCGGGTGAACATCCAAAGCAGCAGCAAAAACTTCTGCATAATGCTGACTCATTTCAATGCGGTCATTCTCAATAGCGCTTAAGTTGCTATCACGAACCCCCGTTATCTTCTCCATCTCTTCCAGAGTCAACCCTTCACGTTTTCTTAAGGCTCTTAACATCTCGCCCGATGTAGCTCCCTCTGGAACTAAGTCATTTAAAACTTCTATCATTCTTTTATTTTTACTCATGCTCGAAGCTCCTCTATTTTTTGTAATCATGGTCGGCTGTGACCCGAACTACACGATTTGCCACTTCGGAAGTCTAGGCGAAGGGCTCTCTCACCTTCTTTTGACATTTCAACTGACCAACTCTTTTTCACCCAAACCTCTTGATTACTATACAATAATATATCCTATATTTTTATATAAGTAAAGATTTGATAAGGGGTTTGGTTGATAAGTTCATCTTTTTTTTACCAAAAGGATATGTGAAAAGTCTAAACATGAAAATAAACCATTACGGGCACTTACAATAAGTATTCACGTCGCCTTCTTCCTCTTCGCCTTCTTGGGCCGTATCTGAATTTCCATCCCCAGACTTTCCATGATCCGAGCAACAAGATCAAAACTTGGATGCACCTTTTTATCAAAGACCTTGTACAAAGTTCGACGATTAATTCCTGTTTGCTCTGCAAACTTGGACACCCCATGAGCCTTCGCGACATCACCAAGGGCTATAGGAAGAAAGTTTAGATCATTATCAACAATGGCTGACATGATGTATGCCGAAGCAAATTTTGGGTTGCCCAGTTTTTGTGATAAATCAGCATCAAAGCTTGAAGGTGAAATTGGGGCGTTTTTTTTGCTGTAAAAAAATATCACTTTGCTTTTTTAGTCATCGGGATCAAGTAGGTACCGAACATCACCACACCATCAACATCTTTTTCATCTTGCAACCAACCGACAATTTCTTGCTGAAATTTTAAAATCTTGTTTTTAAATTCAGGAATTTTTGAATGATGGATGGGGATATTCATGACCCCGAGCTGTCGATCTTCACGGGCAAATTCATTTAGATTTTTAGCCCAAACTTTTAAAATTTCTGTATGGGATTTAATAATTTTAAATTCATCAAAAGCATTACCAGTGTCCACCACTGGCTCGGACTGAACGTATTCTTTATTTTTGACAGTTAAAAATCCTGCTTGCAATAAAAGCTTCAAAGATTCCTCAGCTTGGTTCGGGGTGATGATGCCGCGTAAAAGTTCTGAAATCCATTCACCATCAGGCTTGAAATTTTTCAAGACCACTAATTCGCGAACAAGCAAATGGTACCACTGTGACAACACTTCAACTTGGGATTTAGGAATTTCTTTGGTGATCAGCTTGCCAATTGCAACCAGCAAATCTTTCTTGGCCTGCACTTTTTCTTCTTGGGTCAGTGCATTTTCAACACTGACCAAACCCAAAAAATATGATTTTTCAGATTTTAAAAGTTTCAGTGCTTCGCAAACTTTTTCTGCTGTGCCATTCGAGATATTTCGTTTGCCTTGAATGACGAGTTGCAGATAATTGGGACTACTCACACCGGCCAGCTCCGAAAATTTGCGGTAGGAAAATCCCGACCGCAAAGATTTTTTATATTCATAAAAATCCAAAAGAATTTTTCGGTAATCCTGATACTTCAAAATTTCGGGGCGGAGCTGCACTTTTTCTATTTCCAAGAGCATGCACCTTCCCCAAGCACCATGCTTTGAAGCATGTTCATTACACTTTGTTTAGAATAAGCCGTCGGAGTCCCTAGGACTTGAAGACCTTTTCCCGAGCCCCATGAAGCGATATAGTTCACATTTGCCGTTGAATTATTTGTGAATATTTCAACACAAGGGTCATTCGTTTCTATTTCCTGCCAGGATGTTTTGGGATGGTATAAGAAATGATTCCTAAAATCTTCTCGAGATAGGTCCGTAAGTTGCGACTGAAATTTTTGCAAACGATAAACAAAAATCGATTCAGTGAGGGGAGTGGGCGAGTTCAAATGGAAAAATCGTGTCGGATCAGTCAACTTAATTCCATCTTCCCCACTGACTTGAAAAGACTGCGAGTAGTTTTGGACCAAATTCATTTTAACGCCATTATTCAGATCGAGAATGATTCCATTTCCGATAATAGATATTGAAAAAGAAGGCACCGATTGAAAAACAATCAGTGCCAAAGTGAAAATTTTAATTTTCGTTTTGAACATCTGTAACTTCCATGCTGATTCCAAGATGATAATACATTTGTTCACCAAGTGCAGTCTTGGTCGTATAAATTTTGTCTAAACTATTGTGCATTTCTAAGTCGCTGAGTTTCAGATCGCTGACACGGACTGAATTCCACCCACTTTTTGACCAAGTCCCCAAGGGGTTGTCCCTTTTTGAAGATATCGGAGTCACATAAACGTAGTTATTAAAACTCTTTTTCTCTTTTCCTTGCCAGTCCTGCCCTTCAATAATGCTTATAGAGCCCACAATTTGAACTGGATGACCGTTTATTTTTGCCTCGCATGATTGTGTTTTGCTTTCGTAGTAGATGCACCCGTTAATATCTTGATCGTATTGGTAGACAGGCGTTTGAGCCATCATCTCACAAGCAGGTGAAGGATCAAAACCAATAGAAGAATTATCTTCTTTAAGGATCACTTCGTAAAGGTTTAACGTTATTTTCGTTTCTGCAAAGCGAACTGGCTCGATTTTTTTGCATTCACTGCCATCGTCATTTCGCAATTCCGTGGCTTCGATTCTTTTTCCATGACCGTCAAAATATAATCTTTCAACTGGAGCTGCTAACCCCATGGATTGAACCAAAATCATCGTCATCGTGACCAAAAGTGTTTTCATTTTTATGCTTTCCTTGCTTTTTATTTTTGTTAAGTTGCTGCAACATGATTAGGATGGAGCTGCAGGAATTCGAAGTCAATAGCCTCAGAATACAAAATGAAGACCAGCAGAATACAGGAGAAAATGATCAATTCCATGACGCAAAATCCTTATTTAACACAAGAACACCGCGAGTTGAGCGAAAAAGAATCTCAGCTTGCACAAATTCCATATAGGAATTATCCAGAAAATCCATATAAAGATTGGGACGATGAAGAGTGGCAGTCATAAAAAATATTGAACATTTAGAGAGAGAATTTCTACTTAGAACTGCGGAAGATGAAGATATTCCAGGACTCAGAAAATTGATCAACGAAGCTTATAAGGAATTGTCAGATCAAGGCTGGAATTACACGGCGACATACCAAGACGAAGAAACAACTCGCCAGCGAATTCAAAAGTGCAAAGCCTTTATTCTGGAAGAAAACAAACAAATTGTCGCTACCATTCTGTATTTTAAAGAAAATCATTTTACTGGGAAAAATACGGCCTACGTTGGACAATTTGCTGTTGCACCAAGTGCCAAGAAAAGTGGTCTTGGCACTCTTTTGATGGATTATTGCGAAGCCCTAGCCTTGGCCGAAAAATATGATGGCATCCAATTGGATACGGCAAAGCCGGCAGAGCATTTAGTAAAATGGTATCTCAGGCGCGGATTTAAAATTGTTGGTGAAACCCATTGGGAGGGCAAAACCTACGATTCCTATATCTTTGAAAAACTGTTTATTCCAAGATAACCGCCAAGAAGCGTTTGTCTGATTTATTTTTGAAGCGCTAGGAACGAAAATCCAAAGCCCTGGCATTTTTTAAGGCCAGCGAGCTGAATGCGAACAACATATTTTGAATTTTCTTTGACGACGATTCCTGAACTGGGAATCAATTGCACATTCAAAATTTGATTTTTTGAGTCAAGTTCCGCTAGGGTCCACTTTTGGGCAATGCTATTTGTTTCGCATCCAAAAGCCGAAATGTTTCCGTGACTGATGATAAGTGAATATTCATCAGTGGTCGTCAATTCAAAATCAGCATAGACTTTGTCGTGGGTGATATCCCCAATCGGAACGTCATTGAATTCGGGCCACCACACTTCCGGTGAAAACTTCAGATGAAAGGATCCTAAAAACTTCCCTTCAGTCTGGGCAAAAGTTGATCGATGGCCAATCGTTCCCACGTTGCTCGGATTGAAGTCGGAAATATCAAAGCACATGCCAGCATCGATGGATCGGATTCCCCACTTCTGAATTTTATCGCTGACTAACTGGGTGACTTTTGTGGCAACATCAAACGAGTTGTGCTCTAGAAACCACGTGCTGACTTCAACCACTGCAATGCCGTCGTGTTCCGCGATGACTTTGCCCGAAAGTGACATCGAGCTGATAATACTCATCAAAAATTTAAAATCTTCTACGAAAGCGGCCTCAATTTTCACCAATGCACTTTTGTTGGGACATTGATTTTTCCCATGGGCAAAACTGATCTGGCTAAGCATCAAAATTAAAACCAAGATTATTTTATTTTTCATCGGGGTAATTCCTTTTTTGTTATTTCAGTCTACTCAAGGTATTCATAGAAACAAAGAATGAATAAGGGTAAAACTACTTTTTGGGTTCAATTTGTACCCAAAGGAGGAATTATGGATCAGCCAAATATTTTTTCCTATAGCTCTTCCGGCAAGTACCTGAAGGACATGTTTGGATATCACAAATCCAAAAATCCAAAATTTTCTATGATTTATTTCTCGAAGCAAATTGGACTGTCAGGCAGCTATCTCAAGTTAGTTCTGGCTCAAAAAAGACGATTCAGCTTAGATGCAGCTGTACTTCTGGCTAAAAAATTTCGCCTCAACCACTCGGAGAAAAGTTTTTTAATTCATTTGATACTCAAAGAAAACGCGGAGACTCCGTCGCTGAAAAATCATTTTGAATCTCATCTCATCGAATTGAAAAAACAAAATATCGCATACAACACAGATCACCGCCTCAACTCGATTTTTTCTAATAGTTTAACTTGGGAAATTTTCAGCATGATCGGTGTTGATGGTTTTTCACCGGATCCGCGATGGATCATACAGCGCTTAAAAAGAAGAAAGCCTTCCATCCAAGAAATCGAAGAGAGCTTGTCCAGACTGAAAAGCTTGGGTGCCATCGAATTTATCGACGGCCGAATTAAAGCCAAAGACATCGTCTCGAAACACTCTGTGGACCTCCAAGCCATTTACCTTGTTGCACTTCAGCGCGCGATGGAACACTTGAAATTCAGCCCCGATGAAAAATCGTCAATATTTGATTCGTTTTGCCTCATTTTATCCGAAGACGAGTACGAACAAATTCGCAACGTCATCGAAAACACCAAACAAAAAATAGCATCCATCGCCACTCGCAAGGGCATAAAAACCCGCATCGCATATTACAACGCCAATTTGTTTTTTGCCTCCAATGTTTAAACTCAGAAACGGCTTGTTTGAGCAGGCACATCGTGCATCAGCATTGGCCACGCATTTCTTGACGCGGTTCGGACAAAGAAACGATTCAATAAATTAAATTTGATTTTTGCCTTCATCGCTCACAATGACGTGACGTCGATACATCACGATGACTTGCGCGTAGGCAAAGTTGTCCCAATGAGACATTGCAATGGCTCACAATGAGAAAATATTTCCTTTGGCTAATACTATTCTGCATCAAATAAAACGTATTTGGTAAACTATCACCAGCAACGATGACCTGGAAATACAGCAGCGCTGGATTGTTTTAAAAGGTGAATGGTAAGAAGTCGTGCCGAAGTACTCAAGGTCCAGGAGGATCGCTATTTTCTTTGGCTGACCTATTTTTGATTTCAAATTTTGCGCAAGTCATCGTGACGTATTGACGTCACGTCACTTTTAAAAATTTTGATCCTCATCAATTTGTATCCGGCGAGTACTTGCCGCCGGATATTTCTTTATATGAATTCACCGAGTTCTAAGGCCAAACGGAAAAATTGACCTCATTTGGAATGCGAGTGATGAATCTATTGATTGGGTCTGGACTCTCCGAGCAAAAACAAAGTGTTTGTGATCACAATATAAATATGTTCCAGAAATTCTATACTAACCTGTTGGCTTATCTGGATCGTCCGTCCAATGCATGACTTTAATTGTATTACCGTCGGGATCTTGGAATTTGCAAATATAGATGTGACGACTTTGACGATTTGGTTCGTTCAGTCCTGTGCCGCCATTTGCTAAGGCCGCCGCATAACAAGCATCCACTTTTTCGTCCTGCATTGTATGGAATCCCACTACATGTGAATTGCCTACTTCCAAAGGGGAACCATTGCTCGACTGTGCACGAACAAAGAGCTCTGGATTGGTCATTCCATAAACAATCTCTGTTGGATGCTGAAATATAGGCTGCATATCGATGTTTTTCAGAACGGCGCTATAGAACTTTCGTGCACGCTCAAGGTCTTTTACACCAAACTCGGCCCAAGTGAGGCTGTGGACGGGCTTTTGTTTTGCAGACTCGCGCAAGACAAGATCAATGTATTCGAAAATTATCTTTAAATCTGTTCCGGGTAGTCCTAAATGGAGCGAAGCACTTGGCTCAGCGTCGACGATTTTCTTTAAATCATACGCGCCCGTCCAGGGAACCACCCGTGAAAGCACAAGCCAGCCCAAACCAGCGCATACAAATCGCTTTTGTGCGCCAATCGGAGGGCGAAAATTTCGCACTCATCGCCTTTTGCACCTCGTCGGTCGCGGATAGCCATTCACGCCGAAGCTCATCCAACTTTTCCGCGCCAAACTCTAAGTCATGTTGCCTGATAACCTCTTGCTGATCTGATGTCAGATGGCGCTCGTAAGAGGTCCTTCAGGAAATCAGAAATTGCACAAGATGGTGTACACACCTCGCAGCAGGTCCTCATCCAGCAAACTTTAGTGATCAAACTTTTGTAACTTATTTCCGGGAGCCGGTCGAGCAAGTTCCGCTGAGACCAGGTGCAGTCTGCCTCGCTGTTAGCCATTCGACGAATTATTCTGGGTGGAGGAAGGCCTTGTCTTTCGACCCCAAAACTGTCATAAATTCAACTGAATCAGTAACATAGATAGCTTACACTCATGCCAGCCAGAAGCGCTGAATTCAGCGAATCGCGGTAGTGCTATTACTAAGTGAGTAAAGCCTTTGGAGGCCAACAATGATTAAGGGCTATCGAGATTTTTATTACAATGTCACAGACATGAATCGAGCCGTTCACAATGCGACTAACAATGCGGTATTTTGATTGCCTGGCGATGGGAAAGTTTTTGTGATCGGCAACTCAAAGCTTTTATCAAAAGAAGATCTGAATTGGCCAACCGATTTCTCTCGGTTTGTCGCTCATTATTCGACAAGAACTGAAGCTACTTCACCAAAAGAGACGCCACCAAATTATATTCGGGTCATTGATTCTGACATTGGACGTTCTGTCGACTTCAATCGAATTGCTGTTCATCACATCGTATTACCTCCAGGCTGCCGAACATCAAGCCCTCACGCTGAGAGCATCGAAGAGGAATTTGTTTTTGTTCTCAAAGGAAAACCTGATCTTTGGCTCAATGGGTATATTCACAATCTCAGCGAACATTATGCGGTGGGATTTCCTGCTGGGACTGGTATTGCTCACACCGTTATTAACAACACGACTGAAGACATTCACCTGATTGTTGCGGGTGACAGAAATAAAAAAGAAAATCTTTGTTCGTTCCCGATAAACCCAGAACTAAAGGAAAGCTGTCAAATTTGGTGGGACAATCCACCGACTCATTCGCTTGGTCCACACAATGGATTGCCTGGTCCAATAAATTCCTCTGAAAGAGCTAATGGGCCTTCACCTTACATTATCGATTGCAAAGCTCAAGGTAAGCGAAAGCCCTTCCACTATCCTGGTGATAACGAAACTTTTGGTGAAGGCTTCAGGCTGACTGATCACATTGGACTCAAAAATCTTGGGATTTCCTACGACTATTTACCGGCTGGCACACGAAGCGCCTTTCCCCATGCGCATACGCACGAAGAAGAATTTGTTTATGTGCTTCAAGGCCAACCAACAGTTTGGCTTGATGGTTTTACAAAGACAATCGGAGCTGATGAGTTTGCGGCGTTTCCATCAAATACGGGCCTTTCTCACTGCCTGATAAATGATTCTAATGATGAGGTCATTTATCTTTGTATTGGAGAGACTCAAGAATTTCCTACTGAAAAGATCAGCTATCCTCTGAATCCTTTGCGACAAAAGGAATGCCGCCGCAAGGGTTGGTATTGGGATGAGCTTAAAACTCCAGTTTCAGGTTCGCACCCAGCAAAATCGAATAAATACAAAAAAGAACATTTAGAGTTTCAAGTTTGTACAGAATCCGACGCCGAGCTTGTATTCGAAATCTTCAAACGCTCGCCCACCTATTTTCAAAGGGTCGATGGATGTCTACCGACTCTGCAAATAGCAAAACATGCAATTGTTGATGGACCTAAAGAGCAAGGCAAAAGCTATTTCAAAGAATGCTTGTTTATAAAGCTCAACAATCAACCCATCGGACTCTTCGACCTTCACGCTCATCATCCTGAAAAAGAAATTTGTTATCTTGGCCTATTACTCATTGATGAAGAACTTTTTTCTCGTGGCCTTGGACGAAAATGCTATGAGCTTGCGGAAGACTATATCTTACGAGCGCTCGGCTGTAAAAAGATTCGTCTTGGTATTTCCAACAACAATGATGTCTCTGGCTTCTGGCAGAAGATGGGTTTTGAATTTAATGGCAAAACCTATGACTGGAAGGGCGAACAAAAGACCGCGACCGTTCGTGAGTTTGACAAGAACTTGGGGGTTAAAAATATATAACCCCCAACGCTATAGGGCCGAAGATTTAAACGAAGCCTTCGATGTGATGGACCAAAATTCATTTGCTACCATGATCAGTGTCAGCGATAACAAACCCTTTGTTTCTCATCTGCCACTGACGGCCAGGAAAAAGGGAGATAAAGTTGAGTTGATTCAACGTTGTCACTGGTCACTATTTCTCCCAGTATATCTTAACCACTTTATTATTTTTTATGATCAGAGTTTGTTTAGGATTGATTTCAATATATTTTTCATAATTAATAGAATGTTTAGATAAGATCTGATTTGTTTTAATAGTCAGGTCGTTTGCTGGGAATTTCAATTTCCAGAAATCAAGCGATGACTCAGGCTCATCTTCATAGACATTCATGTATTTGGCCGTTAGTCCATCACCAGGATTAAAAACAAAATTTTCTCTGGGTAAAACAACGCCATCTTTGTTCTCAATATAGCAAAATATTGAAGTCTGAGACTTTTCATCAAATGCCTTTTTTGACGGTTCTCCTTTCAGTTTTGCAAGCTCTTCTTGAGAAATTCCAAAACTAATGTTCTCAATAAAATTATTCTGACGATGAATCTGAATGGTTTTTGAATCAGGCCTATCTATTGATGTGCAAGAAAAACTCAAAATAGAAAACAAATAGAAACCATAGTAAATCCTAGTTCTCATATTTGCATCCCTTCTTAAGATCTAATGCATTTATATTGCTTCGAATCCATTCGTATGCGTGTGGAGTGACCTTCTTCAATTTCTGAGGATCAAATAAATAAAATTCCAAATTATTGGCAAAATCCTCTTCGGGTGAAACTCGTCCATCAGGCTGGACAAAGCCTTCCTTTCGAGAAATCCATAGGTCGTCTTTCGACCCAGACTTTCTAAAAGAAAACCAATTCGTCGAATACTGATAAGTCAAGGCGACTTGTTCAGGTAATTTATCATAATAAATGTGGGCCAATTCATGAGCTATCACACGAGAGAGTTGGTGCTTCCCTGCAAACGCCTCATCATACAAAACAATTGAACGCGGATCCATCTTGGCATTCGTCGCAATATTGGGGTGGTCAATTGATTTTTTCATTCGATAAATGAAAAAATTTGAGTTACTGACAAGCACATCCGGTATTTGACTCAAAGCCTCTGCGACCAAGTTTTTCTCAGATGATTTCCAGGAAGAAATTCTTTCTGGCAATGGCCATTCTGTCGGCTTTCCATTTTTCAGTTTTTTCTCAAAATCTTCCAGAACTGATTTACAATTCTTACCACAATACTCTTCGCATTTGTTATGACAAAGAAAAGTCGCCATATCAACTTTTACGGTCAAACATTTCATCAAACAAGAGCTACTCTGTGGAAAAATTTTATTGGCCTTAAACAAATCCGCGCAAACAGGATCTGCTGCAAAAGTTAAGGGACCACCGAGCATCAAAAAAAAGACGAAAAAAAATAATCTGAACATCTCAAATCATGCTAGGTAGGACAATGAAAGCATGTCAATTCGATTTCTTCAGATTGAAAACCAAACTCTTGTTTTCAAGACTTTATTTTACGCTACCCATTCAGGGCAATTCCATGTTGTATTGGTCCTTCTTGTAGGTTCTGAAGTTTCGATCCCCTTTTTATGTTTGAATTTGCTACCTCTTCTGCCCGCCGGGCAGACTCGGGGTTTTTACGATTCACCTCGCAAATCCTGAAAAGTAACCAGTTAAAATTTAAAAATTTCGAAGGGTTTGTTCATAATACTTTCGCTATGAAAAATCATGAATGCACGTCAAGATATTTGGGTACAATGTGTATGCAAATTGGTTACCTCACGATAACCTCTCGCAGGCCAAATCGCACGGGAAAGGAAGTTTCTCGATTGACTACGAGTAACTCGAAAAAAATTGACATCCTTTGCCAAATCCAATGATTATATCAGCAGCCATGAGAGTTCGAATTTACTCAAAGCAACTTATTTTTCTGACTTTCTTTATTTTCAGCTTCACTCTCAATGCAAAATCGGCTGACCAAAATTGCGTAACCTGGTTTAATGACGGTAAACTCAAAATTGGCTCAAAAAATTGCCAGCTCGAATGCTCGACCTTGATGACAGATTTGGGTACGTTCATGTGCCCCAACCAATGCGACATGCTCTGCAAAAGCGCTGACAAAAAAAGTATCCTCGGAAAAATCCTCTATTACCCTGGATTGA
>JBKCTJ010000055.1:0-1348 GCA_046318875.1 Pseudobdellovibrionaceae bacterium | reverse complement strand
TCCTTTGTCTTTCATTTTCGCCGCTTCAGTGATGATCTTTTTAAATTCATCGTTCTTGCCGACTCGAACCTGAGATTTTTCCTTTAAGATTTTAATCCAGTTTGGCTGAACTTCTCGCCATGCTTCAGGTCCTTCTTTGACAAAAGCAGACTCTGACAGAAAAGATGAAATTTTCTTAGGAGGCAAAGAATAATCAGCATTTTTTTCACCCATTTCGTCGTTACTTAAAACGGATGGGAATGCAATATCAGCGGTGACTCCGCTATGCTGAGTTGAATAACCGCCCGGAATAAAAAACATTCCGATAGTTACTTTTAAAGCACCGCGATCGCCAGGAACAGGTCGTACTGTTTGAATCGTCCCTTTACCCCATGTGTGATCTCCACCAACAATGACCGCACGCTTGTAGTCTTGTAAGGCGCCAGCCACGATTTCCGAAGCACTTGCAGAAAATCTTGAAGTTAAAACAACGAGTGGTCCGTTCCAGACTACGGCTGGATCCGTATCAGCCAAAGTCCCCTCTTCGCGCGCTTCGTATTTTGAGGATTGCTTCACCACATTACCAGTTTTAAAAAACAATCCAGCAATTTCAACGGCATCAGTTAAGCTTCCGCCACCATTCGTGGAAAGATCGAAAAC
This sequence comes from Pseudobdellovibrionaceae bacterium, assembly GCA_046318875.1. Taxonomy (GTDB): domain Bacteria; phylum Bdellovibrionota; class Bdellovibrionia; order Bdellovibrionales; family Bdellovibrionaceae; genus JBKCTJ01. The sequence goes on along the minus strand of JBKCTJ010000055.1, from coordinate 709 downwards.
GATACCCTCAGTGCCATTCGATTTTGCTTCCAGTAGCAGTCTTTTCACATCCATCGAAGCCGTTCGTTTGTCTTTACCCGCGTTATCAGGTGCATAAAAAGAAGGAAGAATTAAAACTCCAATTTTCTTTTTCTGACCGTTGATTTCACGATGGATGTAAGTCATTTTTGCAGCAGAATCTTCCAATTTGATTTTGTCGCGAACAATCGTTATCTCAAATCGTTTTTTACCATCACCTTGCTTACGCAAAATCGTTAAAGTCACTTTCGTGCCTTTTTTCCCGCGAATTTTAGAAACAACATCTTTTAAATCCAGATCCACAACATTTTCAACTTTGCCATTTTCCTGACCGACGGAAATGATCATGTCCTTGGGTTCGATCAGACCGGAATTGAATGCGGGCCCTCCCGGAACCAAATCAGTGATCACAGTAAAACCCTCTTCTTGGGTCAGTGTTGCTCCGATCCCTTCAAGTTCTAAATTCATATCAATACGGAAATCAGCGTAAGAACTTGGCGAGAAAAAGTCTGAGTGTGGATCCAAAGACCTTGAAAAACTGTCAATGTAAGTGGCAATTTGATCCTGTTTTGTTGTTTCTTGAAAGCGTTTGACAGCGCGCTCGTAGTTTTTGATCACGTTTGCTTTTGCTTCTTCAATTTTTGTTTCGTTTGCAATGTAATTTTAAATTTTAAAATTAATGTATTTTTTT
>JBKCTJ010000054.1:0-10928 GCA_046318875.1 Pseudobdellovibrionaceae bacterium | reverse complement strand
CCAGGAGTTGGTAAAACATCACTTCCCAATTCACGCTTCGGTGGAAAATCGATGTAAGGCTGTTTCCGCGAAGAGACTGGCATCTCGTGGAATTCCAGCTTTTCCAATTGTTTTTGTCTTGAAGATGCTTGGCTGGATTTTGAGGCATTGGCACTGAAGCGTCGAATGAAGCTTTTTAATTCTTCGGCCTTCTCAGCACTCTTTTTGTTTTGGTTGGACAGAAGTCTTTGGTTCAATTCACTAGCCTGGCGCCAAAAATCATAATTCCCTGTGTAAGTTGTTACTTTAGAAAAATCAATGTCCGCTGTATGCGTGCAGACTTTATTTAAAAAATGTCTGTCATGGGAAATAACAATTACGGTATTTTCAAAATTAAACAGAAAATTCTCCAACCATCGGATTGCATTCAAATCCAAATGATTGGTTGGTTCATCCAGAAACAAAATATCGGGCTGTCCGAAAAGAGCTTGCGCCAAAAGAACTTTTACTTTTTCCCCGCCGGATAATTCGCTCATTAAACGGGAATGGAAAGATTCATCAATACCAAGACCCGCAAGCATAGTAGCTGCTTCGGATTCAGCTTCCCAACCATTCAGTTCACCAAATAATGTTTCCAAATCAGAAGCTCGAACACCGTCCGCTTCTGAGAAATCTGGTTTTGCATAAAGTTGGTCTTTCTCTTCCATGACTTTGTACAATTTTTCATTACCCATTAAGACGGTTTTTAAAACTGGGTAAGCATCAAAAGCGAAATGATCTTGTTTCAAAACAGAAAGTCGCAAATCTGGAGCAATATGAACTTCACCCGTATTGGGTTCAATTTCTTTTGCTAGAATTTTTAGAAATGTCGTCTTTCCAGCGCCGTTTGCACCGATAAGCCCGTAACAATTTCCTGGGGTGAATTTTACATTCACATCTTCAAAAAGTTTTTTTCCGCCAAATCGTAAACTGATATTTGAGGTGCTAATCATAAAACTTTTCCGTCCCGGCTGATCATAAAACTTTTCCGTCCCGGAAAAACCACTTTCCCCCGTGCTTACGAAATTTTGAAAGTTCATGATGAATATTTATATTTTCGTTATCAGCGGTTGAAAAATAAGCTTTGAATTCAACTGTTCCTTTGTTGCCCTCGTCGGAACTTTTCAATACTTCAAGCTTTGTGAACTTGGATTTTTCGGCCCACTCTTGGTTCGCTTTCCAATCCATAGTTTGGTAAAGTTGAGGATCTGTAGTGGCGCGAATGTAATCTATATTTTTTAGGGCATAAGCCGTGTATCTTGATCTCATCAGAGCTTCGGGTGTTTGGGCTTCACTTGCCATGGTCAGCAAGGGTTCACAACAGGTTTGGAATGGGACTTCTGATCCGCAAAGGCATTTTTCAATATTTTTACTCATCTCAGATTTTTCTCAGATCATGGGCTTTAAGTCAAAATCGATCCCATTTCAAAGCAAATGAAGGACTCTAAACCCAATTATTGTGGTAAATACTTCAACATTTCCGCCCGCACTTTGCTCTGAAGTTCTAGGCGCTGATTTACTGTATAACCCTGTGAGGACAGGGGTGGCAAAATTTGGAGATCAATGGCCGTAGACCAACGATTTGCATTGGGCAAAAAGGCCCCTTTGGGCAAGATATTCACAGCACCTTTGATGATGATCGGGACGATGGGAGCTTCTGCTTCGATGGCCAAAATAAAGGGCCCAGTTTTGAAGGGTCCTAACTTTTCTTCGGTATTTCTTGCACCTTCGGGAGCTAGAACATAACAGTCGCCAGAGGCCATTTTCTGTTTTGCTGACTCATAAACCTTCAAAACTGCACTTCGGTTTCCCCGATCGATTGGCAATATCCCCACACGCCTCATGATCGTGCCAAACATAGGTATTTTAAAAAGTTCAATTTTTGCACCAAAACGCACACCCGTTTTGACGTAGCCTTGAATGGCAAACACATCAAAAAAGCTAGTATGATTGAACAAAAACAAACAGCCTTGGTTTTTTGGAATATTTTCAAGGCCGGTGACATTCACTCGAACTCCGAAAATCAGACAAGAGGCCCTACCCCATTTTTCCAAAATAAAATCATCCACAGCCCGAATATTGAAAACCACATTGCAAATCACGGCCACTGTGGAAATCAAAATCAATCCAGGTAAATACAATACCGCAAAAACAAAACTTCGAATAAAAGCAAAAGGGAGAATCAGCAAATGCAAAAAACCTTCATCTGCGGAAACAGAATTCGTCATATGGGAAACAACCTTGCCCTTGCCGCATTTTTTTGTCGCTCTTTGTAGGCTTCATGTACCGAGGGGCCAGATAAGATTTTTTCGTGTGCGGATTGGTCCATAATTTGAACTTCGTAGGGGAAAAAGAAAGAGAATTGTTTTCCATCGGCACTTTGTACGCGGATCAACTTTCGAGTGATGAATTTAATAAACTGATAATCATAACCGGAAAATTGATTGGACTTTTTGAAAAGATCGGATTTTTTATCGCTGCTTTCAAGCTGAGATAACAAGATCTGGGAAATCTCATCTGACGTTGCATTTGGATGATCAGCTTGAATTTGAACCACAAGTTCAGAAAACAAATCCACTGGAAAAAGATTATTTGAAGACTGATCGGGCATAATATGAGGAAAAGAAATCATATTTGTTCCCGTCAAAAACCGGATGACACGAAAAGTATCAAATAAATTTTTAGTCACAAATCGGACGCCCAGCTTGTCATAAATTTTCATGGCCAGAGCATCAGGTTTGGCAAGAAGTTTGATGACAGTGCTGGTTGACCCTTTGAAGGATTTCATTTCAAAAGATTTTAACTCCACGGGCTCAAAGCCCGATCCATCCATCTTCAGAAATGTTTTGTGAAGACTTCCATCGATGAGAATATTTTTTTCAATAGCTCCCAGGATTTGCCTTTGGATTTCTTCTGGAAAAGTAAAAAACAAATCATTTTCAGAATGCACAAAAACATGAATGGCACGTAGCAAAGCACAAGACCACTTCTGTAGTTTTTCGTCTGAGGTGTCTGAAGCAAAGAGCAAAAGCAAACGCAGATCTTTTAAATCTTTGCGATCTTTTAACACTGCTGGAAAATCCGATTCTGCATAACCCAAAGATTCTGTCAGTAAAACAAAAGCTCTTCGGTAATAATACCAAAGCCGCTCGCGTTGCTCGTCGATCTGATAATCAAAACCATAATTGACGAGAAAAGCTTCAGCTTCTTCCAGAGTTGTTAAATTTAATCTTTTGATATCAATGGCTGATTGGCCACCCGCAAGACAATGAAGTTGTGAAGACTCAAACCCGATATGCACGCCATAAGCTTAGACAGAATGCAGAGGTCAATCAATGTGATTTTTTGAAAAGAATAATTATTTGCCGACAGAACAAGCAGGAACAATGAATTCACCTAAGGTTCCAGAGCGTGGAGCTGAATTGTCATAAGAGGTATAATTAACGAACTGCACTGTGCCTTGCAACTCTTCACCTTGAACACGACCTCGCAATGTGATTTCGCCGTATTGATCAGAAAAAGTGACCTGCAACTGCTTTGTAGAAGAATTAAAATTTCCTGATTTTACGGATTCAATGTAAATGACGTAGGGTTCGATACTCTGTCCAGTCCCATCATCTTGACCAACATAGGAATCATAGATTGTGAGCTCCACAAAAGAACTTCCGGTAACGATTTGCCCTGACGAACTGAATCGAATTTTTAATCGCAGTTCGACTCCAGTGGATGCTCCATAAACTCCGCTGACTTCACCTAGGAAATCTGCAGACAAACTGACGGAAACTAAATCAGCGACGCGCTGCCTGAAGTTAGAAGAACTTCCCAAATTTGAATTCAGTCCTGACTCACCTTGAGACACTGACGAATCGTAAATATAACCGATATCCGAGTTCTGACAAATTTTGCCAACACCTGAATTATCGTTCACCGGACCGCCCACATTTGAAGTGTTTGCAGATCTTTGACTTGAAGTCGAAGAGGAACGTTGTCCACCTGAACAAGCTTGAAGAATCAAGGATAGAGCGCACAGCATTAGGAGAGAAAGTAATGAAACAAAACTCGCCCGCCGAGTTTTTCTTTTACTGAGTAAGCCATGTAAATAGTTTTTATTTTTCATCTTGGTCCTCATAACAAACAGGGCAGCAAGATCCTTGCCTGTCTCAATTTGGGAATGAGTTTAAGTGGCCAGATCAAATTCGACGCAAATGAAAGCTTCCATTTTGTTTTTCCAATAATCATCCCAAAAATGTTTTGTTGACGAGAGTTATCATGGGCCGTGTTGTTCAGCGCCTTCAGGTCGAAACCTACTTCAAACAATCTAGATTGGCTTTTGAGGGGGAATTTGTTCATATTTCTTAAAAAAATCAGACAACATTTGTTTTCGTTGATCGTCAGTCACTGCGCGAAAACCAGTCTCAAATACAGTGACCATTTCATTGGGAATTTCTAAAAGAAATCGCGAAGGCGCCACTGGCACTGCCCGCCCAAAACGTTTTCTTGAAACGGCCCTGGTCAGAACCAACCTTTCTTTTGCCCGTGTGACGCCGACGTAAAAAAGCCTGCGTTCTTCAGCAACATCACCACCGAGGATCCGATGAGGAATCAAATCTTCCTCACAGCCGACAAAAATCACAACTGGGAATTCCAGACCTTTACAAGCATGCAAAGTAAACAATTGGACTTTAGGAGTTTGATCTTTTTCTTCCAAAGATTCGCTGAGATCTCGCAGTTCCATGGCATCGACAAATTCCAGCAGGGTTTTTTCATCGCGAAATCCCTTGGCGATAAAACTGTCTAAAACTCGACAAAAAATTTCTAGGATATTCCATTTTTTATCTAGGACTTGAGCATTTTTGCAAGTTTGACCTAAATATTCGCGGTAACCAATCTCACGCAGTTTCATCAACAGCAGCTGCCCCACACTGTATTCAGGATTGGGTTTTAGAATATCTCCCGGCAAGTTGTCTAAAAATCGAAACAGGGATTCGAGCCCCTCGCCGATCTTATCTTGGACTTCGGCTTCTTTCCATTTACGGGCAGCGACATGGAATTTCAAACCGACGGTGTCTCCGTATTTTTCAATTTTTTCCACCGTAGCATCGCCAAGTCCTCGACTGGGAGAATTCAAAATTCTGCGAAACGCAATTTCGTTCGGATTTAAACTACTTCGCAGATAAGCCAACAAGTCTTTGGTTTCTTTTCGTTCAAAAAAACCCGTTCCGCCGGTAATTTTATAGGGGATGTTATTTTGTCTTAGGTGCGCTTCGATGAGCCCACCCTGCCCATTCGATCGGTACAAAATGGCAATATCCTGATGGCTGTATCCTTGGCTTTTGAAATACTGCACATGGGTCACAATTTGTTCAGATTCAGTATCATCATTGTCGTAAATGAAAATTTCTGGTTTCTGACCGTATTCTGCTTTGGGATCGGGCCGCAGTGTTTTTCCGTGGCGAGCTGTGTTTTTTGAAATCACTTCGTTGGCCACATGAATAATTGCGGGAGTGGATCTATAATTGCGCTCTAATCGAATGACTTTGCATGAATCATAATTTTTTGGAAAATCCAAAATATTTGAAACACAAGCCCCTCGCCAACCGTAAATGGATTGGTCATCATCACCCACAACGGCAATATTTTTATGTTTTTGCACGAGAGCTTGCACCAAATTAAATTGAGTTTCGTTGGTGTCTTGGAATTCATCCACCATCATGTGTTTGAATAAATTTTGCATTTGTTCCAACACTTGAGGTTCTTTTTTGAAAAGGTCCAAGGGCTTGAGCAGCAGACCTTCAAAGTCAACGACACCTAAAATTTCAAGACGCTTCACATATTTTGGCCAAAGTGCCAAAGCCATTTCTTCGTATTCATCGCCATTTTTTTCAGATGGAAGCTTTCCCGTTTCTCGAAGTTTATTGACCAAAGTGAGTAGACGATCAATTTTAAAAGATTCTTTTCCGCTGTTTTTTAAATGGGCCACAAGCTCTTTTAAAATCTCCTGGCTGTCACCCTGATCAATGACTCCAAAACCCGAGGGCAGGCCCGCCAGCTTGTGATAACGCCTCAGCAGTTTTAATCCAAAAGAATGAAAAGTCCCCGTCCACAAATCCTTGGCGTGATCCCCAACTTTTTGAGTGACTCGGTGTTTTAATTCTGAAGCAGCTTTCGTTGTGAATGTGAGCACACAGATTTCAGAAGCTTTGACAGGTTCATTTTCAAGCAAGTGACCTGTGCGAGACACTAAGACTGTGGTTTTTCCACTGCCTGCGCCTGCTAAAATTAAGAGTGGTCCCCGAGTATGCAAAACGGCTTCGCACTGCTCGGGATTTAGACCGCGGGTCCACTGACTCATCATTATTTATCGCTCTTGTGACGGGTAAAAGTTAACGAATAAAATTTACTCGTAAAACTTATTTGATCCTTCGGACAAAGTGACCAAAGCTGGTGCTGGTGTCAATCGCTTTGCACCTTGTTTCCCCGCGTAAGTTTTCAGTTGGCCGACAATGTATTTTGCGCCCAATGAATCTGCATATTTAGTCAAACCTCCGCGAAATGGCGGAAAGCCTGTGCCCATGATCATGGCCAAATCCACTTCATGAGGAGTTTGCACGATATGGTCATCAAATAATGCCCGTGAACATTCGTTGATCATGGCAAAAACACCACGCTCTAAACATTCTTTGTTTGACAGAGGATTGGTCGGAGTTGGAAGACCCAGTAAAGTATAAATTTCTGGATTCACTTCTTCTTTCACGTTTTTTCCTTCTGTTGTAAAAACGTAAAAACCTTTATCGCCCTTTCGGCCCAATAATTTTGTCTTTTCGAGTTGCTCCATGCAAGGTGCCAATTCAACCCGATCGCCAAATGCTTTCTTAAAAATTTTTAAAACTTTGATACAGACATCAAGCCCCACTTCATCCATCAAACGAAAGGGGCCCATGGGCATGCCAAATTCTTTTTTAAACATTTTATCTACTGTTTCAATGGACATACCTTCTTGCATTAAAAAAGCGGCTTCGGCCATGTACGGCAACAACAATCGATTCACTAAAAATCCTGGTCCGTCTTTGACAACAACATGCATTTTTCCCATTTTCTTAGAAAGTTCGTAAATTGTAGCTATGGTTTGATCGCTGGTTTTTTCACCCCGGATGACTTCGACCAATGGCATTTTATTCACTGGATTGAAAAAGTGCATCCCTGCAAAAAGTTCCGGCCGTGGGTGACCCTTGGACATTTCATTCACACTTAATGATGAAGTGTTTGTTGCAATGATTGCATCAGCTTTACAATAAGTTGCTGTTTCACCAATAACTTTTTGTTTGATTCCCATATCTTCAACAATGGCTTCAACTATGACGTCTAACTGACCAAAACCAGAATAATCCGTCGTTGTGCTCACTAAAGATATCTTTTGTTTATATTGATATTCATCGATGGATTTACGCTTCATCAGTTTCATCCACAAATCAGAAGCATGTTTCATCCCCTTACCTAGGGCATCCAAATTTAAATCCTTCATGCGAACTGAAATTCCTTTGTCAGCAGCGACATAGGCAATCCCTCCGCCCATGGTGCCTGCACCTAGGATTCCCAAACCTTTAACTTCTTTGCCTTTGATGTCAACACCAGGAACGCCATTTTGTTTTTTCACCATTTCAGTTAAATGAAAAACGTGAATGAGATTCTTAGAAATATCAGTGATTCCCATTTCACAAAAACCTTCGCGCTCAATCCGCAAAGCAGTTTCTCGATCTGACCAGCCATAAGTTTTTTTAACGACTTCTAAAGCCATCAATGGTGCTGGGTAATGACCACTGGTTGCTTTCAAAACCCCATCGCGGGCTTTGCCAAAAGCAATTCCTTTACCTAAAAAGCTATGGATAAATTTATCCATGACACCTTGAGGTTCATAGCTTTTCTTTACTGGCTTACCGCCTGGAATCATCTTTTCAGCAATTTGCAGGGCATAATCTAATAAAATATTTTGATGAACGACGTCGTTCACTAAGCCAATCTTAGAAGCTTTTTTTGAATTCACTGCTTTACCAGCCAAAATAATATCCAGTGAATTCGGGATTCCGATTAATCTTGGCAAACGAACGCAGCCGCCAAAGCCCGGGATAATTCCAAGCTGCGTTTCCGGCAAACCAATTTTTGTTGAAGGATCGTCTGTTGCAATTCGGTAATCGCAAGCCAAAATCATTTCAGTACCGCCACCCATGCATGCGCCGTTAATGGCTGCAATTGTCGGGATGCGCAGATCTTCTAAAATGTTAAACACATTTTGGCCACCGGCCACTGCCTTTTCAAATTGATCCTTTGTGGTCATGACTTTGATTTCATCGATGTCCGCACCAGCGATAAAAATCTTTGATTTTTTAGAAATGATAATCAAAGCCAATGCTTTTGATTGATTGATGGCTTCTAAAGTTTCTTTGAATTCAATCATCACTGGAGTTGAAAATTTATTTACTTTTTCCCCCGGCAAATCGAATTCAAGAACGGCGACATCACCTTTGGAAGTTGTTTTCGTCATCAACTGAAATGCTTTGTTCGTTGCCATGATGATATCTCCTATTTTTCCAACTCTAAAATTAAAGATCCACCCTGACCGCCGCCGATACAAAGGGTTGCTAAACCAAATTGTTTTTGTTGACGTCGCATTTCTTTCATCAATGTGACCACCAGCCTTGTGCCCGTCGCACCCACGGGATGTCCGTAAGCAATGGCGCCACCATTCACGTTGATTTTATCAAATGAGAGCTCTCCGATTTTAGAGGAAATTCCCAGTTTATCTCGAGCAAACTGATCTGAATCCAAAGCTCTTTGACAAGCCATCACTTGGGCTGCAAAAGCTTCATTCAACTCACACAAATCAATATCTTTGAGGGTTAAGCCAGCACGTTTTAAGGCGATTGGTGTGGAATATGCTGGGCCCAAACCCATGCGCTCTGGCTCCAGACCAGCAAAAGCATAACTGCGAATGCGCGCCAAGGGTTTGTATCCCAGCTGTTCGGCTTTTTTCCGTGACATCATCAGCAACATTGCGGCTCCGTCTGTGATCGGACAAGAGTTTCCAGCAGTAATAGTCCCCGTTTTTTTATCAAAAAATGGTTTGAGTTTTTTCAAAGCTTCAATGGTTTGTTCTGCTCGGGGGCCGATATCTTCCGTTAAAACTTCTTTATATTCAGGAGAAATATAAAAAGGAATAATCTCCTCTTTCATTTTTCCTTCAGCTTTTGCTTTTGTAGCAAGCTGGTGAGATTTCAAAGCAAACAAATCTTGTTGTTCACGAGTGACGCCCCATTCCTTGGCGATGATTTCTGCTGTTTGACCCATATTGATCCCAACAAAAGGATCTGTCAGGCCCTTCATGACAGAAATGACTGGAAAGTATTCGTCTCTCATATTTCCTTGAAACATGGCTTTGATCTGGCTGACATCGGCTTTAAAAAGTTTCCATAACAGTGGAAGGGCTTGGGATGGACCCTTTGCTGCAAATAATTTTTCAAATAGACTTTGAATTTTAGGTGGCAAAAGCGTCGGCATCTGCGACATGGATTCAGTTCCACCTGCAACAACGACGTCCATAGTTCCAGATTTAATTTTTTCATAACCTGAAGTAATTGATTCCAAAGCCGAAGCACAATTTCGGTGAACTGTGTATGCTGAGGTTTGTTGGGGAACACCCGCTCGCAGCGCGACGACCCGCCCAATATTGACGGCATCCACAGGATTGCCCGTATTACCGATAATGACTTCATCAATCAGTTTGGTATCTAAATTTGTTCTCGCAAAAAGCTCTTTTAAAGCCACACTGCCCAGCTCTGCTGGATGGATGGTTTTTAACTTTGTGCCCGATTTTGCAAAAGGTGTTCGCAGTCCGTCGATGATCACAACATCGCGTGATGTGTCAGTTCCTCTATCCATAGATGACCTCACTCAAGATGGTTAATTTCTTTCAACTTCAATTAAACAGGAGTTCATGAAGCCGCACAAATCATTTCGACGCACCTAGTACTGCACTGTTTTTGCGCATATAGATCTTGGATGCTGAGCAGAGTAAATGCTCTATCATTGCGCGTTTGATTTCATAAAGAATGACCTCGCAGTAATAAGTTGTCAGACTGTTCAAGCGAAATCTGGAAAACCACTGACGAAAGGACGGCTTTTATGAGCAGTCAAACTACAAATTCTACCCCATCTGAAATTTCTCCTGGATCCCATGACCTTGAAGCCCTGGATTATCATTCCAAAGGAAAACCTGGGAAAATTGAAGTCATCTCCTCGAAACCTTGCAGCACTGAAAAAGATTTATCCCTAGCCTACTCACCTGGCGTCGCAGCTCCATGCAAAGCCATCGCAAAAGACCCAGATAAAGTTTACGACTACACTTCAAAAGGAAATCTGGTTGCCGTGATTTCAAATGGCACAGCTGTACTGGGCCTGGGAAATATAGGCCCCCTCGCATCAAAACCCGTCATGGAAGGTAAAGGCATTTTGTTTAAACAATTTGCTGGAATTGATGTTTTTGATATCGAAATTAAATCCGAAACAACACAAGACTTTATTCACGCAGTGAAAGCCCTTGAGCCCACATTTGGCGGGATCAATTTAGAGGATATCAAAGCGCCTGAATGTTTTGAAATCGAAGAAACATTAAAGCGTGAAATGAATATTCCTGTTTTTCATGATGATCAACATGGCACGGCCATCGTTTCTGGTGCTGCATTGCTGAACGCTTGCGAAGTGATAAATAAAAAAATCTCCTCCATTAAAATTGTGGTGAACGGTGCTGGGGCTTCTGCGGTGGCCTGTTCGAATATATTTATTTCTTTGGGAGTCAAACCAGAAAATTTAATTATGTGCGATTCCCAGGGGACGATTTGGGCTGGGCGCACTGCTGG
>JBKCTJ010000053.1:0-4731 GCA_046318875.1 Pseudobdellovibrionaceae bacterium | reverse complement strand
ACTGAAGTGATTAAATTTTCCGTAGGAAAGCATGAAATACTAAAACAAAAAATCAGCCAGCCATTTCTTCAAGCTTTTTAGTTCGTTTCTTTACTTCCAAGAACTCAGGCTGATTATCATAACCGTTGGGGTATAGAATAATGTCTGGAGAGAGTCCCATGTAAGCTGAGAGCTTCAGGGCTACTCTTGGACCTACCTCACGGCGGTCGTTTTCAATAGCTGAAAGATTCGCTTGAGAAAGACCACAGGCAAAGGCCATTTGATCCTGACTAATTTCAAAATTTGTACGAAATGACTTAATCAAAGAGCCAGTCGTTTCAGCCGATTTAAAAACCTTCAATGGATCTTTTGTAGCTTTACTCATATTCACTTCCTGTAGTCATGTTTCTCTGTAATTCGAGCGATTAAAATTTTGACTACTTTTTCTTTTACACAATAAATGATTCGGCCTCTATTACTGAATGCGGACGACCTATAACCGTCCCATTCGCCTCTTAAAGCATGATCAGCCCATTTTGCAGTGGCTTTTATTCCCTCTGGGCCTTCAAGCTTAATTTGCCGAATCCAAGCAGAAATGATTTCTTGATCCTCACGAGTGATTTTTTTCTCTTTGATCAAGAGTTCAATTTCTTTTTGTGCCTTCAGAGTCTCGAATTCTACTTTCCACATAGAACGAAAGACTAATGAGATTACAATAGCATGTCAAAAGCGATATGTCAATATAGATAAATCTAGACTAATGTCCAGTAACTATCTGATATAATGAAGCTTTTGGTCACAGCCCACGATGGAACAACAAGCTGGAAATATCTCCTGGAAAAAACTCCAGTGTCTTGGAGCGAATGGAAGTATTGAGCTGAAGAAATCAAGGAAGCTCAAGACAAAGAAGTTGAGCTTCCAAAAATTGAACTGACAAGACTTAATGATCCGATCCAGATCCCGAGCTTCTTCAAGCAGCTGAGCCATTATGCAGAGCTCCCTCAGCTCCCTCAAAAATTCTAATTTTACTATTGTTTGCGCCATTAGTTCAAATCTCGAAAATTGAATTTTTCATAATCGATGAAATCTGATTTTTTCGTTTCTTGAATGAGTGTATATTTTCTCATTGCATATTCAATGGTCATCACATTTTTTTCATCAGAGAAAAGTGTGAATCTTTAAAAGACCGACTGGTGTATGGCAGAAAATCGATCCTATTCGGATTTCAATAACTTTGCTTTACGAAAAGCTTTTTTACTTCGCGGAAAACTTCGTCATACGCTGGAAGCGACGTCATTTGTTTTGCTAGTCTTGTTTCCCAAGTCTTTTTAAGTCTTGGCCCCTTTTTATCAAATTCCCCTTGTCACTGTTGAAACGAAGCACCTTTGAAAATCATTTTTTGTTCTATCTCGGAGCGCATGCTTGAAATGTCCAAACCCTTTTCAGTGATCAAGCTATACAAATCATAAAGATCTCTCGGCTCATTTCTATTGTTGAAAACAGTGCACAAGTTTTTTCGATGGCCACTTCCTCCAACAAATAGACCCAAACTTTGGCATCAATTAAAAAATCTGCGTACTCGTCGTAAGTTTTAATAATTTCCTTTTCAACGACTGGAGTGAGGATATTTTCTTTGAAAGTCACGTCGACTTTAACTTCTTTTGCAGCACCTGGAAGTAGCCCAACATAAGAAATATAAAATGTATTCACTCAATGAGAATGAAATTTAGTAAGATTTATTCAAACTCGAACTCGCGATTGAAAAAGCAGTCTTTGTTTCCCAATTTACGAAAAGAACCCAAAAAATTTGAAAGAACCACGGATTTAGCTAATTAACGATTGGCAATGTTGGATTTGTCTTCCCGCATAAATCCGCTGACACAGGCATAAGAATTCTGGTCCAAGTTGATGATCCTGCAATCCGTAAGGATCTGGATTTGGAACGCAATTTTTGCTGTTCGACCGTCAACTTATGTCACTCTCTACCTCAGACTCTGTATATTTTGTTTATAGTAGCTTGCTGAGGGGGTGAAGCCAGTCAAAGTGATGGCGATGGGTGGATGGAAGGACATGGACACGATGATGATCTACATTCGGAAAGCAGGAATAGATATCAAAAATTCAACTGATGTCCTTGATCATATGAGTTTTGATGTTGAACCAGGAGCGAAAATTCTTGAGTTTTCCAGGTGATCAGATAGAGTCGTGCGGTTAGATTTAAATTCGGACTTTTTAGGAGTCAGTGATCTGTGGATACCAATCAAACTGTGAATCTTATTTTAAATGCCCTCAAACAGGAGTTTAATCCTTTGAGAGTGTTTATGTTTGGTTCAAGAGTCATTGGCAATTCCCATTCCGAGAGTGATTTTGATTTTGTTTTGGTAGTCAAAAGTACCGATAAAACACGAATTGAAAATATGCGTCGTGCCCGAGCCATTGTTCGAGAAGTTGCAGGGGTATCTGCCGATGTGTTTGTCTACGATCAAAAAGAGTTTGATGAATACAAAGACGAATTAAGCTCTATTCCTGAAACTGCTGTCAATATGGGACGGGAGTTGGATCTTGGCTGGGATCGAATGAAAAAATGGGTTCATGCGCAAAAGGCAATTGAACAAATGCTTAAGAAAGGAAAGAAAAGTCATGAGAAAAAAAGTAATCCCCACACGGGATCAAGTTTCAACGACTTTCTTGAAAATGAAGGCCTCGAAGCTGAAGTGTCTGCCAGGGCTTCAAAAAAAACATTTATTCACCAGCTCGAAAAAAGAATGGTCACTACCAAGGTAAATAAAAACAAAATCAGAAAAGCATTAGGTAGCCCAAATATAACAAGTCGTGTTTTTGATGAGGATTCCACATCGCTGTCACTTGATACGGTGACAAAAGCTGCCAATTCTGTTGGTTGTGAATTGCAAATAGCACTTGTTCGCAGAACAATTTCAATCTAAATAAATTTTGTACTAAAAGAGTTGTTTTTGTTCCCATTGCTCAGGAAGTCAGAGCTAAATATTTATTTAGAAGAATCATCGATCAACTTGGCTCAACTTTTTAAGTTGAACAAGCACTTCGTATCCGTTCAACCCCAAAGGATCTCCTGGGTTCCCCAACGAACATTGTTTACATGCTGCACCCTTGGACTCCGGTGAGTCCTTTCGCCAGCTTTATTTCGCCTGGTTACTTGGTGTTGCCTTCGCGACGATGGTCACACGTCTGCATGCCATATGGTCTCGGCACCCGCATTCTTAAGTTGAGGCAGGCCCTAATTCCAACGTTGCTAAATTGAATGACTTTGCGTTTATCCAATCTGCTAACGGCTCTGCCAAATTTGAATCATGCTGAACAGTGATTCCTTCAATTGCATTTATGGGTTCCATTTCTTGGGCCGCCGCTGATCCTTCAACAATTCCATATTGATAAAGTTCAAGTTGGGTTTAACTTACAGTGACTCCCTGAACGACATAATATTTCTTCCATATTGAAGAACTGTTTAGTAATTTGCAATGTTGTGGCTGGCGTGGTAAAGTTTGGGCCTGTGATAACACGGGGCCATACCATTTTATTTCTAGTGTTTACTTCTTTGCTGGGTAGGGCTGATGACCGTTGTTTAACTTGGTTTACAAGTTCAGGGATCAAGTCAGACGGCAAAGATTGTGTTATTCAATGCGATATACTTCTTAAAGACATGTCTGCTTTTACCTGTGCGAACAGGTGCGAAGAGTTTTGCAAGTCTACCAAATGTGAAGTTGACGAGATTTGGGAAAAGGTGTTGAGGGCTTCTCCAGATCCCCTCAAGGCTTTATCGCGGGAAGAAGCTGGTAAAGTAAAAAAATCTATTTCCCGCTTGCCTAAGTCGTGGAGACCAAAAAATCTTAAATCTATTGGTAAAATGAGTAAACCAATTGATTTTTCTGCAATATTATCACCTGCCGCTAGTACGGAAGACAGAATAATTCTTTATAACCGCGCCTTTACTCTTTCAGAGAGCGAATTGACTCAGGTGTTCGCTCACGAAGTTGTACATTTACTAATTGAAAAAGAGTGGGCTAAGCAATTTTTGAATTATAAATAAGAATTTAAGTGGAAAAGTGATTCTCGCCCCGGAGATTTTGTTGAACCAGATGGAAAAATGTCGCCCGAGGAAGATTTTGCAAATAATATCGAATATTTTATTTTTGATCGATCTACTCTGAAATTGAAATCTCCAGCAATTGAATCATGGATCAATAAAAATCTGGGTAAAGACATTGAACTCCAAAAAGGATGTAAGCATGAAAAATAAATTGCTGATTTTATTTGTTTCTTTCTTTTGTTTTTCGTGCAGTCATAAAACTACCGAAAGCAATGCCGGTATTCCAGGTGTAACTAAATCGGAAATAGGTGAGAAGGTAGAGAGCATAGAAAAAAAATATGGAAAACCTAATGAAACTAATGTTGAAAAATTCGGTTTAGAGAATTTTAGAGTTATAGAGTATCTTGACAACGAAGGTCATCCGAATACCTTTTACACCATTGATCGTGATGGCAAGGTTATTGGGAAATCCATTTGGGTGAATCCTAAGCAAAAGATGGCAGACTTCAAATGGCTTTTACAGAACCAATTCCCATCTTCTCAGTTTGAAACCTATATTCCATGCGAAACAAATGGAAACCAAAAATTTTCAGTAGATCAAAATCAGGGAATATTTATCGCCCATCAAGAAGAAAAGGTTTTGTTAATCTCGTGATCTGCCCCGCAATTAACCAAATTGCGAATTG
>JBKCTJ010000052.1:0-730 GCA_046318875.1 Pseudobdellovibrionaceae bacterium | reverse complement strand
GGAATCACTGCTCGGTTGGTTCAAAAGGGTTTGCCTCAAATATTGGAAGTTTCTGAGGCTTTGGAAGCCGCCTATTTTTTTCAATATGGCGAACTGCCATTGCCGCCCTATATTCAAGCAGCAAGATCCAATCGCCACCATGTTCCCAAAGATCAATTCTGGTATCAAACCTGTTTTGCAAAAAAAGAAGGAAGTCTTGCAGCCCCCACAGCAGGATTGCATTTTAAAGAAGCTGATTTTGATTTCTTAGTGAAAAAAGGTGTGGAAATTATTGATGTCACTTTACATGTCGGCCTAGGAACTTTTTTGCCCATTCAAACTGAAACCATCGAAGATTTTAAAATTCACTCTGAAAGTTTCGAAGTCAGCCGTACTGATTATGAAAAGATTAAAAAAGCACATGAAGCTGGTGGACGAATTATAACCCTTGGAACAACGTCAACTCGAGTGACAGAAACCCTAGCTCGGATACCTAAGGACTACGATTTTCAAAAAGATTTCGCGAGTCATCATTTCAAATTTTCAGTCCATGAAAATCAAATTTTTGGAGAAACCCAAATTTATTTAAATAAAACCAGTGATTTTCTTTGGGTCAATGGAATTTTAACTAATTTTCATCAACCACAAACGTCTTTGTTAGTGATGATTTGTGCTTTTGGTGGTTATGATCATGTGATGTCAAGTTATCGCCATGCGGTTTCAAGTAAATTTAGATTGTTTAGTTATGGAG
>JBKCTJ010000051.1:0-1850 GCA_046318875.1 Pseudobdellovibrionaceae bacterium | reverse complement strand
GGTGTTTTTGGGGTGCGAAGGTTTCAGTGGTTGAGTTGTATTTTTTGAGTGGACTGAGCTTTTGTAGAACAGGGACCTAAATTTCGCTTCGGCGAGAGCCTGCCGAGATGGGCAAAGGAAGTTTTTAGAGTTTTTGAGAGTCTTATTAAACAGGAGTTCTTGCTCCTCAGTTGGATTTTCTTTGAATTCTCCTTCACTTGTAAACCCTCTGATCTTGAGGTGGTTCGGTCAATGTGTGTGTTTCATTTGAAGCAGCCACACGAACTCAAGAAGAGAGCTGAAAAGCTTTCTTAAAATTTAACGAAAGGAGCAATGCTAAAATGATTACTCGTGAAATAAAAGAAGCATCGGTTAAATCGATTTCTGAAAAGTTTGCGAAGTCTAAAGCAACGTTCGTCGTGGATTTCAAAGGGCTGAAAGTGGAGCAAGTCACAGACTTGAGAAAGAAACTTTTTCCCATTGATTCCGAGATGAAGGTTGTTCGAAACACTCTTGTGAAAAGAGCCCTCACGGCTTTTCCAGATGTTGAGAAAGCTTTAAGTGCGCATTTCAAAGGCACAAATGCCCTCGTATTTTCATACGGAGACATCACTGCAACTGCGAAATTGTTGTCAACTTTTGCAAAAGACATCGAAGTATTCCAATTAAAAACCGGAGCAATGGACGGACAAGCGCTTGATGCTAAAAAGATCAATTTCTTGGCGACATTACCTGGTAAAGAACAACTCAGAGCGCAGTTTCTGGGCGTGTTACAAGCACCTGCTAGTAAGCTTGCAAGAACACTCAATGAAGTTCCTGCATCTTTGGCTCGTGTATTAGCTGCAAAAACATAACATATTAACTTAAGAAAAGGATCTCAAAATGGCTTTAACGAATGAACAATTAGTAACTGAATTATCTGGTAAAACAGTTTTGGAAATCGCAGAACTTGTAAAAATGTTAGAAGACAAGTGGGGAGTTTCTGCTGCAGCTCCTGTTGCTATGGCTGCTGCTGGTGGTGGTGCTGCTGCACCTGCTGAAGAAAAAACTGCTTTTGACGTGATCTTGGTTGACGCTGGTGCCAACAAAATCAATGTAATTAAAGAAGTTCGTGCAATCACTGGTTTAGGTTTGGCTGAAGCGAAAGCTCTAGTTGAAGCTGGCGGTAAAGCAGTGAAAGAAGGAGCTTCTAAGGAAGACTCTGAAAAAATGAAAAAGCAACTTGAAGCGGCTGGCGCAAAAGTTTCTATTAAGTAATTTTCTGTATTCAAACTTTGATGCTGTGAAGTATTTATTCTCTGTCAAGAGAATAATGCTTCACAGTGTTGTTCTTTTTTAGTACTTCTGTCCATTGCTCGAAAAGGGGAATCAATGCAACTAAATGCAGTCACAGCTTCCAATGTCCGCATTCGTAAAACTTTCGCTAAAAATAAACAAGTCATCGACATACCAAACCTGATTGAATTGCAGAAAAAATCTTATGAAGCTTTTTTGCAAAAAGATGTCGATCTTGACCGCAGGCAAGACCTTGGATTGCAAGGTGTCTTTAAATCGGTCTTTCCAATTTCTGATTTTAACAAAACAGCCAGCCTTGAATTTGTTGGCTACACTTTAGAACCTGCTAAATATGATGTTGATGAATGTCGTCAGCGCGGAATGACTTTCGCAGCACCGATCAAAGTCACTTTGAGATTGATCGTTTTTGACGTTGATGAAGAAACAGAAGCACGCAGTATCCGTGACGTGAAAGAACAAGAAGTCTACTTGGGTGAAATTCCTTTGATGACTGCAAACGGTTCTTTCATCATCAACGGTACCGAGCGAGTTGTTGTTTCCCAGTTGCACCGATCTCCGGGTGTGTTTTTCGATCA
>JBKCTJ010000050.1:0-1499 GCA_046318875.1 Pseudobdellovibrionaceae bacterium | reverse complement strand
CCTCTCCACATTCACATACGAAGCCACAGTAAGATGTGAATAAGACACCGCCATCAATGGATTGGCGGCCAAAGGAATAGATTCATGAAAATCCCCAATTCCAACCTTGACCGCATCCTTCCAGGCCACCGACGATAGCATCCAATGGAACAACAACATCTTTTCCTTGAGTGGGACAATTATAAAACGGAACTCCCAATGGATCATGACGACGTCCCAAAACCACACCCGGAGTTTTTGCTGGAATCAATGCGCAAGTGATTCCAACTTCGGTGCCTTTACCTAATAGATTATCTGGATCATTCAATCGAAATGCTAAGCCGATGACTGTTGAAATTGCAGCCAAAGAAATCCAACGTTTGTTCCAATTGAGTCTGACATAAATTTTGCCATCATCACCTTTAAACACAACACCATTTGAAGTGATTGCACCGGCATCCGAACCTGCCATGGGCTCTGTCAAACCAAAACATGGAAGTTCTTCACCCCGCGCAAGTCTTGGGAGGTAATATTTCTTCTGTTCTTCAGTTCCGTAATGAATCAGCAATTCCGCAGGTCCCAAAGAATTCGGAACCATCACTGTGATCCCAGCAGAAATTGACCGCGTTGAAAGCTTCATGATCACTTCAGAATGAGCCAATGCCGAAAATCCCAAACCGCCATATTCTTTCGGAATGATCATTCCTAAAAATTTTTCCTTTTTTATATAGTCCATGGCATCTTGGCTGACTTCGCGATTTTTCCATACAGCCCAAGGATCAATCATTTGGCAAAGTTTCTCGACGGGACCATTTAAAAAGTCCAGCTCTTCTTGAGTCAAATTTGGAAAAGGCTCTTTCATGATTTTTTCAAAATCTGGATTTCCAGAGAACAGATCTTTTTCAATCCAAACCACACCTGCATCCAAAGCAGTTTTTTCTGTGTCTGAAATCTTGGGAACGATTTGAAATTTATTGAAAACTGCCATCACAATTTTTGAATAAATTGCTGCTCGAATAGGCGTAATTAAAAATGATAAAGCAACCCCACCGTAAGCGACCATCAGCCAAACTGGTGCCTGAAATCCCCACAGAACTGCCGTTAAGCCAATCAACCAAACAATGAGGGGGCTACTAAAAAATCCAAGAAATAAAAGGAAAATGAAACTTCCCCCGATGGTCAGCGCCAAGGGGTAATTCATAAAAATGCCGTGAAAAAAAGTGTCCAAACAGAACTCCTTCGGTGATAAAAATAAAACTCACCTTCTATTAGAGCTCTCTCTGACCATGAGGGCAATATCATGCTGTGAATGATAGCAAAAAAACAAAAAAGACCAGCCTTTCGGGCTAGTCTTTTTTTATGCATACTGATTTTTATCAGTTTTGAATCAGCAATTCAGAAACTACTTCGTCTCACCTTGAGCCGGAGCAGCTTCAGTTGGTGCTGCACCTTCTGTAGGAGGAGCAGTTTCAGTCGCTGTCGTTCCCATTTGCTCTTGTTCAGTTGGCGCAACTTCAGGT
>JBKCTJ010000049.1:0-23099 GCA_046318875.1 Pseudobdellovibrionaceae bacterium | reverse complement strand
AAGCAAGGAGGCTTTTTCGTGAAATTCGCACTTCATCTTGGATCTGAAATTAGTTTAGAAAACTTCTCTTTATCCCAGCTCATTACTTCAGTGAAAGTTGTCTTTGATACCGAAGCATTGCCGGGTTTTTTAAAGGCATTTGTTTCAGTAATTGAAATGATGGCGTTGAAATCAAAACTTCCTTGTCCGAAATGTCAGAGTGAAAAACAACACGTGCACGGAATATCAAGCAAAAAGCTTCGAACTTCCATTGGTGAAGTGAGCCTGGCGCTGACTCGTGTGAAGTGTCAGAACTGCGGGAAAACATTTATTCCAATGAACAGATATTTTGATCTCGACCAGCATTCAAGAAAGTCACGGGAATTTGAAAAACTCTCTCTTGAAACTATTACTGAGCAGTCATTTCGAAGGTCAGAGAAGCATCTGACAAACACCATTGGATACCGCACGCCATTTACAACACTGCACCGCTGGTTTATGAAAACAACAAGTACTGTGATGGATGTCAAACACCGTGCTGATTCTTTAATCGCAGACGGCACGGGCTTCAAAAAAAAGTATGATGAATTTGGTTCAAACCGCGGTGAGATGAAGATTATGATCGGCCTTTCAAGCAAAAGCGAGGTCATTCCATTTGGCGCGTGGAGCAGGGCTTCTTGGAAGGACATCGGAAGGTTTGTCAAAAGAGAAAATCATCCGTCAGAGAAAATAAAATTTAAACCTATCGCAGAAACCTTAATCACCGACGGCGAAGAGGAGTTGATCAACAAGCTACAAAAACTCGCCAAATCCCATCAACGGTGTTTATTTCATATGACCTACGAGCTGAGTCCACTGCTACAATATAGAGACTATGCCTCAAAAGAAGAGGCTATAAAGCTATCACAAGAACTTGGCTCACTAATTTACATTGATTTACCAGAATCAGATGTTGATCCACTCAAGAACATCGAACACAAGCTTAAAATCGAAATTAAATACAAAAAAATGAAAGAACAAATTGAAGAGTTTATCAAACAGCTGAAATACTTTGGTTACAAAAAAGCAATGACCTTTGTTGAAAACTCAAAACACAAACTATTCACCTACATTGAAAACTGGTTGAAGACTGGAATATCAAATCCAAAGGTGACTTCAATTGTTGAGCGAATTATGCGAGAGATCAAAAGAAGAATTAAAAAAATTGGATTTGCATGGTCAGAAAAAGGAGCAGAAAAGATGACAAGACTTGTGCTTCTCCAACTCTCGTCAACAAAACATTTCTGGGATGACTACTGGAAAAACAAGACGGGAACAGATTCAAAATTAAAAATTCAATTTTTGGGAGTCACATCTTCAAACTAAAAACCCACACAAATTGAGACGGTATCGAGGTTTTACGACTTCGTGGCAATCAACAATCAAGGGTTTATGGAGGGCCTTGATTAAAATCCATGACTACCGACTAATGCATTGTTGTATAGTTGTTAAAAACAAGAAAGATTAACAAGCACTCGATTAACTCTATTTGTTTTAATAACAACGGGAGTTGATTGATCAATAAAAGCAATCCCTTCCTGAGCAGAAGCCACTTTTGTTGAGGTGAGGGAATATCTTTCTCCTTGAAATCCAATCAACTTACAGACCATGTCTCCATCAGTTCTGCCCCATGATTGAAGACCCGTACCTTGCCTAATTTCATAGGTTTTTTCATTAAATTGATAACGAACATTCTTAAGCAAAACACTTCCATCGGGCTTAACTTCACTGTCATCTGAAATGACATTTGAACGAATAAAAGACTGCTCTTTAACTTTATTCTGAAACTCTCGAATTTCTTCAGAAGTTAGTGCGAATGCAGGTAATGCTAGTGAACAAAAACTAAACATGGTGACCAAAATTGACGGTAAAGACAGTTTCATAGTGAACTCCTTAGTTTATAAACTCTTAGGAGTTCTGAGTGCATTCCATAGACCAAAACCAAATTATTTTAGCACGCAGTTCGGTCAGAATTGTCCAGGGTTGCTGATAGAAGTGGAATGATCGATCGGGGTTTTACTCAATCATTGATCTGGATTTTTCACCTCATTGTATTTGAGAAAATGCGCGAAAAAGAATGAAACGACACATCAATTACAATAATTGTTGACCGCATTTTGAGTGAGAAAATTTGATATTCTTTGCGTTCTTAGTCTAGAGCGAATAGCTCTCGCTGGTTCCCCAAAAGGCCTTAGGCCAAATCATTTTTATATAAACCCTCTGACCTCATCTCATTTTATAAATCACTTAAAACGCGATTTGCGAATGAAAAATTTGCTTTTTAAAAGCGTGATATATTCGTTGGTGAACTTGAACGCTAAGAATGATTCAAAGGAAATATAAAATGGAACTAAACAAAATTAAAACGTTAAACGATCACCAGCTTTTAGAGGCCACTGAAATCCTGGTCAAAACTGAACGCGAGATTTTGTTATCCGTTTTACATCATCTACAAGAGATTGATCGCAGGAAACTCTACTCTGCTTTAAAATTTAAATCTCTGTTTGAATACGTGGTGAAAAAATTAGGATATTCGGAAGATCAGGCCTACAGAAGAATTTCTGCTATACGAATGTTAAAATCATTTCCCGACGAAACAGCACAACGGATCGAGGCAAAAATTAATCAAGGCGCGTTGGGCTTAACTCATTTAAATATGGCACAAAATCATTTAAAAAAAGAAGAGGAGTTTTTAAATCAAAAAATATCATCGGATCAAAAAATTGAAATTCTAGAGAAGCTGGAAAACACGTCTACCCGTGAAGCAGAGCGAATTGTGATGGGATTGTCTTCTGTTGCTGTCCAAATACCAACGGAAACCATCAGGCCAATCGCAGCTGAATTATCAGAACTTAAAGCAGTATTAAACAAACGGCAGCTTGAGAAAATTCAAAAATTGAAATGCTTGCTCGCCCATAAAAACCCCAACATGGAATTTTCTGAACTTTTAGATGTTCTGCTGGATTTAGGACTCAAAGAATTTGATCTCGGTCAAAAAGTTGTTCGGACCCCTCGCAAGCAGACTTGTGAAGAAAATTCAGCTTTACCATTTCAAATAGTCCCATTCACCGCGGCGCCGCGGTCGCCAAAGCAATCTCAACCTGGCCAAACAAAGAATGTGCGATTTATTTCAGCCGAAGTCAGGAGGCAAGTTTGGAAAAAATATCAAAGTCGCTGTGTGAATTGCAAATCAACCTTTGCTCTAGAAATTGATCATAAAATTCCTGTGTCATTGGGTGGCACATCTGAACTTCAAAACCTTCGTCTCACTTGCCGATCTTGCAATCAGCGATGGGCTTGGAAAAAACTTGGGGCGGAGGTTATGGGTCAGTACACCTGTGGCCGTTAGGAAATGTGGGAGTTTTGAATTTGAGTGCCTTCTGCACTAGCACTTTAAGTGCCTTCTGCACTAATCTTTAAGTGCCTTCTGCACTAATCTTTGAGTGCCTTTTGCACTTTGGAATTAAATTTTTCCATGGAAGAGGCGAAGCTTTTTTTGAGGGATGACCAGTTGCTTTGGCTCTTTTCTTCTAGAGAATTCAATTCAGCCTTTAGTTTGTCTCGAGTTTCTTCTAGTTCTGCGACAGTTTTGGCTTTCAGTGAGGTGCTTTTTTCTTTGGTTTTGGCTTTTAATTCACTGAGGTTTTTTTCAGCGGCTTCAAGTTTGACAGACATTTCTTCCTTGAAGGACTGGTAGTCCTTTTTAGCTCCTTTGACGGTTTCTGAAGCAGAAGCCGAACTGATGAAAGATAAAGCAGTAACAAGGGCAATAATAAAAGAAGACATTGATTTCATGTAAACTCCTTGGGTTATGGGCTGCAAACTGAAAAATTGTCAGCTCGGTTGCTTCTTTAAAGATACCTTCAAGCCTAGCTTTAAAGGAGTTCAATGGCTAGCATTCCATGGGTCTTTTTCAATCACCGAGTAGAGTTCTCTATTGAAGAGTTTTTTTCAATTTTTGTTGTTTATTCGTGTGACTATCTCCCTTGACTGGCTGGCTCAAACAGCATAGTTTCCGTCTATTGAACTTTGACAACGACAGCCATGACGTTGTGCATGGGTTCAAGACCTTAATATCAACCGCCCTCAGTTTGTTAGAAAAATTGAAACGGGCATATATCCAATTGGAGGCTTTAATGGCAGCTTTAGACCCACGTAAAGATCAAAAGAAACAAATCATTGCGAAATTTCGCAGAACAACAACGGATACTGGTTCATCCGAAGTTCAAGTTGCTTTGATCACTGCTCGAATCAACCAACTGACAGGTCACTTTAAGACCCACAAAAAAGATCACCATGGACAACGTGGTTTAGTGAAGTTGGTCAATCAGCGACGTAAACTTTTAGATTATCTCAAGGGTGAGAACGTTAAATCTTACGAAACTCTTATTAAAAATCTTGATATCCGTAAGTAATCAACTTCAAAGTTAAGGATTGACATGAAAACGACAGTAACGACATCCGTAGGTGGTCGACAGATCACCATTGAAACAGGGCGACTCGCAAAGCAAGCAGATGGTTCAGTGCTTGTGACTTCAGGAAACAATATGGTGCTTGTCACTGCGGTTTCTGCGAAAAAACAATCAACTCTTGATTTTTTTCCCCTGACAATTGAATTCATCGAAAAATTTTATGCGACCGGAAAAATTCCGGGTGGATACTTCAAACGAGAAGGAAAGCCGACAACTGATGCTGTATTGACAGCGCGTTTGATTGATCGACCTTTGCGACCGAAGTTCCCTGAAGGTTACCGCGCAGAAACTCAAGTTGTCGCGACAGTTTTGAGTGCCGATGGTGCCTTCCCAATCGAAATTTTAGCAGTGTTGGGCGCTTCAGCAGCTGTCCACATTTCTGATATTCCTTTTGATGGACCCGTTGCTGCAACGATGGTTGCTCGAGTTGACGGACAATTCATTGCAAATCCAACACCACAGCAGACTGAAAAATCAGATATGCAGTTGATCGTCGCTGGAACAAAAAATGGATTGTTGATGGTTGAAGGCGAAACCAAATTTATTTCTGAAGCCGATACTTTGGCTGCATTAAAATTTGGTCACCAGTCTTTGATGCCGTTGTTAGATGCTCAAAATGAATTGCGTGAAAAAGTTGGTTCGCCAACAAAGCGTGCTTTCGAAGCTCCAAAAATGGATGAAACATTCCGTGCATCAGCAACTGCTGCATTGAAAGATTCAGTTCTCCAAGCTTTGAAAATTCGTGAAAAAGTTGAACGTTATGCGACTTACGATAAAGGTTTTAAAGCTGCCACTGAAAAATTAGTCACTGTGATCACAGAAAAAGAAACTCGTGATAAGCGCGCTTCTGATTTACGGACTGTGATGGAAGATTTAAAATATCAATATTCTCGTGAAATGATTTTAAATGAACACATCCGAATTGACGGACGTGATTCTAAAAAAGTTCGTCCTATTTCTTGTGAAGTTGGATTTTTACCGCGAGCTCATGGATCTGGATTGTTTACCCGCGGGGAAACTCAATGTTTAGGAACTGTGACCTTGGGAACCGGCGATGATGAGCAGATGATAGATTCTTTGCATGGAAACGTAAAAAGAAAATTTATGCTTCATTACAATTTCCCTCCATTTTCAGTCGGAGAAGTTGGTCGTTTCGGGGGTCAAGGTCGACGAGAAATCGGGCATGGCAATTTGGCTGAGCGAGCAGTCAAAGCAATTATTCCAGATCATGAAAAGTTTCCGTACACGATTCGTATCGTTGGTGATGTTTTGGAAAGTAATGGATCCAGTTCTATGGGAACAGTGTGTGCGGCAACTTTAGCGTTGTTGGACGCAGGTGTGGCCATCAAAGCACCAGTCACTGGTATTGCAATGGGTTTGATTAAAGAAGGCGATAAGATCGCAGTCTTGACAGATATTTTAGGTGATGAAGATCATTTGGGTGATATGGATTTCAAAGTTGCTGGAACAGCAACGGGAATCACAGCATTGCAAATGGATATCAAAATTGATTCAGTTTCTTTTGAAGTTATTGAAAGAGCATTGTATCAAGACAAAGATGGCAGCTTGCACATTTTAACTGAAATTGAAAAAGTGATGTCTCAGCCACGGGGACAAATTTCTGAATTTGCTCCACGAATTGAAACAATTCGCATTAAACCAGAAAAAATTCGTGAAGTGATTGGTGCTGGTGGAAAAACCATTCGTGCATTGACAGAAGCAACTGGCGTTAAAATTGAAATTGAAGATGATGGACGAATCCATGTGGCTTCAAGCGATCCTGAAGCTACAAAGCGTGCAATCCAAATGATTCACGAAATTTGTGCTGAAGCGGAAGTTGGAAAAGTTTATAAAGGAAAAGTTGTTAAGATTGCTGAATTTGGCGCCTTCGTTGAAATCTTGCCAAACACTCAGGGACTTTTACATATTTCTGAAATTTCCAATGAACGTGTTCGACAAGTCAGCGACGTCTTAAAAGAAGGCGAAACAATCGATGTGAAAGTTTTGGAAGTTGACCGCGCAGGACGAGTGAAATTGTCTCGCAAAGTCTTGCTAACTCAGCCTCAAGCATAGAGCGCAGTTGTCAGGATGACCGCAGGGAAATTTAAAAAAACAGTTTTATCTAATGGAGCTTGCCTCATCACAGAGAAGCAAGCTTATTCAAAAGCATTTTGTTTTGGTGCCTGGATTTTGAAAGGCACCCGCAATGAACCTGAAACACTTTCTGGGGTTTCCCATTTTCTTGAGCATTTAGTTTTCAAAGGAACCAAACGGAGGACCTCATTTGAAATTGCCTCTGCTTTGGAAAATTTGGGTGGAGATTTGAATGCCTATACGACCAAGGAATATTCCTGCTATCACGCTTTGGCGCTGAAAGAACACCATGTGGAAGCCGTTGATGTGATCTGTGACTTGATTACAGGGATGTCTATTTCTGAAAAAGATTTTGAATTGGAAAAAAAGGTTATTTTGCAAGAAATGGCGATGTCGGCAGATAACTATGAAGATTTAGCTCACGAAATCTTTTTTGATTTGGTTTATGAAGGTCATCCCCTGGCGCGAAGAATTCTAGGGACTGAGAAATCCATCGATTCCATGAAAAAGATGGATGTGGTTTCTTACTACAACGAAATTTATGCTCCGGAAAATTTTATTTTTTCAGCAAGCGGTTGTGTGGATCATCAAGACCTTGAAAAGCAAATTGAAAAATATTTTGCAAAAGCAGATTTGAAAAAGAGATTTAAACAGAATCCTTCAATGAACTCGGGGAAAAGATTTCGGGCCGAAGTCGGCCCACCTGAATGGAAACTGATTCGCCAAGTGTTGGAAAGACCGACAGAACAGGTTCAAATTGTTTTGGGTTTTCCTGTTCCAACATTTCGGGATCATCATCGTTTTGAATCTTTTATTTTAAATGCGTATTTAGGCGGAGGAATGACGTCGTCTTTGTTTCAATCCGTTCGCGAAAAAACAGGTTTAGTTTATAATATTCAAAGTTCATTGAATACCCACAAGGATTGTGGATGTTTGATGATTTATGCTTCGACGGAAGCTAAAAATGTGAAAAAAGTTGTCAGTCTGATTTCAGCTGAGCTCAACAAAGTAAAGCGGAACGGGATTTCTAAAGAATTCATTCGGCGTTTAAAAACCCAGATCTGTGGTCAGATTTTATTGGGTAGTGATGATGTGGAAAACCGCATGAGTTCCCTTGGAATTAATGAAATGGTCTTTGGAGAATACCGACCAGTCGAACGAGTCATTGAAGAAATCAATAATGTTACTCAAAAAACCATGGATGATTTTATTAAAACAAAAATGAACTTAGATGAAATCAGCGGTGTTCTTGTTGGTAGTGGTGTCAATAAAATGAAGGGGTGGTGGAAAAATGCCTTTTGATCAAAAAAAACTTGGAGTCGTCAAACATCCTCATTTTCGTGGAGACCTTCCAAAATATCAAACATCTGGTGCCAGTGGTTTTGATGTGCGCGCTCAGTTAGGTGAAGCGAAGAGTGTGGTTTTGAAACCTTTCGAACGCGCCGTGATTCCAACGGGTTTATCTTTTGAAATTCCTGAAGGTTTTGAGCTTCAAGCGCGCCCTCGCAGTGGTCTAGCAGCAAAATTTGGAATCAGTTTGGTGAATACGCCGGGAACCATCGATTCGGATTATCGTGGTGAAGTGAAAATGATCATGGTGAATTTTGGTCCTGAAGCTTTTGAAATCAAAGATCAGGAAAGAATTGCTCAACTCGTTTTCTGCCCAGTTTATCAAGCACAATTTGTGGAGCTTGAAATGATGTCAGAAACTTCGCGTGGAGTTGGTGGATTCGGTTCGACGGGAGTAAATTAAGATTTTAGAATCGATTTCGAAGTTGCATGACTTCGAATTGGTTGTAGGCCCAGATCAACGCCAAAACAATGTATAAAATACTGACTAATCGCACGGCTCGTCGTTTCTCCATGGAGAAATTTTTGTTTAGGCCCACAACGAGGATCAGTCCTGTCATTGCCGTACCTACTAAATTGATGACTGCAATATAATTGGAAGCGATGTGGAAAATAAAGAATGGAATGTTTGCAAGAACCACCATAGAAAATAGTTTTTTATAAGAGACGGATCGTCGTTCATATATTTGGAAGTAGTAGTAAAAAAACAAAGCAAGAATTGGGGCTGCGGTTATAGCGATGAGCGGAAATAAAAATATCCCGTATAAGAATGCAAAAAACTGGAATGATAAAAAGCCGCTCAATGCACCTGAGACAAAGGCTAATAAGCACTGCCGAAGTAAGGTTTGTTGCACACTCCAATCTGGCAGAGTGTGAATGCCTTGGATGGGATTGCGTAAATAAATGATCAGCCTTCGAAATTCGTCTTTAAGAAATTGACCAATGTTGAAGTCTTGAGGTTGAGACATTAAAACTGCGCGCCAACGACCAGATTCAGGTCATAAGATGTTCTTTCAACTTTTTCACTTAGAATCGGTAATCTGATTTCTGGAGAAAGGCCAAAAACTACATTTTCATTTGATGCGTACAGCAGACTTGCCGAAGCTAATCCATGAAAAATCATTTGATCAGACTTTGAATCATTGTTGCGGGCGCTCACAAGTCGCGGTGCGATGCCGCCCTCAAGGCGCAAATTCAGTTTTGGTTGCAGTGGATTGTTCACAAAGAACGTTCCTTGAAATTGATGAATAGAAAATTCAATACCCTTCACTGTTTTTGGAAGAAAAAGTTTGTAGCCTGCCCCGTACCCAACGTTGGGTTGCAATTCCTTGTGGTAGGAAAGCCCAATGGAATTGAAAGTACTCTGAACATTTTCGCCTACCATATTTAATGTTGAGTTTGAAAATCCGTACTGGAATTTCATTTCGCGAGTTTTAGGACTGACGATGGTTTTCGGCTTTGTGCGAATCACCTGCGAGTTTTTTTCGGCCACAAATTCATCGAAACTGACTTCTTGATAACTTGCCGAAGGAGCGTAGGCTTTTTTCTGCGTATTCCAAAAATGGGTGTTGCTGGCTGCAAGACCCATGGATCCAGTGAAGGCAACAAGAAAAAAACTCAATTTGGTTACTAATGCTTTACAAATCATTTATACCCCGCTCATGTGCTTCTATTTTAACTTAAATCTGCAGGAGTTAAAACTTGGTTTCGCCGTTTTCCCTGTCGTAATGGCTGAAGGTCTAGGTCTGTCGATGAATATCGGGGTCAGGTTTACATGGCTGAAGGTGGCTTTTTTCAGCTCGTTGATTTAAAATGAAGGAATGATCAAATCGAATATTCGATACTGTGCCTTTTGTCGAATCCCTAAAAGAACATACACTCAAAGACATTTGAATATGTTGCAGATCCTGTTTATCGCGATACTGTCTTTGGCCACTTCAATTTTAATTCGTCCCGAAGTTGATCATTATTTTTTATTTATTCTTTTTGCCCAGTTGAGCATCGGCGAAATGATGGTCCGAATGAAATACCGTGCTTCGTTGAGTTGCCCAAATTGTGGATTTGACCCCGTCGTTTACAAAAGAGATTACAAAAAAGCTCGCGCTCTTGTTCAAGCTAAATTGATTGCACGAAAAAACGATCCTTCATTGTTGTTACGCAGGCCTTTGAATCTTCCGAAAATTTCCGTGGCGCGTTTGGAACAACTGCAGCAGATTGAAGAGCAAGTCGAATCTATGAAAAATAATGCAAGTTCCAAAAAAGACGTCATTTTTCGAAGCGCATCGATGACTGTTGGTGACAAGGAAGCCGATGAAGATGTGAAGTCTTCTGTAGGCCGATTGGTTTCCAAGCAAGTTTAGCAGAGCAATCGATTGATGCCATTTTCCATCGTGACACAGAATGCAAAAGTTGATAATTTGCAATAATGCAAAACTTGTTCAAACCCTTGGTGATTGTTCCCACATATAACGAAGCTGAAAACATAAGCTTGATCGTTCCTGAAATCTTAAGGGCAAATCCTGACGTCGATGTTTTAGTTGTGGATGATAATTCTCCAGACGGAACTGGGAATAAAGTTTTAGACATGAAAGTGGCTTTCGCAGCTAAACTTCATTTATTGAGTCGTCCTGGTAAGCAAGGTTTGGGTAAAGCGTATATCGCTGGATTTAAATGGGGTATTTCCAATGGATATTCTCATCTTATTGAAATGGATGCTGACTTTTCCCATCGACCGTTGGATCTTCAAAAAATAGTCGCAACACTGAAATCATCTCATCCACAGGCTGATGTGGTTGTTGGGTCAAGGTACATTTCTGGGGGATCAACGGTGAACTGGGGCTTGTTGCGCAAAGTGATTTCAAGGGGTGGCGGAATATATGCCACGATTATTTTAGGATATCTTTTGCGAGATTGGACAGGTGGATTTAACGGCTGGCGAAAAGAAGTTCTAGAAAAAATCAATCTCGATGGTGTGAAATCTGAAGGATATAGTTTTCAAATTGAATTGAAATTCAAAGCATTAAGGCACCAGTTTCAAGTTGTCGAAGTTCCCATTATTTTTGAAGACCGACGTATTGGACAGAGCAAAATGTCTCTGAAAATTGTTTTGGAAGCTTTTTGGCGTGTTTGGAAAATGAAATTCACTGCGTCTTGAATGGGGCAAAGGAAGTTGGAGCCAATGATGCTTCCACTAGACAAGGATGTCGTGCTGGGATTTAAAATTTTGAAAATCGACAAGCAAACAATTTCTTTCATTCTGTCTGTCTTATTTTGTTTTTTCTTCTTGCTGGAAGACGGTTTTGCTCAAAATAAAAAAACTCGTCGGAGAATTCCAGCTTCAGAAAACTCCAATGTCAAAGCTCCAGGAGCAAATCGGGCCCAAATTATTGGTGATCCTGCCTTTGTTTATAAGAATGCTGACTTTGATTCCGATATTATTGGAACTGCTGTTACCGGTAATGTGTATCATGTTTCCAAAGGCGTGAAGGCAAATTTTAGAAAACTGCGTTTAAAGCCTGGGCTTGTGGGCTTTATTTCAAATGATGATATTAAAATTGTCTCCGATGCCGCTGCAAAAAAAATCAAAGACATTGGCAAGAAAAAATCGAGCAAAAAAAAGAAATCAGATTTGTCGCGAAAAACCGTGGAAATGGCCAAATACCGTGGGCCGGTTCTGCAATATACAAATTTTGCTGAGGATGCTTTGGGAACCTTGAGAACGGCCCCTCTGATTTTTTTCGGAGGAAAAATTTCAGGTTATGATACTTTGCTTGAAGGCGAGAGTTATGTTGAATCTAATATTTTATTTCATTGGGGTGCCCCGAAATATTATTCAGATGTGACGGGGAAATCTGCTGAGGGGTGGATTCTCATGACAGACTTTTTATTGCAGACTCCTTTTCCCCAAAGCGCAAAACACATGCTTTTTATGGGAATAGGGCCCATGTTTCGTTATTCCCACTTTAATGCCACGTTGCGCGACAGTTCAAATAAAGAAATTTCCTACAGCCTGGATGAAATGACCTTGGGTGTAGTCATTAACGCGGGACTTGCTTATCAAGTAGGCTCAAATGCTTTAAGGCTGGATGTGAAATACATTTGGGAAAAGCAAAAATATTTCGCATCTGGCTTGGCTTTTCAGTTTCCTTTTTAAGCCCCTGGATTTTCTTTTTTCGATTTACAACTTATTCCCAAACATGATTCTGTGAGTGATCGATCACGCTAAAGGGGTCAGATGTCTTACATCGAACTTTTAAGTCCTGAAGTAGTCAATCAAATCGCAGCTGGTGAGGTGGTCGAACGACCTGCACATTTGGTCAAAGAATTGATAGAAAATAGCATCGATGCTTTTGCAAAAAAAATCGTCATTCAAATTGATGACGGGGGTAGGCGACTTCGTATCGAAGATGATGGCATGGGCATCTTGAAAACTGATTTATCCAAAGCTTTGGAGCGATTTGCGACCAGCAAAATTAGAAACTCTGATGACTTGTGGCGACTTAAGTCCTACGGGTTTCGCGGTGAAGCTCTAGCCAGTATTTCTTCCGTGAGTTTGTTAACATTGAAATCTTATCACAAGGAATCGAAGCAATCTTTTCAAATCACTTCTGAATTTGGTGAGGTAAGCCCCATATCCGAAAGTGATTTGCACCATACGGGGACAGTGATTGAAATCAAACAATTATTTCAAAATATCCCCGCTCGCTTAAAGTTTTTGAAATCAGATGGGGCTGAAATATTACAAATCAAAAATTTTCTGAAGGGCTTAGCTTTGATTCACCCCGAAGTAGAATTTCAGGTTCGGGAAAATGAAAAGCTGTTTGCAATTTGGAAAAAACACCAAGGAGAAAATGGATTTCAAGAGCGTGCTCTTGATGTGCTGGATACTCAAAAACTTTACCAAGCCTTCTTTCAGCATGAAAAATTCAAGATCAATGTTTTATTTTCAGATCCTTCCAGCGTTCAAAAGACTTCAAAAAATATTTGGATTTTTTTGAATCAGCGTTTGATCCAGGACCGTGCTCTGCAAACAGCCATCATGGAATCTTATAAGAGTTTGCTGATGCACGGTGAATATCCAACGGTGGTTTTAGATTTGCGTGTACCGGAAGATTTTGTTGATGTGAATGTGCATCCCGCCAAATCCCAAGTGAAATTTCAGGATGCATCTCAAGTTTTCAGATTAGTGCATTCTGTTTTAAGATCAGAATTGGAAAAGGCACCCTGGCGCTTAAATCAGGTCAAACAGCCTTTTCAGCAAAACGCTGTTCAACGAGAAAATAGTTCGCAAAGCCAAGTGCAACAGCATAATTTTAATTTTTCAGCACCGGAATTTCAAGCCACGAATTACCAGAAAAAAGATTATTCTATTTCTCAACTTTCAGTATTTCGCGATCAGCGTAAAGAAATGTATCGGGCATTGGCTAACTCTGATGAGTCCTCAGCTAAAACTGATAAGTCTTTCAATACCGCAGAGACGTCAACGCCGCCTGCTGCCTTCTGGGAAAGTCTAGATCTGATAGGTCAGTTCAATTTAACTTATATTGTAGCTCAGTCTGGCACAAAATTGTTTTTAGTGGATCAGCATGCTGCCCATGAAAGGGTTCGTTTTGAAACTCTGATCAGTGCCTGGCGCGGTGAAAAAATCGACGTACAATCTTATTTGTTTCCAGATTCTGTAGAATTGAGTCCACCCCATATTGAAGCTATTTTGCAGATCCAAGATCAATTTTTAAAACTAGGAATCAGTATCGAACCGCTTGGACCCACCACCATCGGTGTGACCAGTGCTCCAACGGTTTTAAAAGATTTTCAATTTTCTAATTTATTCGAAAAAATTGCCCATGACGTTCTAGAATACGGAGGAAGCTATTCCTTAGAAGAAAAAATTTCGGATTTGTGTGCGACCATGGCTTGTCATTCTGTGATTCGAGCAGGGCAAGCACTGAGCATGTCAGAAATGAAATCCTTGCTGCAGCAAATGGATCAGTTTGCTTTGTCCGAATATTGCCCCCATGGAAGGCCCGTCTTTGTTGAATTTGCAGTTGATCAAATTGAAAAGCTTTTTGGACGGATTGGTTCTTAGAGTCATGATACAAAAGAGAAAGGCGATATTCATTGCTGGTCCCACAGCTTCGGGAAAGTCCCAGTTGGCTTTAGAAATCGCAACATTTTTGCAGAACCAGACGCAGATCATTCAGCAGCCTCAAAAGCAAATTGCTATCATCAATTGCGATAGCGTTCAGGTTTATCAAGATTTATTGATCGGTTCTGCCTCGCCTGAACAATCAGAAAAGGATCTCTTTCCGCATTATCTGTACAACTATTTGCAATTCCCCCAGGAGGTTTCACTGGGAAAATATTACCGTGATTTTGCTGAGCTGATTTCAAAACTAGATCCATCTTGCGTTTTAATTGTGGTTGGGGGAAGTGGGTTCTATTTACAAGCATTGGAACAGGGGCTCTTTGATATGCCGGCAGTGCCAGTTCATTTGCGTGCCGAGATACAAGAAGATCTTTTGAAAAAAGGCGCGACTGTCCTGTATGAAGAATTGATGGCCGGTGATCCCGAAACTGCCCAACGCATTCACATCAATGATCATTATCGCTTAACCCGCGCCTTGGAAGTTTTGCGAGGGCAACAGACAACTTTGACGAAAGCTGCGATGAATCGGCAAAAATCCTTTGATTTGGATGTTCTAAAGATTGCACTGCGTTTGTCTAAACAAGAATTGCACAGTCGTGTCACTGCGCGGACCAAGTTCATGATAAAAAAAGGGATTGTTGAAGAAACAGCTGAAATGTTGGCAAAAGGCCGCAATGAATGGGCGCCTTTGTCATCCGTGGGCTATTTAGAAACGAAAAACTTTTTACAGGGGAATATAGCTTCTGTTGATGTGCTGGAAAGTTTGATTATTCAAAAGACTATGCAGCTGATAAAAAAGCAAATGACCTGGTTCAAGAGTGATTCTGCCATCCATTGGCGGACCATAGATCAGACCCTGGACTTTCAATTGCAAATTAAAGACTTTTTACTTGGCGCCTAAAAGATCAGAGTCGATAATAATATGATGAAAAGCATGACCGGTTACAGTCAAATCCAAAGTAAAGCGGAAGACACCAATATTGAAGTCAGTATTCGAGCTGTGAATGGACGTTTTTTTGAACCTCGGTTTCATTTGCCTAAGGAATATTTGTTTATTGAATCCGATTTGAAACAAGTTCTAGGGCAAGCAATTAAGCGCGGAACTATCGACATTTTTGTTTCTCGCAAATCAAAAACTGGTGTTGGGCGAAAAATGGAATATCAACAAGACGTGGCCAAGAGCTACTTGGCCATGATCAAGAAAATCAGCAAAGACTTGAAAGTAGATACTCGCACCGTGGCTGATCAATTAATCCGTTTACCCGAAGTGATTCAGTACAGTGAAGTTTCAGAAATTCCTGCGGCGGAAGTGAATCGATTTAAAAAAGCTTTTGAACAAGCAGTCGAAAAGTGTGTTCTTGAAAAAAAGCGCGAAGGTTCCGCGATCCAAGCAAACCTGATGCATTTGTCTTCCGAGCTTGAAAAAAACGTAGAATCCATCGCAAAGCTTCGCCATGATATTCAAAGGGAATTAGAACAGCGGTACCGGGAACGCATCATCACAAGGCTTAAGAGCTTCGAAATAGAGCAAGCTGTCAAAGTTGACGACTCCAGATTAGTGCAAGAAATCGCACATATGATCGAAAAGTCTGATGTCGCCGAAGAGCTTCAACGCTTAGATGAACATTTAAGTCATTTTGCAAAGGAACTCAAAAAGCCTGATGTTGAAGGAAAAAAGCTGGATTTTTATATTCAGGAGCTGCTCCGTGAAGTGAATACAATCGGGTCAAAATCTCAGTTGGCAGCCATCACGACTCATGTCATACAAGCCAAAGCATTCATCGAAAAATTGAGGGAACAGGTGCAAAACGTCGAATGAAAACGCAGATGATTATTTTAGCAGCCCCAAGTGGCGCTGGAAAAAGCAGTTTCGTCGATAAAATCACCAAGGAAGACCCTCGCTTGCGTGACACCATTACCTATACAACACGAGAAATGCGCCAAGGTGAATTCCAAGGTCACCCCTATTACTTTGTGTCCAAAGAGGAATTCGAGAAAAAAATCACCGAGAATTTTTTTATTGAATGGGCTCGGGTTCATACCAACTTATATGGGACGCCACATTATCAAATTGAAGAAGCCTTTAAAGAAGGGAAGTGCGTGATTATGGATGTGGATGTTCAGGGATCTGAAACTTTTAAGTCTAAGTTTCCCGAGGCTGTGTCGATTTTTATTTTGCCGCCGTCCATTCAGGAGCTCAAGAGACGCATTTCCTTGCGAGATGGAAAGATGCCCCCCGATATTGAGGTCCGAATGTCTAATGCTGAAAAAGAAATCGCCTTGGCGTCCAAGTTTGATTACCAAATCGTGAATGATGAATTTTCCGAATCCTATGATAAATTCAAAAAAATAGTTGAAAAATTACTGGCTTAGTTCTATCTCTAGTTGTTCATCAATTGACGGAAGAGGGTTCAATGGCTCGTGTCACGGTTGAAGATTGTCTTGAAAAAGTTCCTAATCGATTTGCTTTGGTTCTAATGG
Source organism: Pseudobdellovibrionaceae bacterium (assembly GCA_046318875.1). Classification (GTDB taxonomy): domain Bacteria; phylum Bdellovibrionota; class Bdellovibrionia; order Bdellovibrionales; family Bdellovibrionaceae; genus JBKCTJ01. The sequence continues at coordinate 6,539 of JBKCTJ010000049.1, read as the reverse complement.
TGACCAAACGTGCCAAGCAACTCATGAAAGGTGCTGAAAGCACCGTAGCCATGAAGAACAACAAGACCATCGTTGGGGCTCTTCGCGAAGTTGCAGCGGGCAATGTCGGATATGATGCGACTTTGGACTTGCAAAAAGCAACTGACGAAATTCAAAGAGATCTCAATAAATAGAGTTTTTGCTCTAAAGTAATTTTGCTCTAAATCATATTTTGATTGCAGCTGAATATTTGAAGTTTTTGTTAAAAAAATTTCCGTTATCTCTTTTCTCTTTATGATTTCAAGCCGATAGTCAACTGAATGGCCATCGAGTTTTTAGACAGTCAAGAAATCAGTATTAAAAAAATGCGCACCCTCGAAGATTTGTGTGCAAAGATTCGTCATTATTATCCCCAAGCAGATCTCAAAATTATTGAAAAAGCCTATCTTTTTTCTGAAGCTCATCACGAAGGGCAAATTAGACGCAGTGGCGAGCCTTACATTTCCCATCCCTTGTCCGTTGCGGGCATTCTCGCTGATTTGCATTTGGATTTGGATACAATTGCCACAGGGCTTTTGCATGACACTGTGGAAGACACCAAAGCAACGTTGGAAGACATTAAACGAGAATTCGGCGATACCATCGCAATGTTAGTTGATGGAGTGACCAAAATTTCCCAAATTAAATTTCGCAATGCTCAGGAAAAGCAGGGCGAAAATATGCGCAAGATGATCGTTGCTATGGGAAAAGATGTGCGTGTGGTCTTAGTCAAATTGGCGGATCGTTTGCACAATATGCGAACGCTGAATCACATGCAGTATGAAAAACAATCTCGCATCGCTCTAGAAACTTTAGAAATTTATTGTCCCCTGGCTGGTCGAATGGGGATTATGAGTTTAAAAGTGGAGCTGGAAGATTTGTGTTTCAGATACTATCGTCCGGATATGTTCTATCAGCTTTCTCAAAATGTTAGAAAAACTGAAAATGAAAAGCAGCGATATATCGAAGACATGCGAATCCATCTTCAAAATCTTCTATTTCAAAAGATGGGGAGTAAATACGATATATTTGGTCGATCAAAACACTTGTGGTCGATTTATCGAAAGATGCAAGTGCGTAATATCGATTACGAGCAAGTTTATGATGTTTTAGCTTTCCGTGTGTTGGTCAATTCGGTCGGTGAATGTTACGAAGCTTTGGGACATATCCATTCACTGTGGAAACCAATTCCTGGTCGATTCAAAGATTTCATCGCCATGCCAAAAGCAAATAATTATCAAAGTTTGCATACCACAGTCATCGTTCCTGGTGGTGAGCGAATCGAAATTCAAATCCGAACAACAGAAATGCATCTTATCGCCGAGCGCGGAATCGCGGCCCATTGGAAATACAAAGAACGCGGAAATAACACGACGGATGTGACTTCACAGCAGGCCAATTGGTTGCGTGAATTGGTGGCCTGGCATCAGCAAGTCCGAAATCCCGAAGAGTTCATGGACACAGTTAAAACAGATTTATTTGAAACAGAAATTTATGTGTTCACTCCAAATGGCGATGTCAAAGAATTGCCTGAAGGCGCAACGCCAGTCGATTTTGCTTACTCTGTTCATACAGAATTGGGAAACCAATGTGTCGGTGCCAGAATCAATGGAAAAATGGTTCCCTTAAAATACAAATTGCAAAATGGAGACACCGTCGAAGTCATGGTCTCAAAAACCCAGACGCCTTCCAAAGACTGGCTCAAATTTGCGGTGACAAACAAAGCGAAATCAAAAATTCGCCAATTCGTTAAAGAAGAACAGCGCAAGCGATCTTTAACTTTAGGAAAAGATCTTTTAGAAAAAGAATTCCGCAAATTCGGCATGTCTGCCATTAAATACATGAAGACAGAAGAAACCGAAAAATTCATGCGCGACGGTGGCCTTCATTCGTTAGAAGAAATGTACATTCGCATTGGCTACGGAAAGCTTGAACCAAGGCACTTAGTTGATAAATTCATTCCGCAAAATGTAGAAAAAGCCCAAGCACTGTTAGCAAAATCAGAAGAGACAACTTTCATGGAAAAAGTTGTCAAAGCAGTGACTTCAAAACGTCGAAAAACCAGTTCATTAATCAGCGTTGATGGAATGGACGATGTCTTAGTCCACTACGCAAAATGTTGCAGTCCAATTCCCGGAGATCCCGTTGTTGGTTTTATCTCCCGAGGACGAGGAGTCACAGTCCACCGCTCAGATTGTCGGCGTGTATTTGAAATGGATCAAGTCCGCAAAGTCGACGTCGCCTGGAATGTCAAACAAGCCACAGACGGACAAGAACGATCAGTAAAACTGCAAGTGGTCTCCCAAGACGTTCCAGGTTTGTTAAAGCTCATGTCCGAAGCATTCGCAGTCCAAGGCATCAATATTCAAAGCGCTCAAATCAACACAACAAAAGATAAAAAAGCGATCAGCTATTTCTCAATTTCCGTAAAAGACTCCACCCAATTAAACCAAGCCATTTTCGAATTGCAAAAAATCCGAGGCATCATTGGCGTAACCCGAATTATCCAAAGCTAGGAGCATAGGGGGGGGAACAAAGCATGCCGTGTTTGCGTGCTCATGCTACTCATAGACTTCTTTGCGATGACCGATTTTGATTATGGTCACTTTGATTATTTGATTTTCGATCAAGTAGATGACTCGACAATCTTGAATACGAACTCGATAGAGCGATTCAGCACCCTTCATTTTTTTAATTTCTTAAGAACGGTAGCGAGCGAAATTTCCTCTTCGTTCTTTCGCTTGTCATAGCTAGCAAGATCAATTTCATCTTCGAGTTGTTCACGAATGGCATTCTCAACGACGCTTTGAATTTTAAGCCCTCGCTTTTTACAAAAAGCCGCCAGTGCTTTTTTCAGATCAGAATCTATGCTTGTAGAAAGAGTTGATTGTTTTTCCTTAACTTTTTTTCCATGGAAAACCTTAGAAAAACAATGTTTATAGAAAATGCCCAGACTCATTCGATCTAAGCCCTTAAATTCATTAAAAGGTAGAAGGTTTTGTGCTTTTAAAACAGTTTTTTCAAAATGAGACAATTCAAATTGCCCGACGAGGAAAAGACGAGCAGGAGAATCATTTTATTTTTGTTTAGAGATCCCAAGCCCACCCAAAGCGAATAAACATTGAAGTCGCTTTGACCGTATCGCTGGATGGAAAAATCCCGTAGTCAAATTGCACAGGGAGAAAATTTTTTCTGCCCATTTGAATGTCCGCACCTAACGAGACGACATAAAGCAAATTAGAAGTAATTTCAGAGGTTCTCAAGATTGATGACGACTTTGAAATTGCAAACAGATAACCTAAGCCTCCACCAAGCCATAGGCGTGTGTCATTGGTCATTAAATGGTATTTTGCAATGCCATATCCCGATAAATAATTCACATTGACTGTACAAGTTGTTGAGGAGTCACAGTCATTGTTTGCTGTTGTTCCTGTGAGACTGTATTGATCGTAACCGCCAAGTCCTCGAATGTGAAATTTTTTGGAAAGAGGATAGTCATACAAGGCATTGACCCCGAATGAGTTTCCTTTCAAGTCCGCTGTTACTTTTGAAGCATTAGTACCAGTAAAAGAAGCGCTCATTGAATTCATCAAAACATTGGCAACAACGCCCCATGCTCCACGGTTGCTCTTTAAGCTGGTGTAAGAACTGTCTTCGCTCTCTTTTTTTACGCTTCGCTTTTTTGGCGCAGCCGTGCTTGATGAGGGCGCTGGGCCGCCGGTTCTGGGCTGCAGAGTGAAACCAACTTCAGCTGTACCTTTAACAATTTCAGCGACAGCTTTTCCGTTTTTGACTTGGTTGATTTTTAAGATCACTTTTCGTTTATTTTCTGCATTCATTCCGTAAAATTCATCGCCTGGTTTGGCATCAGTACTTTGCAGATCAATCAAAGTCTTCGTCCCTTTGATATTGATAATTTGAGCTCCAAAAAGACTGATTGAAAAAAATATCGGAGTAAAAAGTGACGCTAAAGTGATTTTGTTAATCATAGCCTATTGTGGGGGTGGACGATGTAGCAATCAATCAGACTCGATGTATGGTTCATGTCTTTTCGACCTCTGTCGAGTTTTAGTATTGCTCAGAGCAAGAATAATAGTTCTGATTTTTCTGGGAAAAAATGATGTTTGATATGTGACCATCATTTTCATATTGTTCTAGCAGTGATTCTGCAATGTCTGAAGAAACAAGTTCGCAATTTTTTAATTCCTCTGAAGTATCTTTCGTTGCGCGACTGCCGTATTCGGTGGTGGCGGATTCGAAGCTTTTTTTTCCTTCTGATTTATAAACAGTGCAGTTGGATGAAAGGAAGCAAGCAATGCCGAGGAAGAAGACTGTTTTTATTCGATTCATAAAAAGAGTATCGACAATATCACAGAGTAACGTCAGTCTGATTTTAGAATCATGGGTTTTTACTGATGAAGGTCTAGATGACTCTAGACCTTTTTCAAAAAATTGAACTTTTAGAATGGGATCTCTTCTGAGGCATCAAATTGTGGTTCTGGCCCAAAATCCTGAGTGCCATAATCATTTGATGAAGCTGTGTTTTGTTGTGAAGAGTTGTCGCGTTCACCAGCAGGGCTCAAGAACTGAACTGTGGTTGCAACGATTTCTGTCGCATATTTTTTTTGTCCTTGTTGATCTTCCCAGCTTCGAGTTTGAAGTTTTCCTTCAACGTAAACTTGTTTTCCTTTGGTCAGGAAGCGACCGCAAGTGTCTGCAAGTTTTCCCCAAGCCACAATGCGATGCCATTCTGTGCGCTCTTGTTTTTGACCGTCTTTAAGCCATGTTTCACTGGTCGCAATACTGAAATTTGCTACTTTTGATTGTGGTGATAAACTCTTGATTTCCGGGTCTTGTCCCAGTCGTCCTACAAGGATGACTTTATTTACTCCTGCCATATTTCCTCCAAATATTCGATTGAAGCTGCCGTTTTCAATACAGGGCAGCTTTGCATCATGTCGTTACAAAATCATAACCTGTGCAGGTTTTGCAATACTCAAGTTGTGAAAGTGATGATGACGAGATCCGGCTAAGGATCAAACTGTGGAGGTGAAAAAGTATTAGGTGCTGAAACTTTGAACTTATACTGATGTCCGCCATCTGTGGCGCTTTTAAAGCGATCAATCAGTATTAGAAACAATTGGGCTCTGTCTTCCAATTCCCTTTTCAATTTTAAATTGATATCGAAATTATATCCATTGAACTGCGGAAGAATGACCCCGCCTTGATTGACGAAGTTAACAGTAATGCTTCCCTTCACTGTCCCATTGAGCTCATCTTGGGGAGAGCCAATGATCCCTTGATCCACAATAAACTTGCTGCCAATCAGGCGGCCTTCCAGTTTGACTTGCTTTAAACTCAACTCGGGAATTCCCACGGCACCCATTTGCGTATTCACTGTGGTAGAACCCAAAGAAAATCGATCGATGCTGATCGTTAAAGGTTGAATTTCAGGCTGAGCTGAAAAGCTCAGATCGACTAAGCTGCTTGAATTGATATGAATACTGCCCTTTAGAGGGAGTTTTAGTTTCAAAACATTTTTGATTTCTTCTAAGGCAAGATTCTCGGCAACTAAATCCACAGCAGTTCTGGGATTTCCATTCTCTGTTTTTTTTCCAGTTTGGACTTTAACGTTTAAACTCCCTTTAAATAAGCCTTCAACAAGGTAGTCTCCCACTGGAGCTGCTGCAAAATTATTCGGGTTAGTGATGGCGCCAATCAGTGCGAAAACGGATGGGTATGCCTCCACGGAATCAGCTTTAATCGCTGGCATCCCAGTCCACTCAAATTGCGGTGCGGTGACGTTGAGACCAACAGGGATTAATGAAAATCCAAAGCTATCCATTTGAATATATGCTTTTTTCTGAGTCTGAAAGGAAACTTGAGACGTTATCAAATCAATTAAATCTTGTGTTGGAAAAAAAACCACAAGAAAAAATGCAGTCATCAATACTGAGAGCAGAAATTTTTTTAAATGTTTTTTTATGAAAAGCCAAAGACGCCTGATCGAGTCCATTATTCTCCCGCTCCCTCTTTTAGTTCAGGATCACTTGGTTCAGGATTGCTTGGTTTGTTGCGACTTCCTCGAGGGCGGACACCTTTTTTAGGCTGTTTTTCCTGTGTAAAAATTGGAGAAAATTCTGGAACCTTAATGCCGATCAGTTTGTACACCACATCCATGTACCGTGGATCTTCGACATTTGGTCGCACTTCCATGTCAGTGAGCTTCACTGTCATTCCGCGAGAATCTCCTTGAATGGAGAGCTGATATCCCAATTCCGTGATTTGAGTTAAATTCAATTTCGCCAAGCTGACTTCAAGTCCATAGGAAATCAATTGTTTTGGAATCAAATCGCTGGAAGCTTGAACGGGATTAATTGCAGCGATTTGTTCTGGCAACAAATTGGCTCGCTGAAGTTGGGCTTGCACGGCAGCTTGCAAAGTTTCGACAGGCGGGGGGGGGGTCCCTTGTGGAATGTTTGAAGATTCCCGCGCGGCTTTTAGTAAATCTTGGGTTAATT
>JBKCTJ010000048.1:0-32373 GCA_046318875.1 Pseudobdellovibrionaceae bacterium | reverse complement strand
GTCCAGCTGATCCACTGGGGTCAATCTTTCGGTGGCAGGGAAAACCGGCTGTAGGCATTGGGATTATTCCAAAAAAAGGCATTAATATTGAAACATTTGGTCATCGGATAAAATCCGACATTGCTGCTGCTAGTAACCTGTTAAATCCGTTGAAACTAGAAGTGGTCGCCTTTCAACCGCAAAGAACAAAAGAAAGAATTGATGATCTATTGATGTCGCTATTATCAGGAATGTTGCTGGTCGCTGTATTTTTAGGGCTGACGGTCAGCGGTGCAACGGCAATAATTGTCAGTGCCAGTGTGCCCATCATTACTTTGATTGGACTTTTCATTTACTACTTATCTGGTGGGATTTTACATCAAATTTCCATAGCTGCTTTTGTCATTTCCATCGGACAATTTATCGATAACATCATCGTTGTAATCGATTCCATTCAATCGAAGATTCGAAGTGGCCTTCCTCCTGATGAAGCGGCCGCCCATGCTTCAACTGAACTGAAGTCACCCATGGCCTTTGCGACAGCCACGGGAATTTGCGCTTTTTTACCTATGCTGTCGGCGCAAGGTTCAACAGCAGATTTTATTTTTTCGCTGCCTCTTGTTGCTGTCATTACATTAATCACAAGTTATTTTGTTGCGATTTTTTTCACTCCACTGCTGACTGGATTTTTATACAGACCCGAAAAAAAACCTTGGATACAAATTCCCTTCACTGCCATTGAAAATACTTTTGCCGCCATGGCTCTTGGGCCCTACTGGAGGATCTTCGCAATTGTTGGCATCATCGGATCATTCAGTGTTATTGGAGTTCTGAATGTCGAAAAAGAATTTTTTCCAGAATCTGACAGGAATGAATTTCTTTTTGCTGTTGAGCTCAATCCCAGTGCTGATACCAGCAAAACCGATAAAATCTTAAAAGAAGTTGAAGATCACTTTAGCAAAGACCCTCGCATCCAAAGCTTGGCGTCTTTTGTTGGAGGTGACATCCCAAGATTTTATTATAATTTACCAAACCCAAAAGCAGCACCTCAGTCAGGTCAGATTTTAGTCACAACAACTTCTTCATTGGATATGAAGAAGTTGGGGCTAGAGATGGAAGAAATTTTTACCCAGCGTTATCCAGAAGTTAGTTTTACAGCTCAGTTTCTGCAGCAGGGGCCACCAATTAATGCAAAAATCGAAATAAATATTTTTTCTGAAAATAAAGAGCGCAGGGAAAAGATTGTATCTCAAATCACAGAAAATCTAAAAACAGATACACGGGTCAGGTCGATTCGTGAGGACGATTTTGCGGGATTAAAACAAATTTTGTTGAAAGCAAAAAATGCGCAATTGGCAGATATTGGCATCACAAGAAACGATCTCAGCCAAATGATTTCATTCTACAGCACTGGGGTGTTGATCAGTGATTTTAGATTTGACCGAGATATTATTCCCATTAAAGTGCGAGCCGATCAAGGCCCTTACCTTGCGCCGGAAAAATTAAAACCAGTCCTTGTTTTACGAGGTCGTGACCGCGATTTTCGGTTGAATGACTTGGCGTATTTTGAACCATCATCAGAAATTCCCATCTTGCGACGTGAAAATGGACAAACATTTTCCCGAATTCTAGCGGATTTAAAACCGGGCTACACATTTGATCGTGTCATCAAAGATCTTGAAAAACGTATTTTAAACATTGAGTTGAAACCACAAGAACGAATCAAATATGGTGGCGATGCCGAAGGAGCTGGCGAAGCAAACGATTCCATTTTCAAAGTTGTTCCGCCGGCCATGATTTTGTTGCTTCTTTTTCTGCTGATTGAATTTGGTTCCTTTCGCAAAGTTCTGATCGCTATGCTTGCTTTGCCTGTCACCTTGATGGGAGTCTTTCCTGGTTTATGGTTGGGCAATGCGCCCTTTGGATTTATGTCATTATTGGGAATTTTGGCCTTGGTTGGAATTGCGATAAATAATATTATTCTTTTACTTGAAGCCATGGCTTCTCAAGATAATTTACGAACAGCTATTGCTATGCGACTACGTGCCATTCTGTTGACAACGATTTTGACACTTTTGGGCTTAATTCCCCTGGCACTTTCAGAATCCAGTTTGTGGCCTCCCCTTGCTTGGACAATGATATCTGGACTTTTGACAGGAACAATTTCGACATTGATTGTGGTCCCAGGTCTTTATCGACTTTTTTTTAAAGGCACTGTTGTGATGTGTTCTTTGCTTTTCCTAGGCACAATGTTTTCGGCTCCACAATATGCCCTAGCGAAAACAGGTTTTACTCTGAATCAAATTTTAGAGAAAGTTTCGGATTCTGATGATGTGAAATTAATTAGCGACGTCCAGTCCGAAGCCGAGTCAGCCAATCAGACCGCGTGGCGAGATGCCTTTGCTCCGCGTCTGACCGCAGGAGGGAATTGGCTTAACCGCGACCGTGAACTTCAAACGTCATCACCCTTTGGCAATTTAGTACAAGAAAAACAAAATCGCATGGATGCGATGTTAGAACTGCGACAACCGCTGTTTGATTCAGGAAAAATGTTCGCATCAAAATCAGCAGCAGAGCAAAATCTGGAAGCGGCTGTTCAACAACGAAAATACAATCAGCAGGCTTTAAAATTGAAATATGGATCACAAGCGATGGAGATTTTAATTCGAAATCGTGAGCTTCAGTTTTTAAATGAATCCATGGAAAATCTGCGGTCACGTCAAAAAGATATTAAGCGTTTGATCGATAAAGGCCGCCAATCGCGATCAGATTTGCTGAAACTTGAAATCGCTTTGGAAAGAATCATTCACGCTCAAAAAGCTTTGATCATTGAAATCAAATCAAAAATAGATGATTTAAAATCGGCACTAAAAATTGAAACTGAATTTGTCCTTTTACCTCCAAAACAAATTCGTGCTGTTTCGTCTCTAAATTTAAATTCAGCAACAGGTGATTTTGAAAATCTTCGAGCACAAGGCAGGTCGTTAGATTTTAGAAAACAACAAATTAAGTCTGCAAGTCTGCCGGTCATTGATGGTTATGCACGCATCGTTGGAAGCGAAGGAAGAAGTCTGACTGATCGTCAATGGTCGGAAGCTGGTATCGAACTCCGCTGGGAATTGTGGGGTGGTGGTATTCGTTCATCCCAGGCGGCCCAAATCGAAGCGCAAAAATCAGCACTTCAAACGCAGGAAAATTTACTGTTGCGTCAGAAGGCCACGATTTTCAGTGAAACTCAATTCAAAGCTCAAGAGAAAATGAGATGGATGAATCAGCTGGTGCTACTGATAAAAAAGTCTGTGGCGAGTAGAAAAGATGAAGAGAAAAGATATTTTGAAGGTCGTGGTAGTCTCAACGATTTAATTGAAACTGATACATTGGGTCTGGAATTACAACGGGATAAAGACATCACGGGTTTCAGCCTTGTCATGGATTGTATGCAGCTGCAGCTTTGGGCTGGGAAGAATGTTTCTGCAGAATGTGACTTTCCTGAATATCAGCAATGAGTTTTCACCATGGCCAAAACAGTGATGAAATCCAAAACACCAAAACCATTACGCGCAAAACTGGTGACCGCTGCTTTAAAGGAAATTCGTTCAGGTGGCGCACATAAATTAAGCCTCCGGAAAGTTGCCGAAGTAGCAGGCTGTACGCCCATGGCCACCTATCGTCACTTTGCATCCAAAGAAGCTTTGATTGCAGAAATTGCCCGGGAAGGTTTTATCCATTTAAAATCTGAAATGACTGAAGCTATGAAAGCCCACCCAGAAAATGCCTTAATGCAAATTGAATCTGCGGGGCAAAGATACATTCACATGGCTATGAGCAGGTCTGAACATCTATTGATGATGTTCGGTGGATTTATTAAAGATCATGATCAATTCAAGGAATTGAAAACAGCAGGTGATGCTGCATTTTTTTCTTTGGTTGATTTAATGAAATACTGTCAGCAACAAAAAGTGCTCCCCGTGAGTGATCCCATTAAGCAAGCTGTCAGTGCATGGTCTATCGTCCATGGATTTTCCATGCTGCTGATCAACGGCAATTTGGAATTTCTTGGGATCAATTTAAAGAATTGCGAAGACCAAGCAAAATTTGTTTCCAAGGCGATTCTGCAAGGTCTAGAAAATCAGAAAGAATAAATTTCGATGGATTTTAAATTTGCTGAGCTTTCTCTTTGGCTTTTTAATTTGAGCGACGTCACTCGTTGTTTCCCCTAGCCTAGCCTTAAATTTGATAAATAAAATTTAGGAACGATTGGAACAATCAATTTTACAAATGAATAGCTTCAGATGATGATTATTTTCAGGAAGATGTTTATTAACCAATCAAAGGAAGCAATATGAGCGATGAATCGAAATGTCCTTTTTTAAGCGGAGCTAAAGTCAATCACTCTCAACAAGCGAACAAGCATTGGTGGCCAGGCCAATTAAACTTAAGCATTCTGCGCCAACACTCAGAAAAATCAAATCCTTTAGAAAGTGATTTTAATTACGCTGAAGAATTCAAAAAACTGGATTACAAAGCTTTGAAAGCTGATCTCAATAGACTCATGACTTCTTCCCAAGAGTGGTGGCCAGCAGACTGGGGTAATTACGGAGGATTCTTTATTCGAATGACTTGGCACAGTGCTGGAACATATCGATCCTTCGACGGTCGAGGTGGTGGTGGTCGCGGAATGCATCGATTTGCACCCCTGAATAGTTGGCCAGATAACGGAAATTTAGATAAAGCTCGAAGACTCCTTTGGCCAATCAAACAAAAATACGGGAATAAAATTTCTTGGGCTGATTTAATGATTCTAGCGGGCAATGTCGCGTTGGAAAACATGGGTTTTCCAACATTCGGTTTCGGTGCTGGTCGCGCCGATGCGTTTGAACCCGATGAAGATGTCTACTGGGGATCTGAAAGACAATGGCTTGGTGATAACAGGTACACAGGTGTGCGTGATTTAGAAAACCCCTTAGCAGCAGTTCAAATGGGTTTAATTTATGTCAATCCAGAAGGACCAAATGGAAATCCTGATCCCGTGGCCTCAGGGCGCGACGTTCGTGAAACATTTGTTCGAATGGGCGTGAACGATGAAGAAACCGTTGCACTAGTCGCAGGTGGCCATACATTTGGTAAAGCCCACGGTGCTGGTGATCCAAAACTCGTTGGTCCAGAACCAGAAGCTGCTGGATATGAAGAAATGGGATTCGGTTGGAAAAATAAATTTGGTTCAGGCAAAGGTGTTCATACAACAACAAGTGGTATTGAAGGTGCGTGGAAACCAAATCCAACCAAATGGGATAGCGGATATTTTGATATGCTTTTTAAATACGAATGGGTTTTATCAAAAAGCCCAGCCGGCGCACACCAATGGCATCCAAAAAATTGCGAACCTCAAGACATGATTCCTGATGCTCATGATCCATCAAAAAAACATCCACCGATGATGACTACAGCAGACCTGTCACTTCGCTTTGATCCTGAATACGAAAAAATTTCTAGAAGATTTCACAAAGACTTTAATGCATTTCAAGATGCCTTTGCTCGAGCTTGGTTTAAGCTCACTCACCGAGATATGGGGCCAAAATCACGTTATTTGGGACCTGAAGTTCCAAAAGAAGATTTGATTTGGCAAGACCCATTACCAGAAAAAAAAGGAACACCTTTAACTGACCAAGACATCACAGAACTAAAGAAAAAAATTCTAGCTTCGGGACTGTCCGTTTCGCAATTGGTGAAGACGGCTTGGGCTGCAGCATCAAGCTTTCGTGGATCAGACAAGCGGGGCGGCGCGAATGGAGCGCGAATTCAGCTGCTTCCGCAAAAAACATGGGTTGCCAATGAGCCTGCAGAGTTAGCCAAAGTTTTACCAAAGCTCCAAAGCATTCAAAGTGAGTTTAATTCATTAAATAAAAACAAGGAAGTCTCTCTTGCGGATCTGATCGTTCTTGGTGGAAATGTCGGTATTGAAGAAGCAGCTCGCAAGGCTGGGAAAAATATCACAGTGCCATTTGCTGCAGGTCGTGTTGACGCACGCCAGGATCAAACAGATGTCGATTCTTTCTCGGTCTTAGAACCAATGGCCGATGGTTTTAGAAATTATTCTGGTAAAGGTTTGGGTAAATATGGACCTGAATTGTTTTTAGATAAAGCACATTTGTTGAATTTAACTTTACCAGAAGCAACAGTCTTGCTTGGTGGTCTTCGTGTGTTAGGAGCTAATCACGGAAATTCACAGCATGGTATGTTCACTACTAAGCCAGGTGTTTTAACCAATGATTTTTTCATGAACCTACTGGATATGGCAACAGAATGGAAAACTTCTGCTGTTGAAGGCGAGTACGAAGGCTTTGACCGCTCAACGGGAAAGAAAAAATGGACTGGAACTAAAGTAGATTTGTTGTTTGGTTCTAACTCAGAAGTTCGAGCCACTGCAGAAATTTATGCTCAAAGCGATTCAGATGCTAGATTCGTCAAAGACTTTGTTTCTGCTTGGGTCAAAGTGATGAACGCTGATCGCTTTGATTTGAATAGATAATCTCACGTAAAGAAGAGGGTACACCATGGACATTTTTTCTGCTGCTCGCGAAGGGAACACGAAGTTGATTCAAGAACTTTATGAATCTGGAATTGCAGTAAATGGAAAAAATGAAAAGGGTCACTCTCCTTTGATGTTGGCAAGTTATAATGGTCACTATGATGCGACCAAGCTTCTGTTAAATCTGGGTGCCGATGTGAACAGCGTGGATGAAAGTTCTAATTCAATTTTAATGGGTGTGATATTCAAGGGTCATACCCCAATTTTTGATTTATTGGTTCAAGCGGGAGTTGATCTTGATCATCAAAATAAAAAAAGCCAAACAGCCATGGATCTAGCGGTTATGTTTGGTCGAAGGAACCTGATCTTTCGCATCAATCAGTTACAAAACTCCAGCCGATCTACCGGAAAGCTGGAACAAATTAAAACCTGGGCTCAGAAAATCATTTAGGTCACATAAGACTGAAATAACATTAGCTTTTTTCTTTTACGAAGCATAAATCTATCAAGAGACCTTCATTGCAGATCGTTTCATACTCTGGGGTTCGAATTGTTAAGACCGTGGAAAATTATTTCATTTCCCTATGCGATGCCTATTTTGACTCTTGCAGTAATGGGTTTGTCAGCATGGTATGTACCAGCGGTAGCACTGGATCCTTGGAATTTAATCAATCTGAATAAAATTTTAACAATGATTTTTGCATTGACCTTTATTCAATTTTTTAGCGTTTTTATGAATCGTTTTCTCGGTGTTAAAATGGGTGCTATCATGACTGGATTTTTTGGTGGACTTATTTCGAGCACGGCTACGACGGCCACCTTAGCACGTAATAGTAAAATCAATAATACGCCGGACAATGTGAATGAGGTCTTAATTTTTTTGTCAGCGACGGGAGCTATGCTGATTGAAGCAGCCGTCCTGGTTTGGTCAGGAACAAATCGAGAACACTTAGACATTATGATTGTTTTTATAGGCCCCATGATAGCTACACTGCTTTTGCTCGTTTTGTATTCCAAAAAAGGAAGCGAAAAAAATATTCAAGCGGAAGAAATTCCGTTTGAAATTCTGCCTATTTTAAAACTGGCGATGTTCATTATTGGAATTTTACTGATGTCCAAGTTGTTGCAAAATTTTTTCGGTCAGTACGGAATTATGATTTTAACTTTTTTGGTTTCATTGTTTGAAATTCATGGGTCCGTTATGGCCAATGTACAATTGCATGAAGATGGAGTCGTAGGAACGACACTCCTTGGAAGCTTGGTGTGCATATCGATAGTTTCTTCCTCCATTTCAAAATTTTTCTTGATTTTCACTTTGGGAAATTCAAATCTCCGAAGGCCTGTATTCAAATGCACCGCGATTTTGTTTTTCCTTTTATTTATCAACTGGGTTATTTTTGTCCAGTTGTTGCGGAGCTAAAAGATCTTCCATAAAAAATGCGGCAAGCTCGGATCGACCCGAAAGGCCAGCTTTTGAATAAATGGCCATGGATTGGGTGCGTGCAGTTTTTTCGGCAGTATTTCTGATTTCGGCAATTTCTTTGAGACTCATTCCTTTTAATAGTAAAAAGGCCACTTCTTTCTCAGCAACAGACAAATTCCATTTTGAAAGTTGTTGATCGATGGCATTTGCAAGTCCGTCGATATACTTTCTAGATTTGGATTTCCAAACTTCTGCTTCTTTTTGATAGTCTCTAAACTTATCGAGATTCTTTTCAAGCTGATTTTTCACCAGAGCAATGTTGCGCAAAATATAAAAAACTCCAAACAGTGAAACCGCGGCAATAGTTCCCTCGGCAAAAACATGCCAGCCGACGAAACCGTCTTTGGAATCTGAAACCAGATCAAATCCAACCATAATGACAATCATTGAAAGTATGGACGCGATGATCAGTCTTTCTTTGCGATTCAAGCAGCACCTCTTTCAACAGGGGAAAAATAGTCGTCTAGTCCGAATCATCTCTTTCAGCAGTATTCGATTCAGGTTCTCCGAGTTGCAGGCTAGACCCAAAGAATTGAAGCGCTCCCTTTTGAAGATCATAATTTTTATAGAGATACATTCCAAATGCCAAAACCAAACTGACGAATAAATATCCAAAAAAAGGTTTTGACGAATTGATAGTTTGCGAAGGTGGAACCTCGGCCTTTTTTCCATCAATCATGCTTAGACCAATCATTTCTTTATACCGAAATGTATGTAATAAAATTCCCAGAATGTGCAATACAACAACAATCATAAAACTATTCGCGAGTATTTCATGAATGTCTTCGAAGGTTTCCTTATCAGGACCCGATGTCATCAAATATCCTGTAAAGGCAAGGCAAAGTGCCAAAGACATCATGACTAGGCCCGCCCAGCTTGATGCGGGATTATGCCCCGCCCATCGCTTTTTCTCACCCGACATAATTCCTGTAAAATATGTGATCAGATTCATTGGATTCAAAGCAAAACCCGAAAAACGTGCATGCTGTGTCCCAAATATTCCCCAAACTATTCTCAAAAGAACCACAAATCCCAAAGTTAGACCCACAAGTGAATGTAAATTGAACCAAGAAGAATCATCATCGACGGTTTTAGCAATAGCAAAAGCTATTAAGAACAAGCCACCGAAAATCCAGTGAAAAAGTCGAGTTGGCAAATCGTACACAAGTTTGCGTTCCATAAGAGCTCCTCTGAAAATAAATAATCGCTGCACAAGATAATGTGATGATTTCGACCTACCTTGTCTATGCACCAGATGTCCTAAAACGCATCAATCTGAAGATTTAGGCCATAGGGTCAATGTACAACTCTTAAATTGATACCATATTCATTGCATGGGAATAACCCCATATATCAAACTGGAGAGACTCTATGAAGCATATCATATTGATGACGTTGTTAGCATTGACGGGCCTATCAGCGCAGGCAAAGAAAACTTGCACTGATCAGCCCAAGGACAAATGGATGACGGAAGGCGATTTTAAGAAAAAAGTAGAAGGCATGGGATACAAGATTTCTAAGTTTAAACAACCTGGATCTTGTTATGAAATTTATGGAGTGAACAAGAATGGGAAAAAAGTTGAAGTTTATTTCAACCCTGTGGATGCCACAATCACAAAAGAAGAAATCGATTAGGGAATATGGACTTAATTCAGATCGAAAAAGCGAAAATAGAAATCGTGCTTCCTGCGGCGTGGCTTCATGACTTTGTGATTATTCCTAAAAATGATCCTCGCAGAAAACAAGCTTCGAAAATATCAGCGGACGCTGCGATTGAATTTTTAAAATAAATTCAATATCCTGAAATTTATTTTGAAGAAATTTCTCATGCAATTGTAGCTCACAGTTTTAGCGCGAATATTGAAACCCGGACGATTGAATCAAAAATCGTCCAAGATGCAGATCGACTAGATGGATTAGGAGACATTGGAATTGCCAGATGTTTTGCAACGGCAGGACTTTTGCGGCGGCCGTTTTATGCAGAAACAGATCCATTTTGCTTTGTACGTGCACTCGATGATCAGCAATACACAGGAGATCATTTTTACGCAAAATTATTCAAAACAGCGGATACAATGAAAACCGAAGCCGGTCGCATCGAAGCCTTAAACAGAGCCGAAATAATGAATAAGTATTTGGTAGATCTAGGAAACGAAATTTCGTAGACTAAGCCTTTGACCGAAAAGATATTTGCCATTGTCGGGAGTATATACTGAAACAAAAAAACTGGATCGAAGAATATAAAATTGCATCTTACTTGGTCAATTTGCGCGGTAAAGCCGGCTTGTTTGGAGTTTTAAATTTCATTCAAGATGTGGGTTTGTTACATGCTCATCATTTGCAAATACAACTGAAGCCAAATCAGACATGGGTTTTTACGAGACAAAAGCTTGTGATGAGTCGATGGCCTGATTGGAATCAGACCATGAGCATCCGCACATGGTTGAGAACACCAGTTGATCCATTTTTTTATCGAGATTATGAGTTATACCTTGGCGATCAAAAAATCGGCGAATGCACGAGTACTTTTACAGTGATGGACCGAGTGAGCCGCAAGCTTGCAAAGTTTGATTGGGAAGCCCTGCCAGATGTATGGAGAAATCAAGAAATCTTGATTCATACCCCTGAAAAAATCAAAGTGATCGAAAATGCCCCAACAATTTCAGAATTTAATGTGCGTAACACAGATCTAGATATGAATCATCATGTGAATAATACCAAATATGCACAGTGGATTTTGGATTCCATCCCACTGAATGTTTTGCAAGCAGGGGTTGATTTAAATGAATACGAAGTGAATTTTCTAGCGGAAGTAAAACCTGATGAAACCGTTGCTATTCAGCGGATTGACCAAGTTGAAGAAAATCAAAATTCAATGATATCTCAATTCCAAGGATTTCGCAGTGTTGATGGAAAGTTTGTATTTACGGCACGTCTCAAATTATCAGACTCACACAAAAAAGAGTAACTGGCTTCTCATTGGCTATGGATTTGCAAATGGTATATTGCATATTGCTGTGTTATTCAAAAAGGAAGGGTAAGATTAGCCCAATCAATGGCTCAAGTTTTTAAAAAGAGGTTGTTGTGGAAACGTTGATCATTGAAACCATTGGTTGGATTTCGACAGTACTGTTTTTGATATCAATTATAATTCCCAATCGGGTTCATTTGCATATGTTAGGTATTTTAACTTCTGCAACAACAGGATTTTATGCCTATTACCACGGGGCCACGGCGATCTGGGTAAAATGGGTCATCGCTTTATTTTTCCATGCTTATATGTGGTACAGCATTTCAAAAAAAGTAAAGAATCAAAAAGTATAATTTAGACTTTTTGATTTCTGTAAATTTGATATCCGATAAAAATCAAAAAATACGGCATAAAAATAATCGGCCAAAACATGGCCGTGAGTGGTTCTTGATAACCCAGGCCAACAATATTCGAAAAGTGCGGCGAATAAATGACAAATCCAGATAAACAAATAAGGACACCAAACGCTTTAAATCGCATATCGCTGACGAAAAATGGAAACATAAAAAACCAAAGTCCATACCAAGGCCAATATTGTGTAGCAAAAAAGAAAACAATCACCATCATCACGATGGACAAATTTTTTAAAATGTCTTCATTTTTTTTCTTCCAAATAAAAAATGAGAGAAACAGAATCGAAGCGATGGAACCAATTTTTGGTCCAAAATAGGAAAGAAATGCAACGCCAGTTGCTGCGTACTTTTCATAGAATAATTGAATTAAAAGCCATTCAAATGCGCCTAGGAAAGAAAAAGAATTGAAGAGCTGGCTACCGCTTGTGTAATTTTGAATATTTTGAAAAGTACCCATCGAAAACAAAAATAAACCCATCCCCAAGCAGGTTAAACCTGACACAACTAAGAAGTGGCGAATTTTTTCATTAAAAAGAAAATAAAATGCCACAAAAGCAGTAATGATTCCAAGTGGAGTTTTAAACAACGGCAGCAATGGAGCAACTAAAGCCAACTGCATCCATTTCTTTTGTAAGATCGAAGCGATTATAATCACTAAAAGTGGAAGAACGAAAACATCATTGTGTGAATTAACAAGTCCTTCAATGAGAATCATTGGATGTAGTGCAATCATTAAGTATATGGGTACCGAGAGTTTGAGTTGTTCTAAAAGTCTGCGCAAAAGCCATAAAAAAACCAAACACGAGAGTAGAGTCAAGATTTTGTAAATAAAAATTCCATAAATAACGGAAATTTGTGAGCCCATACCTGGAAAATAGGAAATCAAAGTCGCTAAAGGACCATAGTTTGTGGAGGCTTCGAACCATGCGTAAGGTGAATATTCGTCTGAAATAGATTTATATCCAACAGCGTATGGATTTAATCCATAGATGGACCATAAGCGTCCAAACCCTAGATATGCAAACAGATCTCTTGAAAACATTGGCAAAGAGATCAGTGATATCATGTAAATTTTTAAAATATATTTTTCCGCAAGATCAAAGGACATTTGAATTCTATTCTGATTGATAAATACAAAAATGTAGCTCAACACGTAGCCGACAAGAAAAAAGAAACTCCAATTCGCAATGGTTGATTTTTCCCAGTGAATATCTTGAATTAACAAATCATTCAGCAAATACCCTAAACCATAAATTAAAGAAACAATGCTGATTGCAGAGATAAAAAATGTAAAAACCAACATCCAGTCCGAAGATTTCCCATTTAAAATTTGTCTATAAAAGTTTTTCATCTTTATTCACCTGTTTTTTTCACCTAAAATCTAATTAAAAAATCTGTTGCAGTTAATATTTTTGTGATTCCTTGTTCTATACGATGTTTATAAAGTGGAATCGAAGTATAACGGTTAGCGATGGAATCAGCGTAGGGAACTTGATAGTAGATATCTTTGACAAAAAGCTGCCGACTTGAAGTTGAGGCCACGCCAACTGCCTGATACTGATTATTTTGATTTCTGACGATAAGTGGTCCACCAGAGTTTCCAATTTCTACTGCACAATCTGTTAAAACTGAATCCTGTGATTTGTTGCGTACACTGCATTTTAAATCTGCATAACGATGTTGTCCTAGAAACATTGAGGGATATCCAACGCTGATTGCTGGCTGTGACAACGTCAGCACGTTTGCAAGATTTATTTTTCCAAAATCAGTTGGATAGCTTGTGTCCAATAGTAAAAGCGCGATGTCCTCTCGCAAGTAGCTTGCCGAATGGTAGGGGTCACTGACAGTTTTGAGCGAATAATTTTTCATTACTGCTATTCCAAGGACTGCTTTTTTCGGCTGGGGAAATCGATTGTCTTCGGTGTAATCTGGATCTGTAGTCCCGAGATCAGCTTGGTAAAAAAATCGGGGAGCTTTGAGCTGTCCATTTTCATTGAGGACACAATGAGCTGCAGTCATAACGATTTGTGGATGAATTAGAAATGCGGAACAACCAAACTGCTGATCCATGAAGATTCGTCCCACCCATTTATAGGGAAGGCTTTCTTGATCAACGAAGACTCTGTCATCTTCGCCGAAAATGCTCCCATAGCTGGAGGCAGGAAGAACCGTTCCTAGGACGAAAATCATCGCAATACGGCGAAGGGCAACGAGTGTCGAAAACTTCTTCACAGCTCCGATCAAATCGAATTGGTTTAAGATCATAATCAACGTGATGCACAATCTGTGTAGACTTACCATAGGGTTATAAGATTCAAAGTGCAGGCCAGCCAGCTTGGGCAAAAATGGGAAATAGTTTATTTATCTAGAGCTGATATCTGGATTTGAATTTTTCCAATTCAGCTTCAAATCCACAAACGCGGAACAGAGTGCCTTCATTATTATAAGTTTCAGAGATGACACGAGCAAAGGACCTGAGATCTCCAATGGCACCTTTGGTTTGATAGGGAATTAAAATATCAATTTCAACCATTCCAACTGAAAAATGATCAATCAAACGCTGTCTTAACATTGCAACATCCGAGGGCCTTTGCGCTGATAAAAAGATTGCATCTGGAAATTTCATTTTAAGTTCTAAGGACCTGGCTTCGCTCAGGCGGTCAGATTTATTCATAATGAGTAAACTTGGAATATCTACTGCACTAACTTCGGATAACACTTCTGTGGTGACAGCAAGTTGGGATTCAAAAGTTTCATCAGACGAGTCCACAACAAATAATAACAAAGAGGCGTTCAGTGCCTCATCCAAAGTTGACTTAAAAGAAGCGACCAAATCATGGGGAAGTTTTTTAATAAATCCGACAGTGTCTGAAATCAAAATTTTAGGTAAAGATTCTGGGTAAAGAATGCGAACTGTTGTATCCAAAGTTGCAAAAAGTTTGTCTGCAACTAAAACTTCGCTTCCGGTCAAGGCCCTCATCAATGAAGATTTCCCAGCATTTGTGTATCCCACCAAAGCAACTGTGACTTCCTGATTTCGTTTTTGCCTACGAATATTTTGTTCGTTACCTAGGGTTACCAATTCATCTTTGAGTTCCTTGATGCGATCACGAATTTTACGCCGATCAAGTTCAATACTGCTTTCACCGGCACCTTTACCACCGACACCGCCGCCTTGACGATCTTCGCCACCGCCAGTTTCCCTCAATCTAGGTGCCACGTAGCTGAGCCTTGCAATTTCAACTTGAGCTTTCGCTGTTCGAGTTTTGGCGTGGCGACTGAAGATTTCGATAATGACGCCGGTCCGATCAAGAACAGTGGCACCTGTGGCACTTTCAACATTTCTTAATTGTGAAGGTGAAAGATCACAGTCAAACACTACAATATCTGCTTTTAATAGTTCAACATTTTCTGTGGCTTCGTTTTCTTCATCTATTGAAAAGTCATTTTCATCCTCAGACAAGTCAGCATCTTCTACTGCATTTTGGTTTTTTTCAAATTTTAAAGATGCGCGATGTTTTTTCTTAATAAAAGTCGGAGTCACCGTTCCAGTTCCACCAGTAATTTGTGCCAGTTCATTCAGTTTTCCATCACCTAACACCGTGGCATCGCGATCTGATTTTCTTTTTTGATACAGCTCCCCGACAACTTTATAGCCAAGGGTTGTCACCAACCTTGCAAGTTCTGCAACAGAGGATTTCACTTCCAGTTCCGTCACTTTTGGAAGTTGAATTCCAACTAAAATTGCTCTTTGGATTGGACTTTGTGTTTCGGTTTGCCGAGTTTTTGTCACTTCAATGAACTCCGATTTCAACGCGAGTATTTCTTAAAGGCTTCAGAATGTCCATGGAAGAAGTCGTTTATTTGCTAGTTACTTTTTTCTTTTGATTGCTGATCTTTTCTTTTTTGATGGCGCATCAATCGAAATTGTAGCAGCAAGGCCAAAAATCCTGGTCTATCCATGGGCATCAGCTTATTGAACTAGACCAAAGCCCAATGAATTCAAGAATCCTTCAAATAACAAAAAACTAACCTGAAAATTTTTTAAAATAATGTCGAAATGGAACAGATGTCTACGAAACAATATTTTTATTTGATGCTCTTTCTGCCAATGATTTCCTCGGTTGTGGTGGTCAGCTGTCAAAGTCCAATTTCAAGGTTACCAAATGCAACTTCTTCTTCCCAAACCTTCAATGAAATTAAAACTTTGAGCCGTGAACTTGTTTTCAGTATCTCAAATACTTCAAGACCCCATTTGATGCTCTTTGAGCAGTTCCAGTTTGAAATCAATGCCATAGACGAACGAAACTTTCACTCTGATCAGTTTGCATATCTAGGACGAACTTTTCATTTATTAAAAAATTTAAGCACGAGCCTTGAAAATGATCCTTTTGTTGAACCGCTTTCCCCCAATTCTTTGCGACTGATCAATCAAATCGATCGCTTTTTCCTTCAAAATAAAGACATCGATTCCCTTGCACAACAATCCATTGACCACCATATACAAAGAAAATTTTTGATCGCGAATAAAAATCGCTTCGTCATGTTGTTGAATCAAGGTCATGTTCATTTTCCACGTTCTAAGAAACAAAAAATTAATCATCTTATGAGTACTCTCGAAACTGCTGTTGAGAAATCTAAAGATAACAACAAAATTGAAATGCGTTCACTAGCATCGGTGCCTTACAAGTTTCCTTGGACAAAAAAACAACTGGAATTTCTTGAAAAAATCTCGGCAAGTTCAATCCCTGTATCTGATCAAGGTGATATTTTCGGGGGATCCGAAGCAAATTCAAATGCAATTCAAATTCAATACAGTCTTCAATTCATTTTAAAAGTTTTGAGTCTCTATGAACAGAAAAACAGTTGGAAAGATAGGACATGAAACGGTTTCATTATCTGATTGATATATCGGTTTTGTGGATGCTTCTTCTGGCATCTGTTCCTACAGCCGCTCAAACTGCTTCTAATCCGGAATTGATTGTGATTGGGAATATACCAGGTCAATATTTGAAGGCTACGGGGGCATTTCGTCCGGACAAAAACCAAGTGTATTTTGGATCTGTTCGAATGAAGGAACGCTTAATTACAGAAATCAGACAATTGAATTCTCAGAATTTTTTAAGTTTCGTTACTGAGCACCGCAGGGCTGGAATAAAAGTTTTGATTTTAAATTCTTCAGAAAATATTCAACACTTAGAAAAAATAAACTTTACAAGACTAGAACAAACATCTGATGTGATATACCCAGGTTTGATCAACCTCCACAATCACACAAAACAAAATAATCTACCAGTGTGGGGACAAGCCGAGGGACAATTCGTCAATCGTTTTGAATGGAAAGATTTCGAAACCTACAAAAAATCGGTCAGCTTTAATATTAATCCATGGGTTAGCTTTGGTCCTGCAGCGGAATGTGCAACTTATCGTTGGTCGGAATTGCAAGCGATGGTCGGTGGGACGGCTTATTTGCAGGGGCCTTCGTCATGCGTTTCTGCTTTTGGTATTTTGCGAGTTGAAGAGCCATCATCTTATGTTTCTAAAAAAGATCGTGTCAGTGCTCCAACAGATTTAATCTTACCAGAAGATTTTGGAATTGTTTGGAGTCACTTGCGACCTTTAATTAAGTCGGGGCAAAGCTACGAACAAGCTTTAGTTGCGACCATTCATCGATTTTGCCCCGGTTTGAAAGACAAAATCAATGTAGGAAATATAAATACAGATGCACTGACATTACTTGCGGATCAAAATAATTTGAAAACCCAGTGTGTAACACAGGAACCTTTGCCCAAGGGATTTTTAAGGTTCATTTCTTTTTCTGCAAATCACGCGGCCATTGCGAGCCGAAAGAAATATCTATCAAACCCTTTGCGATCAGCTTTGATTGTGCACTTGTCGGAAGGACGAAGCGATGATCCTTATAATCAAATTGAATATGAGATTTTTGAATTATTAGGGCTGACCAAGTCTTTAGTGGCTAATTCAAGAAGAAAAGTTCCTGTGGTTTTAGTTCACGGAATTGGAATCCCAAAGGAAAAATACGGCGAGCTGGCTGCCTTGGGTATTGGACTTGTGTGGTCACCATTTTCAAACATGATTCTATACAATGAGACATTAGATGTCGATGCGGCAAAAAAAGCGGGGATTATTATTTCCATTGGCAGCGATTGGTTGCCAACGGGTACTCGACATGTCCTAGAAGAAGTGAAATTTGCAAAGCTGTATTTAAAAAAAGAAAATTTGTTTTCTGAAGCTGCGGGATTTACGGACGAGACGCTTTATCAAATGATCACTCAAAATCCTGCTCAACAGATTGATCATTACGAACTCAAAATTGAAGCTGGTAAAGTTGTGGAAGCACCCGTAGGTCGTCTGATGGAAGGTGCCATGGCATCTGTCATTTCAGTGAAAAAGACGACCAGCAATCCGTTTACAAATTTGGTTGAGGCATCAGAAAGAGAAATTAATTTGAATGTCATCGATGGAAAGCCCGTTTATGGGAACCAAAATTATATCGAGCAATACGGAAATTTAGCTTACGAAGTTTTAGAAGTGGATTCAGAACAATACACATTTTTAAAAGATCAGAATATCCCAAAACCACCAATGGATCAAAAGCGCGTAACTAAGGACGTAGCCCTTTTGCTCGAGCACTTGAGCACCCTGGGCAAATTGGTCAAAACAAAAGAGTTTCAAGCTCAGCGAAGTTGTCAGTTTGAACATCCCAAAGTATTTGTAAATCAAAATTCCCTTGGCCCCGGTGCCGACCGTCAAACTTATGGATCGATCATAACATTCATGTCGGAAACAGGACTAAATTTAGATCGCGCTCGAGATATTGCAAAAATTTTAGCTATTAATTTGCTGACACAGACTCGAAACCGTCTAGAGGCTGATGGTGATCCGTCTTTTGCTTTGCAGAAATTTTCTCCAGTTTATTCTTGTAACGATAATGTGCATCAAGCAAAACTGAAATATTATTTCGATCAAGTTGTGGGTAACCGAGCTGGAGAATTTTTGAGGAATCGACAAAACCGCAGTCGAATCCGCCAGGAGCAGCGTTTAAACGGAACCACCGATCTGTACAATCTGTATAAATAAATTTTTCAAACAATGGAGGCTAAATGTTAAAAATAAAAATGGGCTTGGTGACCATCGCCCTGTTTTTTGCTGGTTGTAAATCGGCTGAGAATACAAATCAACAAACCGAAGGTAAACCTATGGGTGATCGAAATGTGGCCCAAGCGGTTCAATCGCCGCGCGGTGATGCTGCTTCTTATGATCCCGGAGCTGCGCGTGATTCCGAGTGGGCAAAACTTTTTGCAATGACACCAAACTACCGCGCCATAGGCCAATATGTTTTAGGTGCGGGTAAAGAAAAATTTCGATGGATATTTGGTCCAATGTGGTATCGCGGGCGTTTAGAAAACAACTCTGTGAAAGTTTTTGTTGTTGGACAAGAAGGTGCTCAGGACGAAAATATTTCCAATCGGACGTTTACAGGCTCCACAGGAACAAAAACGCAGAACTTCCTAAACTACTTAGGGATCAACGACAGTTATCTGTTTATGAATACCTTCGTTTATACTATTAACGGCCAGTTGGACACGAACCCTGGCTTTGAATGGCTAGAACAAGATCTTCGAAGTCCAATAGTCGTTTACCGGCATGCACTATTTAATCACATGGCTAAAAATAATTCTGAACAACTGGGTCTGATGATGGGAATTGGTGCTGGTGGACAAAAATCCCTTCGCACTTGGGTGAAATCATTTTTAGAAAATACACCGAGAACTCGTGGGAAAAATATCTGTTCAAGATACCCATGTACCATTGAACCAGGCACATATAATTTTGTAGATGGTTCACAAGTGACTTTTGCCCAAACATTAGTGGTCATCGGCGTGCCACATCCGGGAGGTGCAAGTCCGAATAATGGTGGTGAAGAAGCTTTACAAAATATCATTCGAGGGTTCACAACAGCGGCTCGATTTGTTGCAGACTTCAAAAGAAAAAACCCAAACTGGCTGCCTAAAGATAACGGAGCAACGGAAGCTTATTTGAATTCTGAATTTAGATACAGAAATGCACAAGTTCCTTTAAAAGATTTTGCTTTTGGAACGAATTGGAGAATGGGATGGCAAGGAACATCATCGAATCGCAAAGGGAGTGATGCCATTCAAGTTTTTTCTGATGATGGTGAATATTCTGGAAGCGCACCTTACGGCGCCGATCCTTCTGATATTGCTTCAAAACCATCACGGTTAGGACCGCAATTTGATCGCAATTTGGATTATGCATGGGAACCACCCAAATTGGTGAATACGGATCTTGATTTGTTGATGAATCCGGGCCGTATCTCTGAAGGTCATGCCAGGCGTGTTTTTGCTTTTGACCCAGGTCCTTGTGGACAGTCGAACCAAACTCGGTGTGAAACATCGGCGATTTTGGCAAGCTTTCCCTTACAGTTTACCGGTGCTGTTCCGAAATCACATCCAAGCTTTGGCAATATGCAGGGATCATACCGTGGAAGATTCGATCAAGCAAAAATTGTGATTTATGCCGACCAAGAAAGTCATGATGATTTGTTTTCTACTCGCGCATTAACAGGAACCCTTGGACAACAATTGCAAACCTGGATCGAATCGCAAGCTGGGGTAAATGAAAACTATTTAATTATTCGCTCATTGCCTTATGACACACTCAGTGACGATGCAAATATGGATATTCAGCGAGCGAGGGGATTGATTAACAATACTGGGATCCAAAACAGTCATCGCAGATTAATGGAAGCTTTTCAAAGGCGTTCACCGAACGCAAAAGTTTATGCATTTGGATCGGTGGCTCAAGAGTTAACTTTGAAACTGGGATTGAAGGCGGATGCAATCAATATCAATTCAGTCAAAGCTATGCCCTTAACTGATATTCCACGTTTTGATTTACCAATGCACACACGATGGTGGATGGGAACGCGAGGAAGTCGAGCCGTGCGAGAAACTGGATGTTTGGGCCAAAATCAATATTGCAATTATTATCGAGTCCATGCACCGCAGGAAGTAGCAAATGCTGCTTTGCCGGCCCTGGCTGATTCCACTCGTATGTACATTCAACAAAATCGAGACTGAGATTAAACTGTAAATAGATGTTTTCAATGTCTTTATAAATTAAAAAAGGAGCTTTTAGCTCCTTTTTTTTAACCTATGGAATGCAAACTTATTTCGGTAGAATTTGAATATTTAGCGTTTTTTCTTACCGTAGAAAAGTTCTTGAATGCGAGCTTCTTCAGCGGCCACAAGCAGTTTATAAACAGATTCTGTGTTTGCTTTGTACAAGCTTGAAAGTTTTCTGATAGCAGGAACTGGTAAAGAGCAAAGGCCTCTTTCAAAATTTGAAATAAATTGAGCTGACGTGTAGCTTAGTTTTTTAGCAACTTCCAACTGAGTCATCCCAGCGTTCTCACGCTTTTCTTTAAAAAAATGACCTAAATCTTCATAGTTTTTTTTCATTCCCAAATTCCCCTTTTGATTTTTGCTTATGATGTTGAGCAGAAGGAAAGGTATAAACTCCAGAAAGTTAGTTTGTCAATTGCTCTAAATCATTTAAATAAATATATTTTAAGATAAAAAAGGAAAAAAATGAGTGACCAAGATCAGGCTTCAAAAAAAAACTCTCCTCAAATCGAGCTGATGCTCAGGGCTATTGAGCTCTCTAGACAAAACTTATCTACATTGAATGGGGGCCCCTTCGGAGCAGTCATTGTTCAAAACGGAAAAATCATTGCAGAGGGCAAAAATGAAGTTCTTGCCAGCAATGATCCCACAGCCCACGCCGAAGTGGTCGCCATCCGTAACGCCTCGAAAATTTTACAAAAATTTGATCTGTCCGACTGTGAAATTTATACCTCCTGTGAGCCCTGCCCCATGTGCCTTTCAGCTATTTATTGGGCGCGTTTGCAAAGAATTTTTTATGCCAATTCAAGACAGGACGCTGCAGAAATTTCTTTTGATGATGAAATGATATATAATGAAATTCCACTGAACCCAGATCTTCGAAAAATCAAATCTTACCGATGTTGCGAAATGGATGCAAAAAAAGTATTCCAAGATTGGGTGAAAATCCCTGCTAAGAAATTGTATTAATCAAATGCTTTCTAAAAATGATCGTTTGTTAAAAACTGACGATTCTTTGATATTGTAAATAAAATTGACACAGCTAAGTGTCTCAAATCGAAACAGATGCGTCGGCACTTCGCCCAGCAATTTGCACTCTTACGGGTATGCTTCGAAAAATCAGTTTGCCTCTATCCATGCTCATCCTCGGCGCCAGTCTTTCTGGTTGTTCGGGGGCGTCCAATGAAACAGATAAAAAAGAACCCCAGGCAGCCGCCGAAACATGCGCTGCAAACGAAATCATCTGTGGTCAAAAACTATCAGAAAAAAGCGTCTGGGCTAAATATGCTGTCTATTTAAAAACATCCAAACAGCAAGGGCCAGAAACAAAATCCGTAGGAGCTTGCACCGGAGTCCTTATACATCCCCGAGTTGTGCTCACCGCGGCACATTGTTTTCGTGATCACTCGAATGGAATTAAAGCTGATTCTGCCTTGGCCATTTTTTCAGGAAAACCATTTGCAAATCAAGGGGCTGATCTGAACAATGTGGAACGAAGACGCATTTCACAAAGAATCATTATTCATGAAAACTTCAGGCCTAGGAATGAAACCTTTCCACAGCCAGTGAATGATATTCTAGTGGAATTGCATCAAGAAGCGACGAACGATATTGCCCTCGTAATCTTAGCATCTGATGCACCCAAAGAATATTCTTTTGTCACGGAGATGTCTACTCGTTGGAATGGAAATGAGAATGTTCAAATTGTTTCTTCGGATAATACTCTGTATTTTCTAGGATTTGGCTTTGTAAGTAGTAGCAATGCTGGCGACAGGTCATTAAAAATCATGAGTCAACAATTGGGAGAACAGCGTGTCTCTTCCATTTTTCATCGTTCAAATGAGTTTGTGTGGAATCAAAAACAAGGTGGGAAAATATGTCATGGCGATTCGGGTGGTCCCATCTACAGTCGTCGGGCTGATCGCAGGATTGTTTTAGTTGGGATTAACCAATTGGTTTATACAAAAGATGACAATTCACCTGCCTGCAGTGAATTTGGCGTTGGAACTGCTGTGGCACCTTATCGCAGTTGGATTCGAGCCCAACTAAAGCATTTGAACTTGAAATTCGATGAATGACTTGCTCAGAAATCTTCGATTATCAAATGCCGCTTTTAAAAATGTATTTCTTTAGAAACCGACGAAAATATGAAATCTATTTTTGTGGTGCAACTTAAGCAAAGCGCTCAAACCCCCACTCAATCTGCGAGTTCCCTGGACAGACGTCCTGTCCTTGGCTGCTTTGCAAGAAACATCTTATCAGCCTAAACCTTAGACTGAGATAATGTTCGCCAGGGGGAATTATGAATCACTTTTTTTTAGGATTAATTTTATTTTTTATATCAGCAGTTGCCAGCGCTGACGTAGTCAATGTTGAGGATCTGAATCAAAAACTTCAACAGCGTGGGGCCGGTTGGACAGCAAAACAAACTTGGTTGAATCAACTGACAAAAGCCGAAGCAAAAAAATTAATGGGTCTTCGGGAAAATATTGGATCTGAAGTGGAATTTGAAATTGAACAAACGATGACCAGTCGTTTGCCTGAGACTGTTGATTGGCGAAATAAAGAAAATCAAAATTGGATTTCACCCATTGCCAATCAAGCAAACTGTGGCAGTTGTGTGGCCTTTGCAGCCATTGGGGTATTAGAATCCCAGTTGAACATTTCATCCGTTCTTCCAAATTTAAATATGCGGTTGTCGACGCAAAATTTATTCGCTTGTGGAGGTGGCTACTGTGATCGTGGTTGGTATCCATCTGCAGCAGCATCTTACTTGATGAAAAAAGGCGTCGTCGATGAAGCTTGTCATCCCTATGTTTCTGGCGCCACAGGTAAAGATGTGAAATGCACTGCTTCTTGTGCTGATACAAACAAGCGCCTTTTCAAAATTTCTGGTTTTAGCACTCCATCAAGAGGAGCTACAAATATTGCTGCTGTAAAACAAGCCCTGCAAAAAGGTCCTTTGATGACAACCCTGACTGTTTATGCAGATTTTATGGTTTATGCCGGCGGGGTTTATAAACATACAACAGGTGAGCAAATGGGTGGCCATGCTGTTTCTATCGTAGGCTATGACGACAAAGAACAAGCTTTCATCATTCGCAACAGTTGGGGAAAAGAGTGGGGAGAAGACGGTTTTGGGAAAGTGGCTTATTCAGATTTGTCAGGAATCGGTGATTCGACATGGGGATTTCAAACCCCTTCTGTGGTTGGTGCAGTCGCATTGCAATATCCAAGGGATTATGACTACATCACTGGACAAGTCAACTTTTCGGCGCAATCTACTTTTCCAAAAACTCAAATGATGACAGCCACTGTTTTTAATAAATCAGGGCAGGCCATTTGGAATGCAAACTGCGAAAATTCAAATTGTGAGTTCAGTTTTGATTCCACTGGTTTTGCTGAAGAACGGTATGAAATTCAAATCACTGCATTTGATGACTTAGGACAAAGCATCGCAACTTCAACAAGACAATTTTTTCATATTGTGAACCAACCGCCAACCTTAGGAGTCAGTATGACTCCCCAGGGGACGACTTATGAAAAAGTTTTCAATGGACGCGTTGTCTTTGATGTGAAAACTAAATCGAGCAGTGTTCCTTTGAGTCAAATTCAATTTCATTATAAAAATTCAGAAGGAACCGAAAAAACCAAATCAGCAGAAGTGGTGTTGGATTCAATGTCTCTGGGATGGCGAACAAATCTTCTTCCAAACGGAACATATGAAATTTGGCTGTCCGGCGCTGTGAAAAGCAATGGGATGGAAGTGATCGAATCAACTCCGATTTATAAGGTGCAGGTCAAAAATTAAAACCGAGGACGACTTTAGATTTGTGGTTCTGAGCCGATAGGCTCTCAATGAAAACGATTTTTTCTTTCTTGTGGTTGTGCAGCCTTTTGATTTTTTTTAATTCAGCTCAAGCATGGGATAAAGCTGATATTTTTTATTATACTAAGATGTCGAGTCAGAGTGAAGTGCCTTTGGTCGTTGTTCTTCAAGGCTGTGGCACTGATGCCAAATCCTTAGAGACAATGACACTTTGGTCCAGGCTAGCAGTAGAAAAAAAATTCGCGGTGCTTTATCCCAACTTGCGTCAAAGTCAAAATGAGATCAATTGTTGGGACTGGTATGATCCAGCTGAACAAGCTCCAGGTGCTGCAATGGTTGCTAATGTTGTCAGTTGTTTTCTCAATTTATTTGCGGCTGCGGGCTTTCATTCAGGCATGGTTCAGCAGATCCAGTCATCGACATTAAAAATTCTTATCAATTAGTTAACGATTTTATTTTTTCTAAAAATGATGAAGTGACATCTGAATCTTCTATTTACCCACCAGAAAAAAATTTTTTAAAGATTTCAGAACTTTCCTATAAAATCACAAACTTTAAAAGAGGTTCAGATCTGATTGGTCAAAACATCAGAGTGGAAGGACTTGGTCATGCATGGAGCGGTGGAAAACCCCATTTGCTCTCAGACCCTCGTGGTCCTTCGGCCACTAGGTTGATGCGGAATTTTTTTGAAAAATTTTGATTTCAGAATTTCTTTTGCACACTTTCAGGTTCTAACCTCTTGAACTGCTCACTTGTGTTTCCTCAGAAATACAAAATACGATATTAAGCTGCATCTTTGAACGAAATCATAATTTTATAGAGTGTATCTAAGGATGGATTCCCGTCGTCTGAGATGGCTTCTTTAAACACCTTTTTCGCTTCATAAAATTTTCTTATAACCCTTAAAGCAAACCTCAACTTTGCTAAAACTGACTTGCGGTCTGAAGGTGATGGATATGCAAGCTCAGTTCGACACTGAGAAATAAAATTATGACATTCTTCACGGGAACTCGGAGTCTCGCGGAGATTTGAGTCAAACTTATAGGCTGGGATTTCTAAGCGCACTCAAAAACCTCATTTAGTCTTGTTGAATAAAATTTAAGTGCTCTTTCATACTTGCGAATTTCTTGATCTGAAGTTGTGCTGATCAGCTGTTCTAACAAAAGCCTCACTGCCTCTGCGGATCTATTGAGATTGAATGCTGTTAGAGCCAAAAAAAGATGATAAGGACGATAGCTTGGAAACTCTTTAATTCCGGCCTCAAATGTCTGTTTTGATTTTTCATATTCCCCT
This sequence comes from Pseudobdellovibrionaceae bacterium, assembly GCA_046318875.1. Classification (GTDB taxonomy): domain Bacteria; phylum Bdellovibrionota; class Bdellovibrionia; order Bdellovibrionales; family Bdellovibrionaceae; genus JBKCTJ01. The sequence continues at coordinate 6,706 of JBKCTJ010000048.1, read as the reverse complement.
AAAGAAAGATATGTCGAGCCAAGACTGTTTTAATTGAATTGTCCCGCTTAAATGGGATTCTGTTGGCTAAGTTTTTAGAGGAACACCCAACGAAAAAACTAAACGGCTTAACAGTGAAAGCCGTCAAAAAACTTGTCCGTGAAACTAATGAAAACAGACGGAACCATGAGCCTGTATCTCCAAAAATACCCCTTGCTTTTATTGTAGTTTATATGCTACATTCTGAAATGTGGAAGTTAAATTTCGGCGTATTCGCATCTATGAAACTGAAAAGGGTAAAAGGCCCTTTGAAGAATGGGTCAAAGACCTCAGAGACCCATCAACGGCCCGCAGAATATAGGCCCGCCTTGCGGGTGTGAGTGCTGGAAATCTGGGTGATGTTAAACCAGTTGGTGAAGGTGTGAATGAATTACGGTTGGCTTTCGGTGCTGGCTATCGGATTTATTTCGGTTCGGTCGGTGATGAACTGATTATCCTACTGTGTGGTGGTGATAAAAGTTCGCAGGATAAAGATATAAAAAAGGCCAAAGAATTTTGGTCTGATTACAGGAGCAAGAACCATGAATGAAAAAGCAAGTCGTTCTTATGATGAGTGGGTCATTGAATCGCTGAAAGGTGATGAAAAAGCCCAAGCGGAGTATGTTCAGACTACGATTGAGGACAACCAAGGTTTTCCTAAAGCCATTCTGGTGGCCCTTCGCCATGTGGCTGAGGCTCGTGGTTTTAAACATTTCGCAGAAGAAACAAATCTCAACCGTGAAACACTTTACAAGACATTATCTGAAGATGGGAACCCTACTTTGGAGAGTCTTACAAAGATGCTTGATGTTTTGGGGCTTGATATTTCGGTGAAACCTAAAAAAGCCAGTTAAAAAAATGGGGCTAAAAATAGCCCCATGATTCACGATGATTTTTTAAATAGTACACTGTTTCATAAATCTAAAACTCGTTTTACCTCAGTATCAGGGCGCAAATGGCCTGATCTAAAATTCAAAACTTTTTTTCTAGTTTCATTTGTAAAGTATGTAAGATGAATCAGTGAGCCGAAAACGTCGCTGAGCTCTGTCCCAGTAATTTGAAAGCCTTGTTCGCGAGTACGAAGCCGGATTTGTTTAGAAGTAAAAAGGGTAGTTAGTTTTGTAGTAAGAATCACGCTAACTACACCGCCAACTACAAAATCTTACAACCGGCATGATTTGATATGATTTAGTGTGATTACGCGAAGAACCAAAGCCTTGTTGCGTCTCTGGTTAAGTGTTTATTTTCATTTGACGATTTTTGGTATTTGAATTTCTAGAATTTGAAAAAAGAAAAATTGGCTCAGGAGATGGAGCAGCATCTAACCATCTGAAACTGCTCACTTGTGTTTCCCGAGAACTACAAAATACGACATCAAGCTGCATCTTTGAACGAAATCATAATTTTACAGAGTGTATCTAAGGATGGATTACCGTCTTCTGATATGGCCTCATAAACCACTGTGCGACTTAGACCCGTCCTTTTGCAAACTTCTAAAATATTATGTGATCGCACATACCCAGATAAAATATCTACAAAGGCTTCCTTGTCACCATCGATCAAAGCTTCTGATAAAGCGGTTTTAATTTTCTTGTGATTCTTGAAAATCAAAGATGGATTGTGGGGGACAAGCTTCACACCGTTAATCACCATGGATTTCTTCGGCTGTTTTTTGAGCTTTTTTAATATCTTTGTTTTGTCCATTTTTGTTTCCTCCAAGAATCAAAATCAAAACTTTTCCGTCGATCACTTTTTCTGTATAGTAAATGCGGTTGCCATTGTTGAATTTTATTTCGTACAACAGCGAACTCAATTTCCTCACATGACCATAGTGACCAAAATCACGAATCTTCTCCAGCCGACTATCGATCTGCGCTTGAATCTTGACCGTCTGAGCGTCGTACCATGTTGCAAATTCTTTGAGTTTAAGAATCGAGAGCATTTCTATTTGTATGCTATTCCGTACAAAAATGCAACACTTATTTTAGGCGGACTACTGGTTTGTGGATACACTGGCAAATGAAAGAACTTTGGATTCTTGTTCTGATGGATCATGCAAATCTAAGCTATTCGTGATGCCTTTGATATTCACTCCGGCCTTCCGTATATAGATTTGCATTGTCTTCAGGCTTTTCCAACCACCCATACTCATGACCTTGATAGGCTCTATGCCCTTGCTCAACATAATCGTCGCCCAGGTAGCCCTGAGATCATGAAACCGCACTTGGGGCAAACCCACTCCCTGCAAAAACATCCTCAGTATTCTGGCTTGCTCTCCCTTGTCCCAGTTTCTCGATCGTGGAAGTACAAAATGCGAATCATAGTTCTTGAGCTTGAGTTCTGGTACGATCTCTATTGCGTTCGACATGAGGCACTATAGCTTTTTACTGCCCGACAAAAGGAACCGCAGAAAACTGAGGTCCCTATATTCACACGTCTGGTAGATGCCAATGAGCCTCATATTTTCGTTAAGACGAGGGCTGATTGTCAGAATCAATTCTAAACTCAACTCGATTCATTTTTAAAGTTTCAAAACAATACTGAAGAAGTGCGAACTTTGTCTCTGTATCCCCCGCTCGCATTGAGATCAATCAAGTACTCTTCGAAATCTTCGTTGTTTTCCCGTGAGGCTCAAGTAGATTTACCCATTATCCTTGAATTTGCATTTGACTAGGTTTGACAAAGGGCCAATTTTTCTTATTATATTTATGCCCATCTTAATAGCAACCTATTGATAATAATGAGTTTTATTTGATTCAACAACACTAATATGCCTATTATTAGAGTAAAATTATTCCTATTATTAGGATCATTTTATTGCTAATATTAGGCACATATTATACCCATTGTTAGCAATAAAGGAGTGTCTATGAAAATTGTGGCTGGTGGAATCCCATTAGGAGATGACTTTTATAAGGGGCGCCAGGCTTGTGTAGACCAATTAAGAAAGATGATTGATCAGGCCGGCAACATCCTTGTATTGGGACCAAGAAGAACTGGTAAAACATCTTCAATACAAGAATATCTTCGTCAAAACTCTGGTAATGAGGACTTTAAATTTGTTTTTATTGATCTAGAAAACACTCAAAATCTTTATGAATTTTACATTCGCCTCATAAAAGACATTTTGCAGGCAGCAAATAAATACCATGCTTTGTTAGACAATGTTTTGGACAGAATAAAACAAACTGCCTCTAATATCGGAAAAAGTACAAAGCTAGACATAGATCTTGCGCCATTCCTTGGCTCACCAACTGAGGTTAAACTAACTGTTCAGTGGCCTGATTTTGATCCCAAAAAAGTTGAAGCACTACAAACTGAATTGAGAACTTTAATCGCTTCTTTAAAGTCACCTATTATTATAGTCCTAGATGAATTTCCTGAACTGATATGGAGGTTTGGTCAATCTCTGACCGGAGAGGACAGAAGAAATGAAATGATTCAGAAAACAAACTTCTTGCTATCAGGACTTAGAATGATCAGACAAGAAGATTTTGGGTTAGGAAAAAAACACCAGATAATAGTGGCAGGTTCTATAAATCTACATAATACGCTAAAGCACTTAGGCTTGGACGCTTCAATTAATGATCTGGAACGAATTGAAATACCATACCTAACTAGTGATCAAAGTGCAGATTTAATTAGACAACTTGTTCAACCAGAAGAAATTACCTTCCAGAATGAAAAAGGTTTTTATAGCTTTATCAAACAACAATTTGGCTCATGTTCACCATTTTATATTCAAGCTTTTGCAAATGCCTTGAGACAAAAAATGTTAGATAAAATTGGCGAAAGTAATTTCTCTGACGAAGAAATTCAGAATGCATATAAGACCCTTCTTACTGAGCCAAGAGGGCCTGAATATTTCGTAACTCGGATTGAGCGATTTTATCTTAAAGAAAAAGATCTTGTGTTTAAAATCCTAGAAAAAACGGCCTCATTTCAATTTAATAATAAGGTTGGTATCGGCGAATCTGATTTGAAAAATGCTTTAGGCATTTCTTCACAACAACACTTCACCGACATAATGGCAAAAATGATTTCTGATGACATGATTCAACACCAAGATGGTGGTTCAAAGATTGGATTTCAAAGCCAATTCCTATGCAATTTTTGGAACTACAGAATTGTTGATGGGCGATATTTTATATGAAAATACCAAAACGGACAGATTATTTAGCAGAATATCTTGCTAAAAATATCACTTCTTCAAAGTCAACAATTGCACCAACTCTGCTGAAGGGTCCTGAAGGATGTGGCAAAAGTTGGATTACGGCAATTTTGTTTCAATTCCTTGAAAAAGAAAACTCAATTATTCCTGTCAAAATTCCGTATCAGTTGAGTGGGAAAAATCTAGTTTCAAATATCATCTCTGAAATTGAGATACACGAACAAGAATTTATAAAGAACGGCACACCTCTTGGGGAAATCAGAAAAAAGAAGATTGTTCTTTTTGTGGAGAGAATCGATCAGTTGTTTAATTTAACCGGTAAAGAAAAGCAGACTCACCTTCCTAAGGTTGCAAAAGGACGAGGCGCATCCCAGTTAACTCAAACTCAGCATGCTGCAGAGTTAAGATCATACCTGATTGAGCGAAGAGATAGGGTTTCGCTAATTGCAACATCTGAACCTGACACACGCTTTATGGATGATCCTGATTTGCCATTTTTTAATTTTTTTACTGTTATTGATGTAAAGCCACTTTCTCCTGATGAATCTCGTGACTTTTTAATTTCAAAAATATCTGACTCACCAAAATCTCAACACACATTTAGAACCTTAGAGTCATTCGCTGTACACGCCTCAGATATTCTAACGGAAGGTCTAATTTCATATGTCAATCTGCTGGCTTCAGCAATTTTAGAGGTTTCGGAGTTTTCAAAAAAGCAAAAGTCTGAAAGCAAACTCATCGAAAGCACACTAGCTGTTTACTTCAATACGATATCTCCAGCTATGGAGAGTAAAATATTGGGTTTGTCATATGCAGAAAAATCATTGATGGATCGAGCAATTAGATTGCCATATCAGTTTAGAGTGAGGGATTTGAAAATAACCTCTACTAATGAATCCAAGGTAATTCTGAATCTCAGACAAAAAGGCTTTCTATCCCCAGCAAGCCCAAATTCAAACCTTTATTATAAAATATCCTCCTCAGTTTTTAGGGCGTGGTTGCGCTACAAAGTTTTGAAAAATACTGACGAAGTATTCAAATAATTTTGTAATACCCAAAGCATGTTGTAATACCCAAGTATTACAAAAGTCTTCAAGTAGCGTTATTTTCGATTACGTTGAATGATATTCGAAGTCTGAGCTTAAAAAGCTCCTCTTGAGTATGTTATTGTTTTTTCTTGTGATTCCTAGAAACGAAAAAACCTGCAGTCAGCAGGCTTAACTTTTTTTAAAAATGGCTCAGGAGGAGGGACTCGAACCCCCGACCAAGCGGTTAACAGCCGCTTGCTCTACCGACTGAGCTACTCCTGAACTCGTGGCATAAGCTTCTAAACTAATTTTCAGCGTAGAGATTGTCAAGATCAGAGACATCGTATCCTTGGTCATACTTTGGGGTCAGCTGGATGATTTGGTCGATCTTTCCCACAATTTGTTCAATCATTTGGCGAAATCGCCCGTGGATTGTGATCTCGTTTTCCCGATCAAATAGTCCATTCAATATTCTGCCTAGGCGTTGACCAGCTAAAAAAATGCGATAATCCTGCGAACTGCTGAATTTCCTCTGATATTGGGCCTGATTTCCATCATATCCTACGTAAAGTTGGTCTCGCAGCTGGATACTTTCCACAACCCACTCTGCGACTTCATTATCAGTAAACAGGATACTTCGATCACTGCGGCTGAATTCTGAATTCGAATGCAGTGTATTTTGAAACTTCACTTTCAAATAATCAGCGTACTTTTTGGAATTTTGAATAACTTCATTTCCTGACACAAAGTCGCTGTGGCTAGTTGCGATCATTTCGTGATCCCAAATGGAATGAAGATTCGTTTTCTTCCCCATCCACTTTAGCTTGAGATCATTTCCACCTTTGTCGCCCACCCGCCCAACATGCAGAGGCTGGTGAATATCACTGACAAAATGGATCATGAAAATAAGTGCTTGTCTGATTGATTCAGGATTTGAATTGAACTGTCGGTTTTTCAAGATTTTCAAAGTTTGTAAAACGGCTTGAGTCACTCCGCCTTTAGCAATGGATTCTGGATCCAGGGTTTTAAGCTGCTCCAGATAATTTTTTCCCACTGCAACTGTGTCGAAGTGATAATCATATGTGTGTTTCCACTCTGCTTTGTATCGCCAACTGTCGGGCAGAGTGGAAACACTCATCAAGGTTTCATCACGTTTTAAAATTTGTTTGATTTCGTTTTCTGCTGATGCAGAAACAATTTCGTCAGCTAAACGCGCAATTGTCCAGTGCCCCACGCCACCCCAGGTCCATCCGTGTGTCGAGATCAACATGGTCATCACGAAAATCCATATTCGTTTTTGATTTGCAACCATGTCTTATGGTCCATGCAAACATCCCAAAAGTGCAAGCGCCCATATTTTGACCACGACGGTCAAAACGTAATTATAACAATTCAATTTGCCCTGTTCGTCTGAAACCACTTACCATTTTATAAATATATTGAGGTTCCATGGATTTTTTTGAAGTTATCGAAAAACGTAGAAGTATTC
>JBKCTJ010000047.1:0-1815 GCA_046318875.1 Pseudobdellovibrionaceae bacterium | reverse complement strand
AGCCAAGTATTTATTCTGTAAAAATCGCAGAATCAGTTTGAAAAAAGGCTGTAGAAGTAAACCAATGGAAAAACCCACCAATAGCAAGACCCATTTCCAATTGGGAACTAAAAAGGCGGTTTCGTTTAAGAATAAGAGATAGGGATGTTCCATCCAATTTTCAGAAGAGTTCACTCGACACGATTCCTTAAGTTAATGATTTCGATCATAATCAAAACAGCACAGCCTAAAATAATCCTGTACCAGCCAAAAAATCGAAAACCATACTTTGTTACAAGGTGGATAAAGTATTTCATCGCCGCAATCGCCACAACAAATGAAATCAAGGATCCAACAAGCAAGAAAGAGATTTGATCCGGTTGAATCGTGTGATGAATTTTATAAACTTTATAAACGGTCACTGCGAACAAAGTCGGGATTCCAAGTAAAACTGAAAATTCAGCAGCATCTTTTCGAGAAAGCTTCAGCATCAGACCACCGATGATAGTCGCACCAGAACGAGAAGTTCCTGGAATTAAGGCAAGGCATTGAAAAAAACCAAGCTTCAAACATTCGACATAGGTCAAGTTTTCAAACTCTCGAGCCCGACTTTCGTCAACGACGTATTTTTCAAAAATAAGAAAGACAAAACCCCCCACAATCAGGGCTATGGCCACGACTTTGGTCTCGGATAACAGGCTCTCGACGGAAGACTTGGACAGGAACCCAATGACCAGGAAAGGGACGCTTGCCACCAGGATTTTTATCACTAAACTTTTTTTGGTTAACAAGTGTTTCCAATACAAAACTACGACTGCCAAGATCGCGGCGAACTGTATGATAATTTGGAAGTTTTGTGTAAACTGATCGTTCTGAATCCCAAAAATTGTGGATGCAATAATCATGTGTCCTGTTGAAGAAATCGGAAGAAATTCAGTAAGACCTTCGATGACGGAAAGGATGATCACATGGAGCCAACTCATGAGGTCTATTCTTCAAAGTTTTGCTTTTGATTCCAATAAAAATCTTGAATATCTGTTCGTGTCATTGTGCCGTTTTCATCAGACAGCCAAAAACTGATTTGACGAATTATTTTAAATTCACTTTTCAAATTGTAAAAAAGTTTCCTAGAATAATAGCACCACGGAGGGAACCACACATGAAAAATGGAATTTTGCTATTGATTGCATCCATAGTATTTGGAGCCTTGAATAGTTTCGCAACGGCTATGCCCGTTAATGACTATCTAGTTAAGTACAACTCTTCAAGAGGATATCAGGCTCTTGCCAGCGGACAGCTGCGCAATTCATCAATCCGAGTGATGAGTCATCTTCAAACAGCTCAGCTGTTTAAAGTGTCCATCGACCAAAGAACAAAGATCTCATCTTTGGCGCAATTATTAGCACAACCAGGAATCGAATACGTGGTTCCAAATGCTAAGGTTCATGCTTTTACAGCCCCTGTCGATACAGCAGCTTTAAAAGAACAATGGGCGATTTCAAAAGTACAAGCTGAAAAAGCTTGGGCCCGAGCGGGTAATAAAGGTTCGCGGAATGTGATCGTTGCAGTGATCGATACTGGAGTTGACTACAAACATGAGTCTTTGGCTCCGAATGCTGTTCCAGGTTATGATTTCAAAGCGAACGACAGTGATCCGATGGATGAAACTGGATCGCAAAATCCAGGTCATGGAACTCATTGTGCTGGTGCAGTGGGCGCCACGGGTTTAGTTGATGGTGGTATCGTGGGTCTAAGCCCTGAAGTCAGCATTATGCCAATTCGATTTTTAGGTAAAGACGGGTCAGGCGATTTCGAAAGTGCTGTGCGAGCAATTGA
>JBKCTJ010000046.1:0-4227 GCA_046318875.1 Pseudobdellovibrionaceae bacterium | reverse complement strand
GGGTTATAAGCATGCAAATTCGTCCGAGAGTGATTCCAGTTTTAACATTAGATAAAAATAAGCTGGTGAAAACTGTCCAGTTCCAAAAACCAAATTATATTGGTGATCCCATCAATGCGATTCGGATTTTCAATGACTGTGATGTGGATGAAATTGCTTTGTTAGATATTACCCGCCAATTAGTGGAGCCTGATTATAAAGCCCTTGAACAAATTTGTTCAGAGGCATTCATTCCTCTGAGTTATGGTGGGGGAGTCCGAAACTTTACCCAAGCTCAAAGAATATTTTCCCTTGGATTTGAGAAAGTGATCTTGAATACAGGTTGTTTGGATGCACAGAAGACCTTGTCACAAATTGCTCAAGTATATGGGTCACAGAGTGCTGTGGCCTGTTTAGATTTTAAAAAGAATTTTTTTGGTAAATATTCTTTTCATACCGAATCAGGATCAAGAAATATGAAGTTGTCACCTGGAGAAGCCGCAAAGATGGTCGTGGAGCTTGGTGCCGGTGAAGTTATTTTACAAAGCATCGACGCCGACGGAATGATGCAAGGCTATGTTCTGGATTTAATTCAATCCGTAGCAGAAACTGTCAAAGTCCCAGTGATTGCTTTAGGTGGTGCGGGAAAATTGGCAGATTTAAAATTGGCAGTCCAGGCTGGTGCTGCGGCCGTGGCGGCTAGTAGTTTATTTGTTTATCACGGGAAGTTAAAGGGAGTTTTGATTAATTACCCGAGTCAAGCCGAGTTGAGGGAGCTTCTAAATTCTGCGTCATCGAATAACCGACAAAGTTTTTCCAGATGAAAAGAGTTCTCCTGCTGACTCAGTATTATCTTCCTGAAAATGGGGCAGCCCAAGTGAGATTGGCTGCGATGACAACTTGGCTCAATCGCAACGATGTTGATGTGGAAGTCGTTTGTCCCTTTCCAAATTATCCCCAAGGGCAGCTGCGCCCTGAAGACCGAGGGAAAGTTTACGAAAAATCAGCGGAAGTTCGCTGGTCCAAAGAACACGTGATTCACCGCTTTTGGTTGTTTACTGCAATGGGAAAAGGTTTTGCTCGATTGTTATCTTATATCACATTTTGCGTGATTTCATTTTTCAGTCTGTCCAAAGTTCAAAAGCCTGATCTGGTCCTAGTGAATTCGGGTCCATTGTTTCTAGCCTTGCCAGGAATTTTTATTGCTTGGTGGTTTAAGGTTCCGTGTCATTTGATTGTCGCGGATCTTTGGCCACGATCAATGGAGCATATAGGTGGAAGCTTTGCCGGTAAAATATTTCTCACTTTGATGAAATGGCTGGAGCGCTGGGCTTATCGTCATGCTGCTGGAATTACAGCTGTCACAGATGGCATTAAACAAACGTTATTGACAGAAGAAAAAATACCAGATCAAAAAGTTTTCTTTCTGCCAAATGGAGTTGATTTGACTCTGTTTGAGCATGTGAAGATCGATGTGAATGACGTCTTTGCTGAGTTGAAGTTAAGCCGAGACCAATTTCTGTTTATTTATCCAGGAAATTTAGGAAACGCTCATGCTTTAGAGACAATCCTGGAAGTTGCAAATCATTTGCAACAGGAAGCTAGAAGTTATCATTTTTTATTTATTGGTGGGGGATCTGAAAAACCGAAACTGATTCGAATGAGAGAAAAACTGGGTTTGAAAAATGTGACTTTTCTGGATTCCATGCCCATGGAGAAATTAGTGCGTTATATTCAAGCAGCAGATTGTGGTTTAATCCATATGAAAAATTCGGATCTGGCCAATGAAACCAGACCAGCGAAAATGTTTCCTTTGATGGCTGCAAGTCTTCCGATTTTGTTTTGTGGCTTTGGCGAAGGACAGAAGCTGATTGATCATCAAAGTGAACTTTTCTGCTCACCTGAAGATGTGTCAGGAATTTTGCAAAAAATTAAGTCACTGCCTGAGGCAAAAAAAATGCTCGAATACGGTCATATAAATCGACAAATTGTTGAGAGAGACTTTTCTGTGGATTCCTTAGTTGAGACCTGGTGGAAACATCTCATGGTACGAGATTCAATTCGCGCAAACGACGGAATGACTTGATCATCTGCTTGTTTTTTGTTTAAGTAAAAAACATGAGTAAAATCAAGTTTAAATCAAGCAAACCTGATCCGTTTCAAAGCCAAGAGAAATTGATTTTACTGCTCATCGATTTAACGTTGTTGTGCTTGAGTTTTTTTGTCGCCTATTACCTGCGATTTTCACAGTGGAATTTTCAAGTTTTTACTTCCAGTTTTGTGGTGATTTTTGCCGGCCTTGTTTTAACTTCATATTATATTTTTGGAAACTATGATTTGGATGAAGAGACATTTCTTCAACAAACGCTTAAACAGCTTTTTGCTGTGGTGATTGCATTGATTCTATTTTTGTTTCTGATGGCCGTGGCCTACCAAGAGCAATCTGGAATTCTAGGGCGAGGTGTAATTTTTCGAACGCTGATTGCGTTTTATCTTTTAACGCTGATCCCAAGGTACATGATTTGGAAAGTGCTCTCGAGTCTGCAGCAAAATCAAAACTGGCTTTTTATTACAGATTTGGAGTCTTTAAATCAGCTTTTGAAAGAATTCGCAAATTCCAGGCACGCCAAGCGCGGTGTCTTTTTGCTGCCGTTTCAGGAAACCTTGGATCTGGATCCAAAAGCTTTCAAGCTTGGGCCCGAGCAAATGAAACACTGGGATACTTTGCCAGATGAAATTCAAAAAAATTGGTCCAGTGTGATTGTTGCTTTGAAAAATGAACAAGAACTAGCTTTAGAGAAAAAATATGGTCAGCTCCTGATTCATGCGCGTTTTAATCGTGTTCACACTGTGGATGTGGTGCAATTTTTTGAGAGTGCTTTTAAAAAAATTCCCATCAGTATTTTAAATCAACATTGGTTTGTCATGAATACTGGTTTTGTCTTGGTTACAAATATCGCGCGACTTCGAGTGAAGAGGCTTTTTGATTTGGTCTTGGCCATTATGTTGGGACTTGTGGTTTGGCCCGTCGTTTTGATTTCGGCCTTAATCATTGTGCTTGAATCAAATGGTCCTGTGTTTTACCGACAAATACGCCATGGTCTTCGCAATAAGCCATATTTTGTTTATAAGCTGCGGTCGATGCGGCAGGATGCAGAAAAAAATGGAGCAGTTTGGGCTCAGCAAAACGATCACCGAGTCACAAATTTTGGGAACTTCATGCGAAAAACGCGCATAGATGAATTACCCCAAATTTGGAATGTGATTTGTGGTGATATGAGCTTTATCGGGCCACGACCTGAGAGGCCGGAGTTTGACGAAAAATTAGAACAAGAAATTCCGTTTTATGCGCTAAGGTATTTGGTCAGGCCCGGGATCACTGGCTGGGCACAAGTGATGTACCCTTACGGTGCAAGCGAAGAAGATGCGAAACAAAAACTTCAATATGATTTGTACTACATTAAAAATCATTCATTCTGGTTAGATTTTATTATCGTCCTTCGCACATTTCGTGTGGTTTTCTTTGGAGGAGGCCGCTAAATATGAATTCAAACTTAGCAAATAAACATGTTTTAGTTACTGGTGGTGCGGGTTATATCGGATCGCACTGTGTTTCAGCCTTATTAAAGCAGAACTGCAAGGTCACAGTGTATGACAATCTATCAACTGGATTCCGCGATGCTGTAGACCCTCGAGCACACTTTATATTTGGTGACGTCAGGGATTCTGCCCTGGTTTCTCGAGTCATGAAAGATCAAAAAATTGATGCTGTCATTCACTTTGCTGCTAAACTTGTGGTCCCTGAATCGGTGCAAAAACCTTTGGAATATTATGAAAATAATTTTGGCGGGACCTTGGCATTGTTGCAAGCTTGCAATGAACAGAAAGTGAAACGAATTTTGTTTTCATCCACAGCTGCTGTATACGGGAATCAGCCACAAATTTCGTTGTTTAAAGAGTCTGATCCTTTGCAGCCAATGAACCCCTATGGGGCTTCGAAATTAATGTCTGAACAAGTGATTAAAGATTTTCACCAAGCCTATGGATTATCAGCAGTTGTTTTAAGATATTTCAATGTTGCTGGGAGTTCTGCTGATGGTCAGAACGGGCAGAGAACAAAAAATGCGAGTCATTTGCTAAAAGTTGCATCGGAAGTGGCCTGCGGTCTTCGTGAAAAATTACAAATCTTTGGGAATGATTTTGAAACACCGGATGGAACGGGAGTTCGTGATTATATCCACGTGGAGG
>JBKCTJ010000045.1:0-1510 GCA_046318875.1 Pseudobdellovibrionaceae bacterium | reverse complement strand
GGCCCAGTCTGGAAAGGCTAAAGTCGATGTCCTCAGATCTGGACCTAAGTAATAAACAAACGGTATTTAAGTCTGGGTCTTGGGGATGTTTTTTGATGATTTTGCAGACCTAGGTCGAGCTTTCTGAAGATCAAAGTCTTGGTTTTTAGGACCTTCATCACCACGTCAAAAGATCTCAGGACTCAAGTCACGGCGAGGACTGTGCAGACTTTGATCCCTAAACTGCAAAATTAGATTTTAAACAGCAAAATTAGAAGCCAATAAGAATTTGTTGTAAACCGCGCAATGTTTGATTCATCGTGGCTTGATCTTCAACACGCTGGCAAAGAAAGTCATTGAGCTGGTCAATGATTTTAATCGTCTTATCAATTTTAGGGTTGTTTCCCTGTTTGTAGGCACCAATGTTTATCAAGTCTTCAGCGTCCTTGTAAATCGCTAAAGCTTCTCTTAACTTTGTGGCAAGGCGCTGATGATCTTGGCCAATACAATGCTTCATGACTCGACTTGCACTTTGCAATACATCTATGGAAGGAAAATGTCCGCGTTGTGCTAATTGCCGACTGAGAACAATATGTCCGTCCACAATAGAACGAACGGAATCTCCGATTGGGTCATTCATATCGTCTGCTTCAACAAGGGTCGTATAAAGTCCCGTGATGCTGCCTTCATTTTCAAATGATCCTGCGCGCTCGAGTAATTTGGGAAGGGTTGCAAACACACTTGGAGTATACCCTCGAGTCGAAGGCGGTTCGCCAAGGCTTAATCCAATTTCTCTTTGTGCCATTGCAAAGCGAGTGACAGAATCCATCATCAATAAAACATTCTTTCCTTTTTTAGCAAAATATTCCGCTATCGCTGTGGCAACAAAAGCACCGCGCATTCGAAGTAAAGGACTTTGATCGCTGGTGACAGTGACAATCACTGATTTTTTTATGCCTTCAGGGCCTAAATCATTTTCAATAAATTCTCGGACTTCACGACCTCGCTCACCAATCATCGCAATGACATTGACATCAGAACTTGAATAACGAGCCATCATTCCCAGCAAAACAGATTTACCAACACCTGATCCTGCCATAATGGCCACACGTTGCCCAAGGCCCACGGTTAATCCTGCATTAATTGCGCGAATGCCCGTATCCAATGCTTCACGAATTGGGCGTCGATCTAATGGATTTTTGCCATTTTTATAAAGAGGGACCTCAGTTCGCTCTTCAAATTGCGGAGGTGATCCGTCAATATAATTTCCCAAACCATCAAACACGCTACCCAACATCTCATCTGATACAGACACTGTGGCACTTTGGCGAACAACTTTCATTCGACACCCGGCAGACAGGCCTTTGACTTCTTTTAAAGCCATCATAATGACTTCGTGTCCCTTAAAACCAATAATTTAGACTTCCATTTTTTCAGTATGTTGAGTTATTTCAATTTCAACAATACTGCCAAGAATTGAGTGATAAAGATTGCCTTTAATCAAAAGTAAGAGATCTTCTGTGACTTGCTC
>JBKCTJ010000044.1:0-7020 GCA_046318875.1 Pseudobdellovibrionaceae bacterium | reverse complement strand
ATCATGGCTGAACATGGTTTTGAACTTCTTGTTACAGCGCACCATGCTAATGATTTGCTCGAAACAAGGCTGATTCGGCTCATTCGTGGGACAAGTGGTGAAGGTTTAATCGCAATTCCCGAGCTTAAAAAAGATTTATTCAGGCCATGGCTTCAAACCTCACAAAATAAATTGAGGCAAGTTCTGCTCTCATCACCTCAGTGGGGTTTTGTCGAAGATCCAACAAATTCTGATTCCAGCGCAAATTTAAGGAATTGGATTCGTCAAGAATGGTTGGCTCAACTGGAAACTATTCGACCTGGGGGCTCTTTTCGACTCGCAGCAAGTTTAGAATCGCTTTTGTCCCAGTCTCAGAAGCAGACTTTATCCAATCGAGTGTATTTAAGCATTGTTGATCTGCAGCGGCTGCAGTTGGACCTGATGAAATTTTTGATTTGTGAAGCGACAATTCAAAAAAAGATCATTGCAAGGATTTACCTCAACCTAGATCAAAAAAATTTTTCAACAGCTGGTCTATGTGAAGTTATGAAGCAACTAGACAAGACAAAGGATGGACACACCTTTAAAGTGCAAGGACTGACTTGGCAAATTTCAGGCCGTTATGCGATGATAAGAACATCGTGAGCGACGTCATCAAGGAAAGAGATTAAAATGAAAAATGGACAAAAAACCCTAGCGCTTTGGGCACTGCTGCTGATCATTGTCGTCTATTTTGTAACCGTCTATGAAACTAGAAATCAAAAATTCATTACAGAATTTTCATATTCTAAATTCACACAAGCTGTGAAAGAAGGCCATATTGCCAAAGTCAAAATCAGACAAGACACTCGCGAAATCATTGGCGAAGTCAAACCTGAATTTGAACAAGCTTACAAAGGCACAAAATTTCAGATCACAGGTCCCACAGAAGATCCAAATGAGTTGGCATTTTTAAAGTCAAGCATTGCTGATTTGGATTTTGAAAAAGGTGATGGCGGAGGAGTCCTTCAATCTCTGTTAGTGAACTGGCTTCCGCTGATTTTGATGTTGTTGATGTTCTTTTTTATTTGGAGGCAATTCCAAGCGGGAAGTGGCAAAGCGATGTCTTTCGGTAAGAGCAAAGCCAAGCTTCTCACGGAAAATAAAAATAAAATCATGTTTAAAGATGTTGCTGGCGTTGACGAAGCTAAAGATGACTTACAGGAAATCGTCAGCTTTTTAAAAGATCATAAAAAATACACGAAACTGGGCGGACGCATTCCAAAAGGTGTTTTGCTTGTAGGCCCTCCGGGCACAGGGAAAACTTTAATGGCTCGAGCTGTTGCGGGTGAAGCTGGAGTTCCATTTTTTACAATATCTGGTTCTGATTTCGTCGAAATGTTTGTCGGTGTTGGTGCAAGTCGGGTTCGAGATTTATTCGAGCAAGGTAAGAAAAATGCGCCTTGTCTGATTTTCATCGATGAAATTGATGCCGTTGGAAGACACCGTGGTGCTGGTATGGGGGGTGGTCATGATGAACGTGAACAGACCTTGAATCAGTTGCTTGTTGAAATGGATGGTTTTGAATCAACGGAAGGAGTCATCATTATCGCTGCGACCAATCGTCCTGATGTTTTAGATCCAGCTCTGTTAAGACCAGGTCGTTTTGATCGCCGTGTGGTTGTTGGTAAACCAGATCTAAAAGGTCGCGAACAAATTTTAGCAGTGCACACAAAAAAAACACCACTTGGGCCTGATGTTGAATTAGCTAAGATAGCTCGGGGAACTCCAGGATTTTCCGGGGCTGATTTAGAAAATTTAGTGAACGAAGCTGCTTTAGTGGCTGCGCGATTCGATAAAAAATATTTAGAAAACGAAGATTTTGAAAGAGCGAAAGATAAAGTCATCATGGGAAGTGAAAGAAAATCCATGGTGATCAGTGAAGAGGATAAAAAAGTCACAGCTTACCATGAAGCTGGGCACACTCTTGTTGGTAAAAAATTGGTTGGTTTAGATCCAATTCACAAAGTGACGATTATTCCTAGGGGAATGGCTTTGGGAATCACTCAGACTCTTCCAGAAAAAGAGAGCGTCAGTTTATCAAAGGGAAAGGCTATTAATATGATCGCTTTTCTTTTCGGTGGGCGCGCAGCTGAAGAGATTGTTTTTTCTGAAATCACAACAGGTGCTGGAAACGACATTGAGAGAGCAACTGAAATTGCACGACGAATGGTTTGTGAGTGGGGCATGAGCCGCCTTGGTCCTTTGGCTTTTGAAAAACGTGAAAGCCCTGTTTTCATGGGAATGAATTACGGGAACACTGCTCGGGATTATTCGGATTCCAAAGCAATGGAAATTGATACAGAAGTTGCTAAATTTATCACTGATGGCTATGCCACTGCGAAACAAGTTCTCACTGAGAATCGAGATGCTTTAGAGCGTTTGGCCCTTGCTTTGTTAGAATATGAAACAATCGATGGCAGCGAAGTTGAAATGTTAGTCAATGGTGCTCATGTTGCTGAAATTGAAAAAGTTCGAAGCAATAAAAAAGGAGGCGGTCTCGGCGGTTCAATTGCTGCGGGAGCCGCTGGTTCCGCGACAAAGACTTCAACTGATCCAGTAGGTAATACTGGGCCTGTGACAACATAGAGTTGTGGGCGGAATGATTTGAACCAGTTCTTTGACACCATCAGCTTTATTTTTTCCCAGATTCGTTGGAACGATCTGATCGACGTTGTGTTGGTCTGGGTCGTAGTCTATAAAGTTTTGGTCTTAATTAAAAGAACTGGCACTTTGCAAATGCTGTCTGGCTTGGGCATTTTAGCAATGCTTTTCCTTGCGAGTCTGCAATTCGAATTCAGCACCTTTAATTGGCTCTTGGAAAAGTTTTTTTCGAATCTGTTTGTGATCGTGGTCATTTTATTCCAAGGTGAAATTCGCAGGGCTCTTGCGCAAATTGGAACAAATCCATTTTTTACGGATACAAGTTTAGCTCAAGAAACTGAAATTGTTGAAGACATTGTCCGCGGTATTTCCTCGCTCGCAGAAAAGGGTTGCGGCGCTTTGCTGGTCCTGGAAAAAGATCTCTTAATCGATTACTTTATCGAAGCTGGTGTGGAAATTGATGCGAAAGTTTCCTCTGAGTTGATCATTTCATCTTTTCATCCATCGAGTCCCATTCATGATGGCGCAATGTTGATTCGAAACGGTCGTATCGTTTCTTGTGGTAATATTTTACCATTGAGTAAAAACCCTGCTTTAGATAAAAACCTGGGAACACGTCATCGCGCGGCCATTGGGCTGACTGAAGAAACCGATGCTCTGGTGATTGTTGTGAGCGAAGAAAATCGCCATATTGCATTGGTTTCCCAAGGACATTTGTTATCATCTGTAGATGGTGCTTATTTGAGACAAGCCATTTATGATCATTATGGTTTGAAGTACAAATTGACGTAATTGTTTTTATGGAGATGAAGTGAGACAAGAAAACTGGGGCGATTATTTAAAACAAGTTTTGACCGAGAATATCGGTTACAAAATTACCAGTCTTGTGATTGCTTTGTTTTTATGGATGATTGTCTTTGATCGAAAAGACTTTGCAGTGACCCAGACTATCGAAGTGCAGTTTACCGTTGATGCTCAACAAGAGCTTTTATTGCAAACGACTGATCGTGTGCGATTGAGATTGTCCGGATCGAGAAATTTGATCAAATCTTATATGGATTCTCCCTTTTCCCGAGTTCTTAAAATAGATATGTCTGGACGAGGTGGGGGGCTCTTCGACGTTGATATCACTCAAAGCATGCTTGATATTCCAAAAGCCATCAAAGTTCTAAGTGTTCGCCCCAACGTCATTCGAGTAGAGATCAGCCAAAAAGAAAAGACAGAGCTAGAAAAGACAGAGAAGGAAAAATGAAAAACACAAAACTGTTTGGCACTGATGGGATCCGTGGCACAGCCAACATTTTTCCAATGACTCCTGAAGTGGTTGTTAAAATTGGGCAAGCCATTGGTTACATTTTAACTCAAGAAGCAAAGCGAAAAAATGTTTCTCAGATTAAAGTCGTTATTGGCAAAGACACTCGACTTTCTGGTTACATGATTGAACAGGCCTTGGCAGCGGGTTTGAATTCCATGGGCGTTTATGTGCAATTGGTTGGTCCTTTGCCAACTCCTGCTATTGGATATTTAACACGAACCATGAGGGCTGCTGCTGGAGTTGTTATTTCAGCATCTCATAATCCCTTTCAAGATAATGGAATTAAAATCTTTGGACCGGATGGATTTAAAATTCCGGATTATATGGAAAAGGAAATCGAAAGATTAGTCTCCTCTGTGGACTTAAACGAAAAACTTCCACTATCAAATGAAATTGGTCGAACCAAGAGAATCGAAGATGCCCAAGGTCGATATATCGTTTATGTGAAAAACACATTTCCCTTGGAATACACACTGGATGGTCTACGCATCGTTTTAGATACGGCCAATGGGGCCGGTTACAAAGTTGCTCCTGCTGTGTTTCAAGAATTAGGTGCCGAAGTCATTCAATTGGGGTGTACTCCCAATGGCATAAACATCAATGATAAGGTCGGCGCACTTTACCCAGCGAAACTCTCCGAAGCAGTCTTGCAATACCGTGCAGATGTCGGGATCAGTTTAGATGGTGATGCAGATCGGGTGATCATCGTTGATGAAAAAGGGGAAGTCATGAACGGGGATCATGTCCTTGGCGTTTGTGCTTTATTTTTAAATCAAAAAAAGCTTTTAAAAAATAGCACTTTGGTTGTCACCCAAATGAGTAATTTTGGTCTTGAGAAAAAGATGAAAGAAAACGGAATTAACCTGATTAAAACTGGAGTTGGTGATAAATTTGTCGTCGAAGAAATGAGGCGCGGAGGTTACAGTCTTGGTGGTGAACAGTCAGGTCACATTATTTTCCTGGATCATTCGACGACCGGAGATGGTCTTGTCGCTGCATTGAATTTGTTGTGGGTTAAAAAAGAAACTAAGAAAACAATGAGTGAGCTGAACGAATTGATCGTGGATGTTCCTCAAGTTTTAATTAATTTACGAGTCCGCAAAAAAGCAGAATTGGAAACCATTCCAGGTTATAACGATTTAGTGAGAAAAATTGAATCTGAATTAAATGGAAGTGGTCGAATTTTCATTCGATTTTCTGGCACAGAACCTGTGGTCCGTGTGTTGGTGGAAGGACCTGATCGCTTGATGATCACCAGCTATGCCGAGCAACTCGCAAGTCATATTGAAAATCATCTCAACACTCTCTAGTTTTTGGAAATACATAAAGGTTAAAAATGAGAAAACAAAAAATCAAACTGGGCGTTAACGTCGATCATGTTGCGACTCTAAGGCAAGTGCGCGGGGGAACTACCGATTATCCTGATTTGCTTCATTTAGTGAAAAAATCAATCAAAGGTGGGGCCGAGCAAGTGACCATTCATCTGCGTGAGGATCGAAGACATATCCAGTTGTCTGATCTGGAAATGATGTCGAAAAGTTGCCCTGTTCCATTAAATCTTGAGATGGGTGGAACTCCTGAAATGTTTAAACTCGCAAAAAAATACATGCCATCTTGGGTCTGTTTAGTTCCTGAAAAACGACAGGAGCTCACGACGGAGGGAGGCTTAAATCTCTCTTTGAATTTTCGATTTTTAGAAACTGAAATTTCTAAACTTCAAGCCAAAGGCATTGAGGTCTCTGTTTTTCTTGAACCCAGTTTGGAACAAGTGCGATTGGCCCATCAATTGGGTGCTGATGCCGTTGAATTTCACACAGGTCATTGGGTCATAGCTCAAGGCGAGAAAAAAAAGAAAATTTGGAATCAATTGGTTCAGAGCGCGATTCTTTGTCACGAACTGGAAATGCGTGTTCATGCCGGTCATGGTTTGGATTTTGTTCATGCTCCTCTGATTGCAAAACTTCCCCATTTGGTTGAAGTCAATATTGGACACAGTTTGATTTGCTATGCTTTGGAGTTTGGTCTTCAAACATCAGTGGCAATGATGAAAAAGAAACTGAAATAGATCGGTCAATCTAAAATGGATTCGAAATATTCCATCCAAAAAAAATCAAGGGACGAAGTGGGTCTTAAGCAAAAAGTTCCTATAACGTCACTTTCTGAGCTAGAAAAATTTTGGATCAAGGAAATTGCAAGTTTTAAGAGGGATCGAACTGTTTTGTGGCTTGATGGTGATCTGGGCGCTGGCAAAACAACTTCAGTTTCTTTGATTTTAAAGTTTTTAACTCAAAATGCGACAGTGGCTTTGTCGCAGTCTGTGTGCTCTCCTACATTTGCTCTTCATCATCAATATCAAGTCAATCATGTTTTGTTCGATACAATTGAACACGTCGATTTGTACCGCATTCAAAGTGATGATGAATTAGAGGATTCAGGGTTTTGGGATTTGTTTTCAGGCCACCGAAAATTAATAATCATCGAATGGGGTTCAAGGATGAATGAAAATCAGATTCCCTTCGATTGGGAATTTTTCAAATATCACTTTGTTAAGACCTAGTTGGTGACAGATGAAGTCAGCTTTTACGAAGCTTTTTCGACCTCATGTGAAGTTAGGCCCATTTTTAAGCGGATGTCTTTTTGGAATCGAGACTCATATTCTGCTAAACGATCTAAGCTGTAAGATTCTTGATCTGCAATAAACCCAATGACTGCTAAAACTTGATCTTCGTAGACGAAGGGGATGACCATAATGACTTCGGGTTCTTCTTGTTCATTGATGAGTTCATATAACTTTTTGTTGAGTTCTGAAGTGAAAGGTTTTCCGTAAAAAGGCTTTTGAGTTCTCATGACAATATTTAAAATACTTGGCTGATTTACCGTGATAGCCGCAGCTTCTGTATTTTCCATAGGGCCAGAGCCTCTTAAGGTAAAATGTATTTTCGTCTTCGATTGATCGACAAATCCAAAAAATGATCTTTTGTTTTGTTCCTTATAATCAAAGAACATTTGTTCGGCACAAGCTTCAATATCTTCAGAAGAAACATCTCTGAAACTGTTCGGAATTTCGCTCTTCATCGGAATCA
>JBKCTJ010000043.1:0-1545 GCA_046318875.1 Pseudobdellovibrionaceae bacterium | reverse complement strand
GAATCTGCAGGGTTTGGGGCTTATTGAAATTGAAGATCCTGAAACGGGTGAAACCGCCGTCATTGACACGGATTCTCCGGAATTGATTCAGAAAATCGCGAAAATCGAACAGGCTCGTGTGGACGAGCTCAAAGCAACTTTGAAATCCAGCGGTGCAGATGTCATGGAGTTTAATTCCCATGATTTCGATGTGACTCCTCTGGTTAAATATTTTCAAACCCGAAGAAGGCGACGCTGATGTCTTGTCGTGTTGATTTTAAAGCCATTGATTCATTTTTTGTAGAAAATATTCCCGTAAAAAATTTAACAGTGGGTCATATTTTTTACCTGAGCTGCAAAGGCGAATTTGGCTTAAATCCAAATTTTGAAAGATCCCAGTTTTCGCTCAGTGATGAAGAAAAAAATCTAGTGAAGTTATTGAAAGTCGAACAACGATCGCCGACAGAAATTGATTTGCAGGTGGTCAGCTACACTCCTGGAAATCACAAGATTCAAGATTTAAAAATTGAAGTCGACGGCGAATTGTTTGCCCTGGGGCCCGTTGATTTTTTTGTCGAATCTGTTATCGAAATGAAATACCAAAAGGGCGACAAAGTCCAACCCATAGGCCCATTGGGCCCTGTAAGAGTGGATTTTCCCCAATGGTTTTTTATCGGGGTTTTTCTGGCCATCGCTTTCATTTTCTCAGTTGCAATGATTAAAATTTTTCGTAGATATCAGCGCCGAAAATATTTATCCCGAACAGAGTTTCAAAAACAAATTCCAGCACTTTTGGAATTTGAAAAAAATCTGCGCGTTGCTCTTCGCGCCGAGGCAAAAGGGGATTTGGTTACGGCCATACAAAAAGCTAACGATGCTTGGAGAATCTATTGGACCCGAACGTTTCAATTTCCCGCAGCATACTTAAGCGAGAGACGATTGCTTGGGGAGTTTAAGAAACAACAGGTTCGGCTTCATCATTTGATGTCCCGGGAGATTGCGCAATTTGTCTGGGATATGCGGAGAATTCGAAAAAATCCAAGTCTTGTCAGTCAAAGTGATTTTGAAGCCTACTTAAAACGCTGCCGACAGACCATTGAAAAAGTAGACCGTGAAGTTGAAAAAAATAAAGGCAGGGTTGGATGAATCATATCATTAATCCACAAATCTGGGAAATTTTTCAATGGTCATCCATGACTTGGCAATCCACACCTTTTTTCTTTTTATTTGTAACGTTTCTTATTTATGTTTATTTTTTTATTTTTCAGAAGAAAAAATCTGAAGGAACTTTGTTTATTCCCTTTCAAGCAAAAACCATCCAAGGCTTTGCCACTTGGCGATCAAAACTAGGGAAACTTCCGGTTCTTTTAAAATTCCTTGCTTTGGCATTTATTATTTTGGCTTTAGCGAGGCCTCAGATCTCGAATACAAAATCAAATAAAAATGTAGAAGGTATTGATATTGTCATTGTTTTGGATGTATCAGATTCGATGTTGATTGAAGACATGCGTCCTGAAAATCGGCTGGAATCAGCAAAACTAACAATTAAGAAATTTATTGAAAAGC
>JBKCTJ010000042.1:0-1390 GCA_046318875.1 Pseudobdellovibrionaceae bacterium | reverse complement strand
GATGGATACTGCTCAAAAAGCACGTATGGAAAATGAATTGCAGACCGCAAAAACCGTGCAAGAGACTCTCTTCCCAGAAGCAGAAAAAGTTCTAGGTCCTGTTCAAGTGGCTGGACATTATGAGCCTGCGAGCGAGTGCGGAGGGGACTGGTGGCACTACTGTTATGTGGGTGAGAAAATTTACATGTGGATCGGTGATGCCACAGGGCATGGTGCTCCCGCTGCGTTGATCACCAGTGCAGCAAAATCCGCTGCAACATTGATTGAGAACCTAAGCATTGCGCCAGCCGAAGCTATCGACTTAATGAACAAAGCCATTTTTGATGTTTCCAAAGGTCGCATCATGATGACGTTTGTGCTTGCATCGCTGGATGTAAAAACGGGAGAGCTTGTTTATGTCAATGCCTCCCATGAAGCTCCATTTCTGCTTCGACGAAATGAAAATCAGCCCATTAAAAAGAAAGATTTAATTTTGATGAACGAAAATAATAATCCGCGCCTAGGCCAAGGTCGAGATTCTAAATACACGTCTTCAACAATCCAATTGCTGGATCAAGATTGTTTCATCTTCTATACAGATGGAATTGCCGATATCCAAACAAAAGAGGGCAAGAGCTGGGGCGAGCGTGACTTTATAAAAAATTTGATTGAGTCTTTCAATCAGACGTCAGGACCCATTGCATTTAAAAATGACTTTGTTCAGAGGATGAAAAATTATCGACAAGAAAGTGCTTTGGTTGATGATGTGACCTTTTTTGTGGTTAAATATGCGGGATCGTAATTTAGTTTTCAAAGGATGATTTATGGGAAAATTTGAAGTCAAAAAAGAACAGGCCGGAGCTCAAATCAAAATGAAACTCATCGGAATTATTGATGAAGACGTGGATTTTAAAGAGTTCTCCATAGCACAAGCCTCGGATTTATTAATTGATTTGCAAGATCTTAAAAGCATCAATTCTTGTGGAATACGGGAGTGGATCAAGTGGCTCGGCGAAAATTCATCAGGTAAAATTCAAATGCAAAATTGCCCGAAAGTCATCGTTGATCAAATCAATATGGTGGAAGGCTTTCTGCCTAAAAATGGAAAAGTTGTTTCGTTTTATGTTCCTTATTTTAATGAAGATAGCGGATCCGAAAAAAATGTTTTATTTCGCCACGGGACTGAATTTACTGAGGCGGGCGTCAACCCACCAGCAGAAGTGAAAGATGAGGGCGGACAGGCCATGGAGATGGATGTCATTGAAAGCAAGTATTTCAAATTTATCACAAATAGTAAGTCCTAGTTTTAAAAAAAAGGATTTGGCCCTTGAGAAGGCCGTCCAGAAAACTCAGGGACGAGACTTTAGTCTGTGGACTGTTTTTTAAAAGAACCGATAATGCCTTGTGCAAA
>JBKCTJ010000041.1:0-13338 GCA_046318875.1 Pseudobdellovibrionaceae bacterium | reverse complement strand
AGTTATGGTCGATAAAGAAGTTCAGCAACTCAAAGCTGAAATTCAGCGAATCGCGCAGACAACAAGTTTTGGCAATACAAAACTGCTAGATGGTAGTGGCGATACATTTGATTTCCAAATCGGGATTCAAAACGATGATTTTGCGGATCGAATTAGCTATGCAGCCGGTGACACAAATGCGACAGCAGCGAGTTTAAACTTAGACAGTTTAGATTACACTTCAAAACAGGGAGCACAAGAGGCCTTGGCGAACCTTGATGAAGCGCAAAGCACAGTGAATGGATTTCGCGCTAACTTAGGTGCTCTTCAAAATCGTTTGCAGTCAACAATGGATAACTTAGCCGTAATGCACGAGAATATTTCAGCCGCAAACTCTCGAATTAGAGATACCGATATTGCTTCGGCAAGTTCAGATATGACTCGAAACAATATTCTACTTCAAGCATCAACTGCAGCTTTAGCACAGGCCAATCAGACACCACAGTTGGCAATGCGACTTTTAGGATAATCATTGAACAATTTTTCTAAGGATTTCAGGATTGCTCCGTTATCCTGATTATACCGACCCTGGGAGGAGTGAAAACTCTTTCCAGGACTTTTCGGAAATCAGGATTTTACT
The DNA here is from genome assembly GCA_046318875.1 of Pseudobdellovibrionaceae bacterium. Lineage (GTDB taxonomy): Bacteria > Bdellovibrionota > Bdellovibrionia > Bdellovibrionales > Bdellovibrionaceae > JBKCTJ01. The sequence goes on along the minus strand of JBKCTJ010000041.1, from coordinate 12,719 downwards.
TGTTGCCTAGCAAAACTTCTTTTCTATTTCCCGCCTTGAGCTTTAATTCGTTCAAAATTGTTTTAAGTTCAACTGAAATTGGGAAAGCGATGCCTGTATTGCTTTAGAATGAAGAATCAAGCAAGGCGTACAAGTCGCCACATCATGAAGCCAGCTTGTAGCCCAACTTGGCGAATAATAATGGCGGATTCTTCGCATCCGTAGTTATTTCGCAAGTTTGGATGACTTTGTAGCCAACGTGTAGCCACCACGGAACATCACACTCTTTTTGATTAGGCGATTTCTTTTTCCAGCCGCTCGGCAATCCAGATTTTAAGAAGCGTTTGGTAACCAACGTCACCCTTCTTCTTAGCAACCTTTCTCAGCTTTGCGACCATGATCTTCCCCCGAAAAAACGGACACATTTTTTCGGGGGAAGATCAGGAGGAGAGAACCCGCTTTACGAGTTTGATGGAACAAGCTCAGTTGAAAATCAACGACGTCGCAAGTGAGACTGTGAAATCTATTCTCCAACTGGCTACAAACGCGGAATCACTTTGGAATCGCAGAAGCCCACAGCAACGGCGTACATTGCTTGAAACCCTACTCTCTAACCAACATTGGGATGGGGTAACTATGCGGTATGAAATCATAAAACCGCTGCGGACCTTGTCAGAAATGAAGTCAGATCAAATTTGGCGGAGGATGCGAGATTCGAACTCGCGTTACCTTTTAACGGGTAAACTCGCTTTCCAAGCGAGCAGATTCAGCCACTCTCCCAACCCTCCGCGGACTTTGAACTTATACTTAGCTAACACAACAGCCTGGTGGCGTCTACGGCGAATTCTGAGTGGTCATTTTTTGGGGGACTTCCAAAAATAGGGCCCAGCCAGGGAAGGGACATTTCCATAAACTATTGTTCAAAAATTTCTTGTAAGAAGCTTGTCATCCTCGCAAAAGATCTTTTGTCAGCTTGCTCGTCGTAAGCGGCACCCTTTGAAATATCAGTTCCTGAATGTTTTTGTGTGAAGGAATGCACAGCTCCGCTGTAGGAATTAAATTCGTAATTGACCTTTGCTTCATTCATTTCTTTTTGAAATTGAGCCACTTCCGCAGCACTGACATAAGGGTCATTTGCTCCATGTGCTACAAGGACCTTGGTTTTAATTTTTTTAGCATCTTCTGGTGTTGGATTATCTAATCCACCGTGAAAACTGATGACACCTGCTAATGGCAAACCATCACGAGCCATTTCCAGAACGCCCGTTCCACCGAAACAGTAACCAATTGCTGCAATTTTATCTGGATGAACAAAGCTTTTCGTCAGCAAAAAATCATAGGCTGCTTTCGCACGAGCTCTAAAAAGTTTTCGATCTGATTTATATTTTGTCGCAAGTTCAGAAGCTTTTTTTTGATCCTTGGCACGAACACCTTTTCCATAAATGTCAGCGGCAAAAGCTACGTATCCCATTTCAGCTAATTGTTCTGCTCGAGATTTGGAATAGTCGCCGTTTCCCATCCAATCGTGAAGAACAATGACTGCGGGCTTAATCGCACGATTTGACTCATCGTAAACCAAATAGCCTGCGAGTTCTGTTTTGCCTTCTTTATAAATCACTTCCATTTTTTTAATTGCTGCATTTACGCTGCTTACAAATAAAATTAAGATAACAAAAATAAAAGTATTTTTAAAATTCTGCATAAAGTCCTCTTTCCAGTGCGATGGTTACTTTTGATAAATGATTTTAATATAATAAATCAGGTGAGCTGAACCTTTTTTAATCCAGATTTCATCTGTTTGTTGAACGACCTCATCAGAAACAATTTCAATTCCTTTTCGGTACACTTCGCGGACAAACCATGCACCTATAAATTGAGGTTTTTGGACGAGTAAATAATCATTAAAACTCATATCAGGAAAAGAAACTTTTTGATTTACTTTCCAGCTTTTGAATGCTTCCGAATCATCAACCAATTCTAAGGGACCAGCGCTTGTTCCCACTTCTAATTTAAAGCCTGCATATTTCGAATTTATTTTTTGGGTAAGCTCCAAACTGTTTTCAACAGGTATAAATTTTTTGCATAAATAAATCATATTGTATTTAAATTCGCAGCTATACTCTTGTTCCTTCAGGTGTAAATATTTTTGTTCTTCATATCTGCGATTCACGACTTCTTGAATTGCTAGCAGTTGAATTTGAAAATCGCCCTTAAACTCGTAAGTGCCCGCTGCAATCGGGCTTGGTTCTGTAATTTTTGCACTTTCAAAATCTGACGCAAAACCACACATTGATCCGAGGAAGACCACGAGGAAAAACAACATTTGCATAATGACTCCTTTTTCTTCAGATTAGAATGACTTACCCAACCCGAAGGACACAACATGTTTGCAGTTCGTCATCTTCGATTCTTACTGATTTTAAGCTGCTTTTTTTTCTGGGGATGTTCGCATTTACTTTATTATCCAATGAAAGGGAATCGTTACACTCCAGAACAAGTCCAATTGACTTATGAAGATGTCCTTTTTAAAGATAGCTTGGGTAACAATTTAAACGGCTGGTGGTTTCCAGCAAAAACAAAGGTGGTCAAAGGAACTTTTGTTTTTTTTCACGGCAATGCAGAGAACATTTCAACGCATTTTTTGTCCCTGAAGTGGCTTCCAGAACAGGGATATAATTATTTTATTTTTGATTATCCCGGCTATGGAAAATCTAAGGGAGTGCCAACACCAGAATCCACTGTTATGGCGGGACATGCAGCTTTGAAGTGGGTCAACCAAAATAAGTATTCTGAGCCTTTGATTATCTATGGCAACAGCCTCGGCGGCATCGTTGCTCTTCGTACTGTTTTAGATTTGAAAAAAGAAATTCCCATTTTGGCATTTATTGCTGATGATACATTTTCTTCTTATCACCGTGTTGCTCGAATCAAGCTTTCGAGCCATTGGCTGACTTGGATTTTTCAACCCTTGGCTTATGTCGTGCTGAGCGACAAGTGGGCCCCCAAAAAAATTGCCGATATTTCCCCAATCCCTATACTTGTTATCCATGGAGACTCGGACCGCACAGTGGAAACAGCAAATGGCAAAAAACTTTTTCAGGAAGCAGCTGAACCCAAAGAGTTTTGGCTTAAAACGAAGGGTGTTCACGGCGATACCTTTTGGGGCTATGATTTTATTTACCGGACGAAGGTTCTGGAATGGTTAGCACGAGTATCTCAAACGACCAAATAACAGCTATACTATGAACATGAAATTATTTTCTCATTTGATTTGGATTCTTTTAGCTTTGGTTTTTTTTTCAAGCACGTCTGGAGCAAAGTCTGCTGATTTTAGATTAAGCTTTAAAGTGAAAAACACCTTAGTAGCCCAACCTAAATATTTGCGTTTTCTGCGTTATCAAGAGCTAATGAGTTTACCAAAAAAGAAACAGCTTCAGTACATTACTGGCCTGCAAAGAATCGTTTCTGATCTTGCACAAAAGTACCCCGAGTTTTCGATGAATTCACTGACTCCAAATGAAAACGTTTTTTCGGGAATGATGATGGAAGTACTTCAGCAACATCCACAATTTATTTCCCTCATGAGTGATTTTTTTGTTGAAGCTAACGCTCAAACTCCGACCGTTGCTGAAATTCCCATCGCTACACCAGAAGAAATTGGCGGAAATCCTGCTCTTTTCAATTCGAATTTTCATTACAATGCTTATGTCAACGTCATGTCTGCTACTCGACCAGAATGTGCCAGTGCTCGAGTTGGTACTGGCAGTCAGCGAAGAATCGTGCCAGGCAGAGTCCTCGAACTACGATTCAGAAATACCAGTCGGTATATATGTGCGCTAACTGATATTGCCGAAAATGAAAGGTGCCCTGCAGGTTACCGAGATATCGCTGGGGAAGATGGTCGAAAAGGCTGCGCACGATTAACAACCGGTTCACAGATTCTCGCTGCCATGCAACCGCAAGATGAAAATCCTGACAGTCCTTCACTCAGACCCGGATCATCAACACTGCCAGCAGCTGTTGCTCGACCATCTTCGAATTCGACACCACGGCCTCTCCCGAGCGTGGCTACCGCTCAAGAACCTCCCGCGGCTACTGCTTTTGATGATCAAGCTGAATTTGCTGCACCTGCGCGTCGCACGGCTGTTTCTCCACTTCCACAAAATTGTTCTGAAGAAATTTATTCCTGCGAATCCGGTGACGAAGCCAGAGAAACAAATCGGGCAGCTTTTGAACAAGGCTTAAGTGCTCGAGGAAATCAATGCATCAATGGCGCAAACATTTCGCGATACAATACCACCACGAAAACCTGTGCGCGAGTGGCAAACAAAAATTATGGAGATAAAAGTTTCACGTGTTCAGGAAATCAGACATTGTGCAATCCACTAATTTTTGGAGTTCAGTCAGACGGCCAATCTGGAATCTGTGTTCGCTTAAGGTTAAATGTGACCTTGGCGTGTTCTGCAGCATCAGCAGCAGCCGGTCGGGGAACATCAGCTGAAAATGTTTTAAAGCTATTGCGTGAGAATCCATCCATGGCAAACGCCTGGAATGAATGGGCACAGTCACTCGAAGGTCTTTGTCAGCCTCGTCCCGATAGAAATCCATCGCATCGGTTTCACTGTACCGAGTGCACAATTATTTTTACCCATCTCCAAAAATTAAATGCGCTCACTGGAGCAGCAAATGAATGTGGTAATCTGTTAACTAGTCTTGGTGAAGGAGATCCGATGATTGTGAATCGTAGTATCGACAGATCCCTTCCAGCTGTCTTACAAAAAAATCCAAAGACACCTGCAGTGAATCCATCAGCAACAGGAGTGACATCTGGTACAAATTAATATTTATGGCTATGCTGATTTTTCAAAGCTACACTGATTCAAATTCGGAGAACACACCATGGTTAAAATGAGAGCTACTTATCAGGGACAAAAACATTGCGAACTTTATCACGAGCCGTCGCAATCAATTATTGCGACGGATGCACCAAAAGATAACCATGGAAAAGGAGAGCTCTTCTCACCAACAGATTTAATTGGCGCATCTTTGGTCAGCTGCATCTTAACGACAATGGCCATTGCGGCTGAAGCCAGAAATTGGAAAATTGAAGGAGCCAATGGCGAAGTCACCAAAGAAATGAGCCCCAGTCCGCGAAGAATTGCAAAGTTGAGTGTCACCTTAAATTTGCCAATAGCATTGCATCATGAACAAAGGCATTTTCTTGAAGAGGTTGCAAACACCTGTCCCGTGAAGCGCAGCTTGCACCCCGAGGTTCAAGTTGATGTCGTCATTCGTTACAACGTCGCTTGATTGAATTGTTTGTCGTAGAAATTTATTTAAACAATAAAGGGATAACGACTTGAGAGGTTTTTGCCGATTTTGAAAATTTCAGATTCAACAGGCTTTTTCTGACAGAATTCCAAGATCGATTTTTTTTTATTTCAATATCCAGGTTTGTTTGAACTTGACGAACAGTATCAGTTTGAAAATCAAGACTCGTGACTTGTCCTGAAACACTGATTCTCATTTTTACTGTCAGACAACCATGCAATGCCGGTTGATCATAAAGCCAATCTTGCAACAGTGGTAACCATTGATCCATGACCTTAGCCACTTGATTTGTTTTCAAGCCACCGACGACATAAGGACGTGGTTCAACAAACCAACCATGAATGACAAGTCTGGCGTCTAAAGGATCCAAAATATTTCTGACTTCTTTCACCGCATGGGGAATCCGAGAATCAAAAATCAAAAGCTGTCCATAATCTGGGTTTACTTCATGAAAATATTCAGACATTTCATGTTCGGCACGGTTAGCCCCGGCGGAAGACCAAAAATTTAACACACTATCTTTCAGTAACAAAGTTTGCCCGCCTTCAAATTTTCGTTTTTTAGGAGAGAGCGAATAAACAAAGGCCCAAGGGCCATGGGGCATATCTGAATGAAGATTTTGATAATGCCCGTGCACGTAATACGATAACCACGGTGGGGATACATCATGGCATCCCAAGTTTTCACGACCCCATTTGACTAAACGTTCATGAAAGGGATAATAAATTTTTTCAGGAAAGTAATGATAAGCTGGAGTTCTGACCTGGCAATACTGATTTTTCACGTGCCAGTAATCCCAAACAAACCTTTTAGATTGGGTTTGCCTTGGGTCTTCAAACTGATCCTCAAAAAATGATCTCAACTGATTTGAATTTTTGTAAAAGTTCTTTTCAAGGTGAAAAACTTGATTCTTAAATTTCAACTTTTTGAACTTTCTGGAAGATCCGACCGAACAAGGATTTTCCGCTTGAGTCCTTCATACTGATTTCCACAGTGTCTCCGTGTTTCATAAATTCAGTGATTGGCTTTCCAGTTTCGATTTGTTCAATGGTGCGTTTTTCCACTAAACAGCTTGAACCCACCTGAGGATCCTCGTTGGAGACTGTTCCACTGCCAATCAAACTACCCGCCGCCAGGCTTCTTGTCCGAGCAGCATGAGCAATTAAATGCCCAAAATGAAAATGCATTTGTCCCGCATTGGCACAGCCAAAAAATTTGTCGTTTAATTTTATATCCAGCGGCAAATGCAAACGACCATCCTTCCAAGCACTTCCCAGCTCATCAATCGTCAGAGCCACTGGAGAAAGTGTTTTGACCGGCTTGCTTTGAAAAAATCCAAAACCTTGTGCAAGCTCCGTAGGAATCAATCCCCGCAAAGATACATCATTAATTAAAACTACTAATTTGATTTTGTTTAACGCTGCTTCAGGCGTAATGCCCATTTCAACCTGATCAACGATGACACCGATTTCACCTTCAAAATCTGTCCCATGGGCAAAATCGATTTGGGGAATATCTGAAATAGGATCATGAAAGGACCCGCTTTCGCCTTGGTACATCAAGGGCACACTTAAAAGAGTCTCTGGCACGTCAGCTTTGCGGGCTTTTCTGACTAAACGAATATGGTGAACAAAAGCTGAGCCATCAGCAAAAAGCCAGGTCCTGGGAAGTGCCGATCGAAACTTCGTTTCATCATAAGCAAAACTTCCAGGGGCTTTGCCTTCATTTAAATTCTGATAAAGACTTTCTAGCTGCTTTGAAACTGTATTCCAATTCTCGACAGCCCACAGCAAACTGGGCGCGATATGGGAAGCCTTGACGACATTTTCTAAATTGCGGCTAATGACTACGAATTCACCATCTTTGGAATTTGACTTCAGTGATCCTAATTTCATTTTATTTACTCGAATGTGAACATTAAACTTGCGCCGACAGCTTGGTAATTCGATAGGCCCTTTGCGATCTCCCCAGCCATTTCATAAAAGAGATTTATACCCATGTCTGGATGGAACTTAAATTGTGTACCCATGACAAATGGTAAGATTGGAGATTTCACGTCTTGAGCATCAATGGAAGATCCACCTAGCTTCCAAGTTTTTTCCAAATTAGTTGCTACAATAAGCCCACCATAAATTCCTGCAAAATCATTTATCTTATAAAGCGCAGTCACGGGAACATCAAAATAATTCATTTTGAACTCAAGTTCCGTATCTGTTGCCTTGTTCGTCGCCTTCAAAGGTCGCTGAGTGTACAAAACCCCTGTTCGGAAATAAAGCTTACCGCTTATTTCAAAGGCTGCAGTTCCACCGAACTGAAAACCAGTTTGTGGGCTGATGCCTTTGGCATTGTCCACTTCCCCGTTTTGTTGTCTAAAACCGCCTTCGATGGCAATGATCGGCTCACCAGCAGCAAAAGCAACTGGTGCAAAAGATAAAATCGAAAAAATAAACGCATAAACATGTTTCATAAAACATCCCTTCTTGAAGCATCAATGAAGCTTCCTGATTACTCAGGGATAGTTCTATTGTTGAGCTTTGTCAAAGGTCCACACAGGGTTTAAGACCAGCTCGTTCATCAACGTATGGGATGAAATGACAGAGTGTTGCAATCCCAAATGATGATTGGTCACCGTTCCCCTTGCGAATAATGCTGCAATGATTAAGGGAATCAATAAGTAAAAATAAAATTGTAACCAATAAGGCGTTACATCCGGAAGGTTTTGTTTCATTGTATACAGTTCACGAAGAGTTTCATTTTTTGAAACAATCTCTGGAAACTCGACTTTTTTTTCAATATCCACATCGTAAAATTCATCAGTTTTTAAAATTTTATATGCCCCAAAATAGAAACTGACAACCAGGGCGCCAGTGATCATTAAAAAAACTTCTTTAGAAAAATTCTGTGCAACCATGTAGGTCTTTAACTCGACTGCTCGTTGCCAATCGGGCAATCTCATATGTCTTTGGTGTGTCAACACAAACCAAGTATTGAAATAATAGATAACACTGATCAATATCCAAACCAGAAGGTAATATTTTTTTGTTAAATAAATCATTCCGTGTCGTGTGATTTCTTCTGGAAAAAAAAATCTCAGGACGCCAAGGATTAAAACCACAAAATAGCTAAATCCCAAAATCAAGGCATCGAAACGAAGGCCCATCCAAAACGCAGAAACGTGAGACAGACTTAAATCTGGCAATTCTGAATCGAAGCTCACAAACAAGACAACCCGATTTAAACTCATCATTAACAAAAGAAAGAAAAGAATGCGAAACCAAATAAAATGTATTTTGTAATTTTCTCGATTCACTTGAAAGATATTAAATGCCCATTCGTTTACAAAAATGCTCATAAAGGTTTCGATGTCCTACGTAAGATAGCCCGACAACATCTATTTATTTTTCCAGATGTTATTCTTTCAGATGAAAAGACCAGTGACAACTGTGTTTCCTTCGCCCTATATTTGGTCATGATTGAAAACAAAGTGACTCTTTACAATTATTTTCGCAGCTCTGCTTCATTTCGAGTTCGTTTAGGCTTGCATTACAAAGAAGTGGCTTTCGACTATGTGCCAGTTCACTTAGTCAAAAATCAAGGGGAACAACATTCCGCCAAATACAAAGAATTAAATTCGCTTTCACAGGTTCCCACTCTTGTTCATGAAACAGCAAACGGGACTCGAGTTTTGGCCCAAAGCGTAGCTATTCTAGAATACCTTGAGGAAGTATTTCCTTCAAAACCCTTGCTGCCGAAGGACGCTTTCAAGCGCGCAAAAGTACGGGAATTCATCGAAACAGTGAATTCTCTGGCCCAGCCTATGGGTAACTTGGGCACCCTTCAATATCTTGAAAGTAAACTTCAGTTTGATTCAAAAATGAAAGCAGATTGGGTTCAATTTTGGAATCATAAAGCCCTTACCCATCTTGAAAGTCTGGCCGAAACAGCCCAATTTTGTTTTCAAAATCAATTTTCTTTAGCAGATTGTTTTTTACTTCCGCAACTTTTTGCAGCAAAGCGTTTTCAAGTCGATCTTTCACCATTTCCAAAATTACTAAAAATCGAAGAAAATTGTCTTCAGCTCGACTTCGTGAAAAAAGCTCATCCTGCAAATCAAGTGGATTCAGAATAGCTGAGCCAAAGTAGAGTTTGATTTTCAATTTGTATTTGGAACGTAAGTTGCAAAACAATCTGAGACAAAGAGTTGCAAACAAGTGATCTCTCGTGATGAAATTTGTATGCTGCTTTATCAATCAAATGTTTTCTACTCGGAGGTTTTTTTAATGAAAAAGTTATTGTATGTCGGCCTTGGACTTTTGCTTTCGATGAGCTTTGCTCAGGAGACAAGGTCAGAAGATAAACCCAATGCGCAAGTCGAATGGAAAAAACAAATGCAGGATGCAAAGACGATCCTCACCGATTTGATGCCCCTCGTAGTCAGTGATGAAGCTTTTCGATCTCCGAAAAATCATAAACGAATCAGCACAGATGTCGATCAACTGCTCTCTTTCGCTCAAGCCATGAATCATGGTGTAGCGCCAGATTCGGTCAGTGCTGACCCCACAGTGAATCTTGTTTCTGATTATTTTCAGTCCAATTTAAAATCGGCTCGAAGCAGTTTTAAAAAAGGCAGACTCGACCATGCCCGTTTTCTTTTATTGAATACAACAAGCTACTGCATCGAATGCCATACTCGAACCCAAGCAGGACCCCATTTTATGGGAGCATCTTTATCTGACACTTTGACCAAGTTGGATCCTATCGAAAAGGTAGAATATTTGATTTCTGTTCGGCAGTATGATGATGCTCTGAAAACCATTGAAACTACGATCATCGAGCAAAATAAATTGCCACTCTTCGGAGCAGAAAAACTTGTCAGATACGGTTTGGCTATCACAGTGAAATACTTAAATAACCCCGATGCAGCTTTGAAACTACTGGAACTTTCAGGAGCTGCCAAAAACCTGCCTTACTTTGTGAAAGACGATCTTCAGCAATGGAAAAAATCCGTTCAAATTTGGAAGAAAGAAGGGGGAAAATCCAAAATCGACTCTGTCACACAAATCATGACTCAAGCGCAAAAATTGATTACATCCGCAGAAGAAATCAATTCGAAACAACGCTCTTCCAATGCGGGACATGTCGAAATTTTAAGAGCAAATGCTCTGCTCACGGGAGGTTTTCAAAAGAAACCTGACCAAAAGCAAACCGCAAAAATGCTTTATCTAGTTGGTCAAACTTATCAGATGATTCCTGATCATTTGCTTTGGACTTTGCATGAGTCTTTTTATGCTTCTTGCATTCAGCGCGTGCCTCATTCACCACAAGCAAAGGAATGTTATAAAGCTTATGAAGAGAGTATCATTATGGGATATTCGGGCAGTTCGGGCACCCACCTTCCACCAGAAGTGATGACGGAATTGAATGATCTTCGAAAACTTTCCGATCCTCAAAACGAGAAAATTCAAATCAAATAGCCCGGCCATCTGAGACAAATTGTCTCTTTTGAATTCAAACCAGACTTCAATTTCAGGCCAAATCGTCACGGATTTGGACCTGATCCTTTTTTAATTCAGGCACAAAAGATGAATATGTAACAGGGATGCAGATCGACCTCGCAGACCTGGACCGGCCAGAAATTCGCTCCTATTTTTTTCACCCTGAAACGCAGAATCGTTTTCGTGTCTTTGTCGAAGGTGTCAAATGTTCGAAGTGCATTGGCAAGTTGAATAAGGTTCTGCAGCAAGCTTCAGGGGTGCAGCACTTTGAATATCGCCATGATCTGCGAATTGCTGAACTGACGCTTAATCCCTCTTTTCATTGTGCCGAACTTGCACAGGAAATTAAGTCCAGCGGATTTCATTTTCGCCCATTGCTTTGGAGCGAAAAAGAAAATACTTCGGTCACTCAAGAAAAACGCATGGAACTGGTTCGTCTTGGGGTGGCCTTTAGCTTAACTTCAAATATTATGATGTTCGCTTTAGCTGATTATTTCGGTGCAAGTGCGCATTACAAATTTGCTTTTTCATGGCTTCAGTTTGCACTTTATCTTCCATTTCCATTTTTCGTTCTAAAACCATTATACCTTTCAGCTTGGCAGAATTTAAAAAACAAAGAATTTTCACTGGATCTATCATTAACTATAGCTTCCCTTTTAGGATTTCTAGCCTCTTCAGGGTCCCTTTTGATGTGGACAACTCAAAATACTTTAGACGTTGCCACAAGCACACTTTCATTTCCTATGTATTTCGATTCCCTTTCAAGTTTTTTAACTTTGATCCTGGCAACACGCTTTGTTCAAAGTCGCCTGCAAAAAGCAGCAAATGAAATCCCGAAAGATTTCTCTTTTGTCAGACAAATTGTGGATGAAAAAATTTATGTTTTATCACTCGATCAAATTCAAGTCGGCATGACTTTGGAGCTGACCCAAGAGGAATTTTTACCTGTAGAAAGTCAGCTCAAAAGTCATCACGCCTATTTTGATGCGTCCTCCATTAATGGCGAACCGGAAGTGAAGCTTTTTACTGAAGGAATGGTTGTGCCTTCAGGATATCGATTGCGCAGCGGCTCGGTTTTGCTGGAGACTCTAGAAAAAGCAGAAAATTCGAATTACTTAAATCTTTTGAACAGCATCAGCCACAAAAAGGTGTATCAAAACAATCTTCAAAAAGTCTCAGATTCAATTTCAAAATATTTAATACAAACTGTTTTTGCTATTGCTGCAGGTTTTGTCCTTGTCACAACCTTCTTTGGAATCTTACCTTGGAGTGAGGCACTTTACCGAGCATTTGCTTTGACGATCATTGCCTGCCCCTGTGCGATGGCTTTTGGAATACCTCTGATTATGTCTCGCTTTATGTTGCGCGCACGATCGCTGGGATTCATAGTGCGCGAAGCAGATATATTTTCAAAGATAAATCAAATACAAAGTGTTTGTTTTGATAAAACTGGAACACTGACCGAACCTGAAACCTTGGTGTTCACGCCTAATATCAGCGAAATCCCCTCGGTTCAGATCGAGCTTCTTTTAGCTCTTGAATCTTATTCAAATCATCCTATTGCTAATAAATTACGTTTATTTTTTACAGATCAAAAAAATATTTCACACCCACAAATTCTTCAAAACCAAAAGCAATTTCAAAAAATCAAGGAAATCCCGGGTCAGGGAATTTCGGGATTGCACATGGGTAACACATACGAGGTGAGTAAAAGCTTATGCCAACAAAATCACAAAGAATTTGAAATTCAATTCAAAAAAAATGAAGCCATTTTATTTAAATTTTCCATGACCGATTCCCTGAAACCTAATTTTACAGAAATGGTGGAGTATTTTTATCAAAGAAAGATCAAAGTTGCCATTTTAACTGGCGATAATGAAGCAAAATCAAAGAGCTTGTTTTTTCCATTTACCC
>JBKCTJ010000040.1:0-2366 GCA_046318875.1 Pseudobdellovibrionaceae bacterium | reverse complement strand
TATTAATAATTCATCATATTTGAATATTTATAATAAATTCTAATCCATATAGACATTCATATCTGTAATTAAAATTAAAAAAGAAAAATTAATATTTAGCTATAATAGAAAAATCAAAAAAAAATATTAATAATATAAGTTTGTACGAATTTAGCAAATGTATTTTAACAAAAATAGTAAATATATAATAATTTGTTGTCTTGATACTTCATATTTCTTAAAGATATCCATCGTTAAAATTGCTTTAATATTATTTATAGAGTTCAACGTTTATTTTTTTTTTCTCTTCGATTGTTCCAATTAAATTTAATTCAGCCTTTGACGGCGCCATCACAAAGTCTTCGCCTTGAACAATACGGATGCGGCATTCAGCACAACTGGGCTGACCTTTGCACAAGGATTTAATTTCAATTTTATTTTCGTTCGCAACTTGTAAAACTGATTTTTCAGGGCTTGCTTCAATTTCAATATTCTGAGGTAAAAACTTGATTTTCACTTTAACCCACAATCACTTTCACAAATTTTTTCTTGCCTACTTTGAACAATAAATTTTGGCCTGATGTTAGATTCAATTTTTGTCGTGGATCAGATTGTTTTACGTTATCGATGGAAACGCCCCCACCTTGAATCAAACGAGCAGCATCGCTGTTGGATTGCGCCCCGTGAAACATCACAATCAGTTGGGAAATCCCGATTTCTTGACCACTGATTTTAAATTCGTCGATTTGATCAGGAAGTCCCTTGTCCACAAATATTCTTTGAAATTCAGCTTCGGCATTATCTGCATCTTGTTTTGAATGAAACCGAGTGATCAGCATTTTGGCCAAATTCACTTTCACATCTTTGGGATGGCGTTTTCCCGAAGCCACATCGTTTTTCAATTCTGTAATTTCACCAACAGTCAAATCCGTCAGCAACTCATAAAATCGATACATCAATTCATCTGATGTACGCAGTGTTTTACCGAACATATCCTTGGGACTATCCACCACGGAAATATAATTATCTAAACTTTTGGACATTTTATTTACGCCATCAAGGCCTTCTAAAATTGGCATCGTTAGAACACACTGAGCATCTTGCCCCCAAGCTCCTTGTAAATCCCGGCCAACCAACAGATTAAACTTTTGATCTGTTCCACCCAATTCCACATCGGACTTCAAAGCGACAGAATCGTAACCCTGGGTCAGAGGATATAAGAATTCATGAATATAAATCGGTGATCCTTCTTTATAGCGTTTTGAAAAATCATCGCGCTCAATCATTCTTGCAACTGTCATTTTTGCAGCAAGCTTCACAAAATCAATGGAATTTAAATTTTTAAGCCAACTAGAGTTATAAACAATTTCTGTTTTTTCTGGATTTAAAATCTTAAAAATTTGTTGTGCGTATGTTTTTCCATTTTCTCGAACATCTTCTTCGGTCATAATTGGCCTGCTGGAATTTCGGCCCGACGGATCACCAATTAAGGCTGTGAAATCGCCGATCAAGAAATGAATATGATGTCCTAAATCTTGAAATGCTTTGAGCTTATTGATCACAACGGTATGCCCCAAATGGATATCGGGTCTTGTGGGATCAGCACCAAATTTAATTAACAGTGGTTTTTTGGTTTGATATGACTTTTCAAGCTTTTTTAAAAGCTCGGCATCGCTAATCAATTCAGCCACACCTTTTTTCAAGATTTGCAACTGCTCCGAAGGAGTCGCCTTGAAATCCACTTGATCAGCAGGTTTAGCGTGCATGATCAACAGACCTTGTTTCTCGAATCACAGTAACCTTGATTTGTTGAAGCTGAGGCATTTCACGCTCCATCTTGCGCACGATATCTCGAGACAGCATGGTTGTTTGATCATCGGTGACTCTTTCACTTTCAACGAAAACTCGGACATCACGACCCGATTGCAAAGCGTATGTTTTCAAAACTCCATCAAAGCTGTTTCCAACACTTTCGATTTCTTCAAGTCTTCGCAAAAATGTATCCATCTGTGGACGACGAGCGCCGGGTCTTGAATTTGATAAAATATTTGCAGTTAAAACAATCCAAGCCAAAGCTGTTTGCGGTTTTTCTTCTTCATGATGGGCGCGGATGGCATGACAAATTTCTTCGGACTCACCATATTTTTTCGCCCACTCGGCACCAACGATGGCGTGGCTGCCTTCAATCGCGTGATCCACTGCTTTTCCAATGTCGTGAAGCAATCCTGCTCGCTGCGCTAGCTTCACATTCATTCCCAGTTCTGCAGCGATGAGGCCAGATAATTGAGCCACTTCCATAGAATGATTCAAAAGATTTTGTGCGTGGGTCATTCGGAACTTTAAAGATCCCAATAGTTTGACTAGCTCTGGATGCAATTGATTTAAAC
>JBKCTJ010000039.1:0-9792 GCA_046318875.1 Pseudobdellovibrionaceae bacterium | reverse complement strand
GTAGAAAATAGATTCCTAGGATAAACCAGATGATCAGAAAAAAGATCAATTTCAAAGAAGAAAAAACCAGAGCTTCCCCAGAGAAGGTCTGAGTTACTGCAACAGATGACAAAACCACCAACAACAAGATGGCAATTAAATCCTCGACAATCAGGACGCCAAAAACTAAAGAAACAAAGCTGCGAGCTTTTAAACCCATTTCATCAAAGGCCCGCACAATAATCGTCGTCGATGAGATGGAAAGAATCCCCCCCAAAAACAAACTGTCCATTTTATTAAAACCAAAGCTTTGGCCTAAAATAAAACCCACGCCAAGCATAAACAAAACTTCAAAGCTGGCTGTGATTGCGGCACTTTTACCGACCTTAAATAATTTCTTGAAACTAAATTCCAGACCCAGGCCAAAAAGCATAAAGATCACACCGATTTCAGCCCAAGTTTGAATATTTTTTGTTTCTTTCACTGTCGGGAAAAGATCAAAGTGGGGACCAACCAAAAAACCAGCGACAAGATATCCTAAAACAACAGGCTGTTTTAGCTTTTTAAAAACAAGAACAACAATGG
This sequence comes from Pseudobdellovibrionaceae bacterium, assembly GCA_046318875.1. Lineage (GTDB taxonomy): Bacteria > Bdellovibrionota > Bdellovibrionia > Bdellovibrionales > Bdellovibrionaceae > JBKCTJ01. The sequence continues at coordinate 9,228 of JBKCTJ010000039.1, read as the reverse complement.
AAGCTGTCACCAAGATGATAGCTAAATCTCGAATCAGATCAGGTAAATGAAGCATCTCAAAACCCTAACTTACCCCTTTGAAAATTGTCTAGACAAGAATCTTCTTTCATTGATGTTTTGTAGGGATGAAGGTGGAATGTCGCCAGATAATCTGTCACAAACTCTTGCACAAACTCTTGCAGAAACATATGTTCAGACACTTGCTTCCAAAGATTATTTATCATAAGTAATCACCATTGAAAATTCATCAGCCCTTCCCTATTTCTTAGCTCTGTGTTCCACATTAAGTTTTGCAGTCGCGAGTTTAGTTTTTGCTCAGTACACTGAAAAACTTGGAACACTGTGGATGAACACTTTTAAAGTGATGGTCGCCACTTCGTTTTTGCTTTTGATCTGTCCTTGGATTGGTGGCTTTGACAAAATCTCGATGCTCACTTTGATTTCACTGGTGACTTCCGGATTTATTGGCCTTGTCATTGGTGATTTATTTTTACTGCAAGCCTTTTTCAAATTGGGACCCTCACGAACTTTGATGTTGTTCGGTTTTCAGCCATTGATCATTGGCACCTTGAATTGGATTTTGTTTTCACAAACCCTGAAAGCCACCCAACTGTATGCCGTCTTTTTTTTGATTGGATCCCTTGTTATATTTTCTCTAGAAAGTAAAAAATCCACGGGCACTTGGAATGTGCAAGGATTAGGTTTTGCCTTAATCGGTGTCGCTTTAGATGCCGTGGGCGTAGTTTTAACCAGATATGGTTTTAACGACTCCCCTGACTTTCATGTCTTAAATGGTCACTTCATTCGTTGCAGTGGAGCTTTATTCGGATTTTTCTTGATCCATATTTTTTTCAAAAAAATTCACATCCTTAAAAAATTTCAGACTCTGAATTTGAAATCAAAATTTCAAGTGACCATGGGAAGTTTTTTAGGAACCTTTGTCTCCCTTTGTTTTTATTTAACGGCGATCAAGCTGGGGAATATTGCAACACTGTCCTCAGTGGCAATCACAGGCCCGCTGTTTGCGGGACTGTTTGAATGCTTGCACCAAAAAAAATGGCCATCAAAAGAAGTTTTGATGGCCACATTTTTATTTATCTGCGGATTTTATATCTTAGTTGGTAACTAACTGACCTGGAGTCATGATCGCTGCATTCACTGCAGCCTCGGCATTGACTAAACCAGCACCGTATTGATTTTGATCATTTGGACCCAAGGCTGTTGCTGTTTCAGAAATGATCTTTCGCACTTGTTCAGGAGATAATTTTCGATTTGCTGATTTCATTAATGCCACAACGCCTGAAACATGTGGTGTCGCCATTGAAGTTCCATCGAAGCTTGCATAATCTGATTTTTCAGTTTGAATAGAGGCATCCAAAATGACTCCGGCTTGTAGCTGCTTTGCGATTTCTTTCCCTGTGCTTTCTTCAATCATAGCTACAGGAACTGGAAGCACGCTTCCATCCTGAGTTAAAGCGCCTTGAGTTAAGCCAGCAGTATTATTATAAATCATGACTCCAGCAGCTCGGGCATTGATGGCGTTTTGCACTTTTTCCAAAAATTTAATTTCTCCGCGCTGAACTAGAACAAATTTTCCTTGAGCGTTGATTTTCGCAAAATCCTCTGGCTTGCCGAGACCTGCCAAGATGAGAGCGTTTTTTTCAGCCTCAGTCGCATCTTTAGCTCCAGTGAAACTCACGCTATTGACTAGAACCATTTTTCCTGGAAGGCCCACGAGAACTTTTGAATTTCGACCTGTGCCAACTGGAACTGTTGAAACAACAGCAGCCCCAGGTGCAACAACATCAAGGCCCGGACCGAATTGTGAAAACTCTGTTTTCTTCAATTCTGGATTGATAGCGCCAACTGCAATTGCAGTTGGCAGTGCCGCTGGAAAACTGATGGGTGAACAGCCCGTGCCGGCAGCTGTGCAACCGTTGCCAGAAGCTGCAACGATCACGACACCTGCATTTTCAGCGGCTTGAACTGCGAGCTTTTCAGTATTCGTGATAAAGCCTCCACCAAGAGACATGCTGATGACATCTACTTTTTGTTCAATGCCCCAGTTAATTCCCTGGGCAATCGACGTGTTCGGACAACCCAAGGAGGCGCAAACTCTTCCTGCAAGGATTCGCGTTTTTGGTGCGACACCGGAAAATCCCGAAGGCAGCTCAACTCCTGCAACTGTTCCAGCTGTGTGGGATCCATGGCCATTGCCATCAAAAAATGGATAAGGTGCAACTTGGGAATCACCGATAAAATCTTTTCCACTTTCGAAATTATCGCGAAGAGCTGGGTGATCTTTGTCGATTCCTGTATCTAAAACTAGGACTCTGGACTGGGATCCTTTGGAAGATTGCAACCAAGCCAGCTGAGCCTTCACAGTGGCAATTCCCCATGGTTGTGCAGGTGGTTGTGCAGGTGTTGATGAGCTTTCGTTTTCTCCCTCAGTGAAGGCCTGGTTCAAAACAGAATTTTTATTCGCAAGGTATCGTTGGCGAACCGGCTCAGGAAGTGGATGCCAAACTTCTTTTTCCACCATCAGGATTTCTGAATCTGGTTGCTGTGCATTTTTTTGGAGAGCTTGAAGTTCTGCTTCGGAAGAAACTTCGACAATGACAGTTTTTAAATGTGCTAAAGAGTCGATCATTCTCACATCTGTCGTTGTTCGAACCACAGAGCGAAAAGCTGTTTTGGACCGAGCCAAATAACCGCGGTGAATTTTTTCATGAGAAGCTTCGCTTTTCAAAACAACCAAAGCTTTAATTTGGGAAAATGCTGGGACCGTCAAGGCTAAGATCAAACCAGAAATGAATAACTGAGCTGAATATCGTCGAGTGTTCACAAAAAGCTCCCATGTTTATGAGGTTCAAACTAAAACGTTTAATTCTTCTACAGTTGGAATTTGAAAACAAATGCTCAACGAGATCAAGATAAATGGACCCACTTTGGCACCTGAGAATCTAAAACCCAAGACCAAAAGCTGAATTTTTGACTCCAAATCGAATAAAATAGATTTTAGAGTAAAAACGTCATCTTCTTTGAAATGGAAGCATAAGAATTATTTTTTGTAACTTTGCGTTAACTGAACCCTTGGCTCATCAGAAAACATCTCGAATTCGAATCGCACTTATTCAAACTGATTCAAACACACCTAACTTGATTTCTGTTGAACCAGTTTTTTTCCAAAATAGTTTTTCATCGCCGATAAAACCTGTCCGTGAAGCTTGGTATAATAAGGCTGTTGGTAAAAATGCAACCACACTTCGGTGTAAAGAATTTTTTCAGCGTTCACAATATCCAAATCGTCATCTTTTCTGATTAAATGCAGGGGAACAATCGCTGTGCCTAATCCGTTTCGAACCCCATCAATCAAACCATAGACATCATCTAAATATCTTTTGTTCACTTTTTTAGAACTGATTTTATTGATTCGCTGATATTTCATCGACACGTCATCCAATTCGTCGTGATCAATGATCCATTGAACAGGTTGCCTTTTCTGGCCGGCTGCACAGATCATCACATTTTCTTCGTAGCCCAGGAACAGACTTTCGATGGTTTGATTTTGGCTTTTCTGATCGATAATCAAATAATCCACTTCAGCGCTAGAAAGCATGGCTTGCAGTTCACCAAGTTCCCGAGTGAATAAATGAAATTGGATTTGATTCGCTTGAATTAAATCAGACACCGCTGGAATCAGCAGGGATCTGGCAATGGATGAAAACGTTGCGATTCGCAGCGTTGGCTTAAACAGCAAAGACGTCGGTTCGTTTAGTTCAGAAATAAATTCATTTTCCAGCTGTTGCTGAATATGACAATAGCGCAACAATTCTTCACCTTTTGCAGTCAGACGCAGTCCACTGCGTTCACGAATAAACAAACTCGTCTGCAGAAAACTTTCTAAATTCAAAATTCTTTGTGAGAGTGCTGACTGAGTCACATTTAATTTTTTCGCAGCTTTGGTAAAATGCCCGGTTTGGGCGACCACAACAAAGGCTTCAAGCTGGTGAGACGGTATTTTCATATGATGAGTTAAATCGATGCTAAAAGTAAATCAATCTATTTTTCTTTAAAGGACGAAATTTTATCAAAGGGCATTCCATTGCTAAAGAAGAATGATTGCAGATTCGCAATTTTCTTTTGCACAGTCATTGAATCTTCCCATGACTGTTTTGCTTGATTGATAGGCTCTTCAAGCTTTTGCTTGGGCTTGATGATTCGTTCTTCGAATCAAATGAGTAAGAATAAGGGGCATCTTTGGTTTTTGCACCCCAATGCAGATTGCAAGTATTGAAAACACAACTTAAGGTTTCAAGCACAGAATGACACTAGATTTACTCGGAACATTGAATGATCGATTTGGCCTGAAGGGTTTCCGCAATGGGCAGCAGGAAATCATTTCTGCTGTCTTAAAAAATAAGGATGTCTTGGCCATTCTTCCCACCGGTGGTGGCAAGTCCCTGTGTTATCAACTGCCTGCAATCATGAAACAACAATTGGTCATTGTGATTTCGCCACTGATTGCTTTAATGCGTGATCAGGTCAGCTCCCTGCAAAAAATGAATATTCCTGCCGGCGCTTTATACTCGGGCCAGTCTGATGCTGAAAAACGTGAAATTTTTGATCGCATTCAAAAAAATGAAGGCTTTTTATTATATATTTCTCCTGAAAGAGCGCAAAAAGAAGGTTTTCATACTTGGATCAAAAATAAAAAAATTGCTTTGTTTGCAGTTGATGAAGCTCATTGTGTTTCCCAGTGGGGACACGATTTTCGAGAAGAATACAGCCAGCTCAGTGTTTTAAAACAATTGCGGCCTGATGTTCCTGTCCTTGCCTTGACGGCTTCTGCAACGCCAACGGTGGTTGCTGATATTTCTCGGGCTTTGAAATTAATGAAGCCTGAAAAACATGTTCATGGATTTTATAGAAACAATTTATTTTATCAGGTCGAATTTTGTTCAGATGACGAAGCAAAAAAACTGTATCTGCTTCAAAGCATCAAACAAAACCCTAAGGGTCGAGTGATTATTTATTGTGGAACCAGAAAAGTTACTGAAGAAGTGTGTACTTTTTTGCAAAGCCGATTTTCCGGTGTGGATTATTATCACGCAGGAATGAGTTCTCTGCAGCGTTCTCAGACACAAAATGATTATGAAACAAATCAAACTCGCATCCTCGTTGCCACCAACGCTTTTGGAATGGGCATTGATCACCCCGATGTGCGCTTGGTTGTGCATTATCAAATGCCTGGAAATATTGATTCTTTGTATCAGGAAATGGGCCGTGCTGGTCGCGATGGAAAAGAATCAACTTGTTTGATGTTGTATTCAAAAAAAGACAAAGGTCTACAGTCTTTTTTTATTCAGTCCTCGTCAGCGCCACAAGAAATTAAAAATGCGAGGTATCGAAATTTAGAATGTCTTGTGAACTATTCAGAAGTGGCCGAATGTCGGCACGCCGAAATTTTAACTTATTACAAAGACGTGCAAAGAATTGAAAAATGCGGGCACTGCGATGTGTGTGATCCCAAATCATTGCGTAAAATCGCACTTCCCGAAAAAGCATTTTTTGAAAAGACCATGACGATTCTGAAAGACACGAAAGAAAAAGCATTTGGAAAATCGACCAAAAAAAAATCACCTTATTCTGTCCTGGATCAGGAGCTGAATTCAGAACAAAAGGTCATGTTTGATACTTTGAAAGCTTGGCGACGGCATAAAAGCAAACAATTGGATGTTCCAGCATTTGTTGTTTTAGGTGATAAATCCTTGCGACAAGTTGTTTTAAAATGGCCAAAAACACTGCCTGAACTGCAACAAGTTTATGGATTCGGAGACGCCAAAGTCGAAAAATTTGGAGAAGAAATTTGGAGAAGAAATTTTAGCATGTCTCAAAGACGGAGTGTTTGTTGAAACCCAGCTGATTCCTTTAGATGATCTAGAAAAGATTTTCTGAGACTCTTGCTCAGTTAAAGCATCAAGCACTCAATAACGTTGAAAATGAATGGACCTCCTGGGCCCTAGGCATGCCGGTACCTTCAGGAGTTGTTGTGCCAATCCCGACGATGTTCAAACTATTTGACGATATTGAACCAATGGTTCAATATCGTCAAATATGTGGATAAAAAGGGATTTTTTAAATAATTGGGATCAAAACAGAAGCCTTGAGGCCATACTTCTGCGAGGGCCTCGCCAGGTTGGGAAGACCTCGATGCTTCTTAAAATGGCTCCAGCCCCACGGTCAAAAATCTTTCTAGACGATCCCAATGAGCAAGAACGAGTTGTTCAAGACCCTGAGTTTGTTCTTTCACAGCTTGGCCTTCCCACTTTGATTGATGAAATCCAGAGAGCCCCAAATTTGCTTTTTTCAATCAAAAAGAACATCGATGAGCAACGTCGCAGCCGACTCGAAAACCATATCCCAACGATGCCAGCGGCGTTCCGCATGACAGGATCAAACCAAACCGAAATTGATCGAGCACTGAAAGAAACTCTAGCCGGTCGAATCAGTCTATTTCAGGTTCATGGTCTATCAGCTCATGAAATTTGGGCCCACGATCCAACAATCGAACTGAAACAAATTCTTTTCAGAGGTGGATTTCCAGAGCTGTGGGTTCGCCCTGAGTTAAAGCCTGTTTCATTTCTGAACGATTATTATTCGACGTTTATTGAAAAAGATATCGCCCGAACGGCTGGGGTTGAAAAACTATCTGCTTTTTCTACCGTATTGCGCCTCCTTGCCGCCCGAGTTGGGGAACTACTCAATTTTGAATCCCTGGGAAATGATGCCGGTGTCACTGGGAAGTCTGTCAAAGATTGGATATCACTCCTAGCAAATAATGGGATTCTGTATATCTTAAAGCCCTATCACTCAAATCTAAACAAGCGGCTTATCAAAATGCCGAAAACCTACTTTATGGATATCGGCATCGCCGTTCGTTTGCAATCTCACCAGGAGCAGGATTCCATATTGAGTGTTCCACAGGCGGGTCATTTGTTTGAAAATCTGGTCATTGCAGAAGCCATCAAAACGAAAGACCATTTTTGTCAGAATTGGGATTTGTATTTTTGGCGCACCAAAGAAAAAGAAGAAATCGATCTCATTGTTGAGTCGGACAAAAAAATAACTTTAGTGCAGATCAAGCTTGGGTCGACAAAAAACGGAGAAATTCCAGTCCCAGCTGCGCTTGTTGCAACAAATAAAAAAATCCGCCGAGCATTCGTTACAGCGATTGGAAAACGAGGAGTTGGACCTGGGGAAGTTGATCTTGTTCCACTGAAAGATTTTTGTGATTATCTTTTAGAATTCTCCTAGGGCGTGTCCTCATTTGATGGCTTAAATTTCTCGACCTTAGCCCAATTGAATGGATCAAGTTAGTGCGAAAAACTAGACTAACGGAGGTAATTTCCATGGTTCGTCGAGGATTGAATGATTTTTTATGGCAACAACTTCAAGTCATAATGAGATCCAAAGGCTGCAGAAAATCAAAAAATAATCGTGATGTTATGGAAGCAATTTTGTGGAAGCTTCGCACGGCTGCACCTTGGCGAGATGTTCCGAAAGAACTTTGTCCGTGTTAACCGACAACTAAAATACACATCGCCGCCGATGCGCGCTCAAATGAGGACACGCCCTAGTAGGTGATGAGCCCAATCGACTGCGTGGTAATTGGAAGGGCAGATGCTCGCAGCATCGCGAGATTGCAAAAGTGTTTGTCCGCATCGTTCAAGCGACTTCGAGGAGCTCTCCTGGGGTCGTCGTCCCGATACTGACATTCCCTGTATGAAACCTGATTGTCAGATTCCGAAAACTGAATTAATCTTTCGCGCAAAGTCCTTGACAAACAACCAGAGTCTGATCTGAGCCACCGCTATAATTGTTCAAACCTGTCTGTACTCCATTACCATTCTGCTCACACGAGAGCGTTCCCCCGTTATTCCATCCCGACGTTCCCGACTGAGTTCGTCGATCAATAACTAAACCCCAAGAAATGAGGGTATAGCCCAACGGGCAATTTGTTGTTGCATAACCACCCTCGGTTCCGCTCACAGAAGAGGTAATCCGCTGGAAATTACTCGTCGTACTGAGTCCTTTATATTCAGTGGCTTTAATTGCACCATTTACCTCAAGTTTCTCGGACGGAATTGTCGTGCCAATCCCGACGATTGAACCACCTGACCTGTTAATTATCACACCAGTATGTCGCTCGAATTTTAGCATTACCACATGGGGTTGATGTCCACCACGCCATACCTCCATTGGTGGCTACTCCTCCCGCTGACCCAGGATCTTCTCCGGGATAAACGACTTCCCAGTCTTGATCTCCACCGCAATGGTTAGTCTTCGATAAAGCTCCGATGCAACTACCTTGTGGTAAGCCATTGTCACAATCTGATGAAACCCAATATCGATAAAATCGATTCGTTATGCTCTCAGATGGTGTTCCAGAAAAGCTACATACAGTCACCCGATTGGTTGTTCTTCCTCCAAATCGAATCGATCCATTCACATCCAATTTGGCGCTAGGTATTGTCGTCCCGATACCGACGTTGCCAGTTGAATTAATTGTCAGGCGGGGCGATGGCACATAGGCACCGACAGTCGGGTTGGCATTATGATAGATTGTAAAGTTCGAAGATCCCATTTCAATAATCGACTGGTTCGTTATAGTTTTTGAAATCCAACTTCCCGTATCGAAAGAGGCATTCGCACCCCATCGGACTACACTTCCTGCATTGACATTCAAAAACGATCCGGTATCAGATCCAGAACCGCTAACATGGACGTTTGCTCCAGATGATTTGATTAAATCCAATGAATAGGCTGGAGCCGTTGTCCCGATCCCGACGTTGCCACCACTCACCACAAACTGATTTGTTCCCACAGTTAAACCATTACTTGCTAGGTTCAGGGTACCGGTCATCGTGTCACCTGTTTTAGCAACATAGTTTGTTGGATTGGCCGGTGTATAACCCAAAGCTGTTGTCACTTGTGATGATGTCAGTGTGTAAGCTTGGCAGGAGACCGTGTCGGTCACAGAACTGTATGTGAGGGCTTGCCCGCTCGCGCATGCTCCCGAGGCTGTAAACCAGCTTCCGCTCACTGTGGATCTTAAATCTGAAATGTTAAAATTTCTTGCAACTGCTTGGTTTGATCCATTTCCGATCCACACTTGTCCGCTTGTTAAACTAGATCCTGCAACAGCGCTCAATTTATTATTAAACG
>JBKCTJ010000038.1:0-3077 GCA_046318875.1 Pseudobdellovibrionaceae bacterium | reverse complement strand
CTTTAATCCATCATATCGAATCGCAACAGGGATCCCACCAACTGGATTTTGCAGTGGGAACCGGCGGCACTTTGGACTGCATGGGACAATTGCGTAAATTGATCTTGGGGAAAACACCCACGACACATCTGACTTACAAAGAACTCACTTCCATTTTAGAAGAAGTGAAAAAAATTTCAATCAAGGACAGGCAAGCCCACTTGGACATGCGACCTGACCGAGTTGATGTCATCGTTCCCGCGATGACCCTTGTGCAAACAATTCTTCGATTATCTGAAACCCACCGTCTAGTGATTCCAGGAGTAGGCCTTCGCGATGGTTTACTGTGGTCCACCGCGGGATTTTAAGTCTGGGATTTTGAGTCTGGGACTTCAATTTTCAAGTCCCGGGGACTTCAATTTTCAAGTCCCGATTTTTTCTTGTGTTGAATACTAGCAAAAATGGACAACGCGATCAGTACTGCACCCGACACCCCTGTGATCCACTCAGGAATATGCACAAATGGACCCAACAACATCATGATCGCCAAAGTCAGAATCGCGTAAAAAGCGCCATGTTCTAAAAACCGAAATGACTTCAGCGTTTTTTCTTCGACGAAAAAAATAGTTAAACTTCGCACAAAAAATGCACCCACGGACAAACCGATCATAATAATAAACAAGTTGTTAGTAATTGCAAAAGCTCCGACAACTCCGTCGAAACTGAAAGATGCATCCAGGACTTCTAAATAAATAAATGAAGCAGCACTGGCGCGACCTAAATCAATTCCCGGCCCATCGTCTGACTTTAGCAGGGAACTCATTCCATCGACTATGATGTGAACGACCACACCCCAAATGGCTGGAATTAAAAATTTCATTTGATCAGCTTCGTTAATCAATTTTGTCATGATCAAAATGAGCATCACGGTTAAGCCGATTTGAACACTTTCAAGCTTTCCTAACTTTGCTAAAGGATTTTCAATCCACTGAATCCAATGATCGTCTTTGTGGTGATCCAAAAAGAACCTTAAAGCCACCATTAAAAGAAAACTTCCACCAAAAGCTGAAATCTGCACATGGGAAGAAAGCATGATATCCGCATATTCTTTCGGTCTTTGGGCCGCCATCATCAACGCTTCCCATGGACCAATGGAAGTCATGACCGAAACAATTGCTAAAGGAAAAATCAAGCGCATTCCAAAAACAGCAATCAACATTCCCCAAGTAATAAACCTGTGTCTCCAAACCGGAGTCATCGTTTCCAAAACCTTTGCATTGACCACAGCATTATCAAAAGAAAGAGAAATTTCCAGAACAGAAAGAACCATCGTGATAAACAGATATTGAACAATTCCAGCCGTTGAATCCGTGTAAATCGAAGCAACGATATACGCCAAGATCAATCCGACAAATGAGAAGATAAAACTAGTTCGAAAATATTTCAGCATTCTTTGATTCCTTTTTCTGAGGCTTTAAAACATATTTTAAAAATTTTCCGGTTTCGCTTTGGCTGAATTTTGTAATTTCCTCGGGTGTCCCCTGCGCAACGACAAGTCCACCATGTTTTCCGCCGTCAGGTCCAATATCAACGACGAAATCAGCATTTTTTACAACATCCATATTGTGTTCGATAACGACAAGGGTATTTCCTTGCTGAACCAATTCCTGCATCAGCTCCACAAGCTTTTTTATATCTTCAAAGTGCAAGCCCGTTGTGGGTTCATCCAAAATATAAAGCGTCTTCCCCGTGCCACGCCTCGAGAGTTCTTTTGATAGTTTGACTCTTTGTGCTTCACCACCAGAAAGTGTGGTGGAGCTTTGACCCAAAGTCATATAATCCAATCCCACTCGCTGCAGAGTTTCAAGCTTGCGACGAATATTGGAGTGATTCACAAAAAACTCCAAAGCTTCAGAAACATTCATTTCAAGCACATCGGCAATGGATTTTTCTTTGTATTTAATATTCAAGGTATCTCGACTATACCTGCGGCCCAAACACGTATCACAAGTCACATGAACATCACTAAGGAAATGCATTTCCATTCGAATTTGTCCATGCCCTTGGCAAGCTTCGCAGCGGCCGCCTTTGACATTAAAACTAAACTGTCCGGGAACATAGCCACGCAGTTTCGAATCCGGCAAAGCAGCGAACAAATCCCGAATCAGGGGAAAAAGTCCAACGTAGGTTGCAGGAGTTGAGCGTGGTGTTCTTCCAATAGGCTTTTGATTAATATCAATGATTTTATCTAAATGCTCGATTCCAGAAATACTGTTGTAGGGAGCTGGCTTTGAAAGAGCATTATAAAAATGCGCAGCTAAAATTTTATAAAGGGTGTCCACCACCAGAGTGCTTTTTCCACTGCCTGACACACCCGTCACACAAGTGAATGTTCCCAATGGAATTTTCAAATCTACATTTTGTAAATTATTTCCATGAGCGCCCTTTAAAAACAGATTTAATCCATTGCCTTTTCTTCGAGTCGACGGAGTTAGAATAGCTTTTTTACCTGACAAGTAGTGCCCAGTTAGGCTCTTTGGGTTATGTTCAATTTGGCTTGGGGTCCCCATGGCCAAAATTTCTCCACCCAATTTTCCCGCCCGTGGTCCCAAATCAATGACATGATCTGCAAAGCGAATGGTGTCTTCATCATGTTCAACCAGAATAATGGTGTTGCCACGATCACGCAGCTCTCCAATGATTTCCAAAAGTCGATGATGGTCTCGAGGATGCAGACCAATGCTTGGCTCATCCATCACGTATAGAATTCCAATCAAACCTGAACCCACTTGAGTGGCTAATCGAATGCGCTGGGCTTCTCCACCGGATAAAGTCCTGGCTGGCCGACTCATGGACAAATAGCCTGCACCAACACGGATGAGATAATCCACCCGCAGCAAAACTTGTTGAATGATTTTATCTGCAACTAATTTTTGTTTATTGGTCAAATCCATTTTTTCAAAAAAGGCTTTCAAATCTTCACAACTCATATTGGAAACTTCAGCAATATTTTTGCCTTTGATCAAAATCGAAAGAGCTTGCTGATTCAGTCGATCACCTGAGCAATCAGGGCAAACGGACAAATCCAGATCATCAAC
>JBKCTJ010000037.1:0-6928 GCA_046318875.1 Pseudobdellovibrionaceae bacterium | reverse complement strand
AGTAATCGATGAAGATTGAAAGGCCGTATCCATGCATTTTTTTGTTGCACCCTTTTTACATATTTGAATCGCTTGCGAACGAGATGTCACTGAAGGGCTATCAAGGACCCATTGTACACATTCTATAAGAGATTGGTCGTCATTCAAGACAATAATTTTTGATGCAAATGTATTCATGGAAAGCATCAAAGAAATGCAAAAGCCGAAAAAAGCCACTCGTGTATTAAAGTTTGCCATAAAAACCGCTTTCAATTCAAATCTCCAATATCTTCAAGAATCTTGAAAAAAAAGTTTCAAGATTCGTACCGAAATTGAAGTGGTCATAGGGCGGATTGAACTTCCCGTCAGAGCAGCTCAGGTGGGATATTTGCGAGCTCTTTATCAAGTATACCAATTCAAAAGATTTAGAAAAAATTCAGCTTGCGAAAAAACTTGAGATTCATGAATCTGAGGTCATTAAAGTTTTGCATCAGCGAATTGAGAGATTCTCAACTGATAAGCTTCTTGATTTGCTTTCTAAAATTTATCCAAAACATAAAATTTTACTTAAAGCTGCGTAAGACAAAAGAATAATCACAATAGATAAAGGCACTTTAGACATTGGTCTCGCTTTTGAGGGGATTATTAAGGATTTGGTTAAGACCAGGACACAGCACCTCGTTGATTGTTTGCATTGAAATCCTTTTAGCTTCTTCGTGGGGGAGTATTCCCCATGAACTCAGGTCTTGTTTCATTGGTTGGATTTCAGTCATCGGTTTGATTTCAGTTTTTAAGGAATCGTTGATCATCAATTGAATGTGGGGAAGAAGCCATTCCAAATTTCTTTTTTGTTGGTACCTTGCAAGTTCTGCCCAGCCGATGCGACTGTGATTGATTTCATCTTGAAGAATTTCATGGATGGTGTCTTTAAAAATTCCTGAGTCAGCGCATTGGTGCATACGTAATAACAACGCAGTGCTCATCGTTTCAGTAACACAGCCTAATGCAACACTTGTGTATAAAACGTGGTCCTGTAAATCCAAATTGCGGGGACCTAAGTGCAATTTGATTTCCGGCGATAAAGCCTGAATTGGTTTCGGGCTCAATTTTAAAATTTCACGGCAAAGTTCGGCATGTCGCAATTCTTCATCGGCAGCAGTTAACGCAAGTTCTGCAATAGGATCGTTTGCACCCCAAAGAATTTTCATATTAGCACCCAGGCGGCCAAATAAGTTGGCCGCCTCGATTTCAATTTTAAGCCGGTTATTCCAAACTTGAAAAACGCGATCTGGAATGAAGTCGACTGTCTTAGTCATTGCAGCTAGTGCCCCAACAACATTCAATTCCTGCTTTTTCAACAATGCTGCATTGGTTATTGACGACTTTTGCTTCGCAAACCTTTTCGTTGTCGGCTGAACAAAACACCGGAGTTAATTTTTCTACCCCGGGAATTTGCAACTCTTCCGTTGTTTGACCATGGGCTACAAGGGCCGCTCCACTGATGACCAGAACGTTCAATAAACTTTTAATATTTAGATTCATAAATCCTCCTGATAGCGTTGTATTCGGGATTTATAAGAAAGAAAAATAGGAAACTAGACAAGTTACCATTTGAAAAATTAATGCTTTTTTTCCTTTAAATTCCTGAGAAAACTACTTCTCAAAATAGGTGACTCCGGGTGGTATTTTTAAATAACTGGTGCACCTGACCTGATTTCGTAAAGGCGATAGTTCGATCCCGAATTTCTAATTAACTCAGTTTTGATCTCATCTTGGCAACGATAACAAGAGTTATTTCTTCCAATCTCCCGCATGACTTCGCGATACCGGTCGAACTGAGATTTGTATCTATTAAACAGATCAAGCTCGGCCCCTGCAGATGAAGCATCTGAAGCATTTGTGAGACAAAATTCAAAAAAATTTCAGTGAAAAGCTATTTTGCTACAATCTTTTCGAGTTTATCTACAACGAACTTATTCAAGCTCTTGTAACCTTCTTGGTGAGATTTACGAATAAGCTTTTGATGAAGTTCTGGATTGCTCCTCACAAGAAAGTCACCGCTGGCTTTAATCTTTGCGATGGGTTCTGGAATCTCTTGTTTTTCAGACAGCAAAACTTCCAGATGACCTTCAACAGCTTCGTGAGCCATTTCCAAAGCTTCGGCAAGAGAATCCCCGTGGGTCATGCAACCAGCAAGTTCGTCCACTGATACCACGTAAGCCTCGTCTTCATCCGAATAATGAACGTTGTATGAATAGTAAGGAATCAGCTCTTTGATTTTTTTAGATAGTGCCATTATTCCTCCAATGCCTTCAAAACTTGTTTTATTTGATAAGGTTTTAAATCCTTCGAGTGTGTGGCAAGCGTAATCACTTTACCATTTTTTTAACCACTGCTCGTGAGAGCCCTTCTGCCTAGCCAAAGTCCACCCAAGTTGACCTAAAAGTGTCCTCAGTTCGTGGGCCGAGATTGTTCCACTATTTAGTTTGGCTAGTAACTTTTCGGTCTTACTCATAAAAACATGATATCAAAATTGATATCATGTTTCAAGTGCCTACTTATGGCTCAAAATGAGAAAAGTCTGTGAACAGCTTTTTAAATCGGGGTTGTGTGTCGGTTCGCCCAGTTCATAATAAATGCTAAAATTTAAAGGACTTTTATAAAAGTCAGAGCTTTCCCGTGCTAAGAAGCCATGACTTTATATATCGCCAAAAAGTCATCGAATGGCTTGAAAAGCTCTCATAGCACCAAAATACCATAGACTTCCGTTTGGTGCGCACCAAAATGCCATAGACTTCCGTTTGGTGATGCCTTATTCTTAGGGAATGAACAGTCGATCCATCAGTCCATTTATAAACGAGTTTCTTGGCGAGAAGCTCATTCTCTTGACCGGGCCTCGGCAAGTTGGAAAAACTTATCTTTCCCAACATATTCAAAATGATTTTCAATACTATAATTTTGACTCCCTCGAGAGTCGAAAAGAAATGTTAGAGAAAACTTGGGTCCGAGATCAAAGCCTGGTCATCTTTGATGAAATTCATAAGATGAATAAGTGGAAACAGTGGCTCAAGGGAATTTACGATCTAGAAAAAGGAAAGAATAAAATTCTTGTTACGGGCTCGTCAAAAATGGAAACCTTCAGAAAAACAGGGGATTCACTCGCCGGTCGACATTACTCCGTACGACTGCTCCCCTTTTCATTAAAAGAGCTTGGAACATCCACACCAAAAAAAACTTTCTATGAAATGTTAAAACTAGGTAGTTTCCCAGAACCCTTCCTTTCTCAGTCAGACAGAAAAGCAGCTCTATGGAGAAAATCACATCTAGATGCTATTCTTAGACAGGATGTGATCGACCAAGAAACTATTAAAAACGTTTCCAGCATTGAGACACTCGTCGAATTACTGAGCCACCGAGTTGGACGAGGGATTTCATATAAAAATCTAAGTGATGAACTCTCAGTCAGCCCTCAAACCGTGAAGCGATGGATTCAATTGCTTGAAAACTATTACATCATTTTTACTGTTTACCCTTATACTAAGAATGTTGCTGAAGCCGTTAAAAAGGAACCCCGAATCTTTTTCTATGATGTCGGGCGAGTAAAATCCGACGAAGGCTTCAAAATCGAAAACCTTGCAGCACTTCATTTACTCAAGAGAAATTGGTTTCTCGAAGACACAGAAGGAGCAAAAACACGGCTTTGCTATCTTCGTGACAAGAAGAAGCATGACGTTGATTTCGCGGTCGAATTCAATGGCAAGCTCACTCACCTTATTGAAATAAAAAAGTCCGACGACAGCTATAATTCAAGCTTGAACTATTTCTCAGAAAGACTGAAGCCAGAAAGAAGTCTCCACCTTGTTTTGGAGTTAAACAAAAAGAAAGACTTTAAAAATTACCAAGTCAGAGATTTAAGCCAGTTCCTATTTACGCTGGAAACATGATCACATTCCTAAAAACAATGACAATAAGGTCATTCTTCATGAAACATAAATCAGTTCAGTTTACTGAGAAATCCCAAATAACAAGCTTCAATATTTGCTAGCTTCAGTGACTCCTCAACAGAGTCTGCTAGCTACCTGGTCGAGTGGATTCGCATTGGTCTGATCAAGGATCAAGTAGTCATCGAGTCTTATCGTTTTGGTTCTGCGCCAATGGTTTGGCATCGGAGGGTGGGCATATTTGTCGGCTGAGACCTATGCGGCTTCATCTGTTTCTATTCTGGACTAGGCCGCACCATCATTTTTCGACAGGACGTTCACCTGGAACTGTTCCAACGGTAATTTTGCCCTCGGTGGTTCAGGCAAGAAATAGATTCTTGCACCACAAAACACTTGTTTTGATTACAGCTGGCTCGCCAAAAAATTACGAGCCAGACAAACTTTGACAATTCATGTCAGTCCTCATCATAAGTTAGAAAATATTTAGTTACCGATCATTCTATTGAAAACAAAATGCAACATTCATGGATCGCTCCTGAAAGCCGCCAAAGCCATCGGGGCCTCGGAAGCTTTTGTCAGGCAAAACTCAAATTAAGCAGCAAGACGAAAAGTAACTTCATCATATTCAACATGAGGTTGCTTGACCTTGCGACCACCAACTTGGGCTGTCTTTACACTGATCACTCCAATTTCTACAAAAAATTGAATGATTTTATTTAAATTTGAAACATCGGCATCAGTCAACTTTGCTAGCTCATAAACGGAGCGAGGTTTAAAGACAATGATTGCAGATAAGACCGGAATGTTACGAACAAACTTATTAAAGTCAGCTTTATTATCAAAACTAACTTCATATTCCGTTTCACCATTAAATTTTCCACTCTTTACACGCTTAGCTGCATGTTTGAAATCTTCAAAAACTTGATCTACTGTTTTGCAAGAAACCACGAGTTTTTTCATAATTGTACTCCCATGTGCTCATTAATAATCTGCCTAAAGTCTACGACAAGCTGATCTAGGGTTGAAAAATCATACGGCATCTCATCACCATCAATATGAAGATGTGGACCCTTGGGGTGATGGTTATCCATTAAAACTTTCCTGCCTTTGAGTTGATCAATGCAAATCAGACCCCATTTTAGTCCATCTTTGTAATTCGATGACTTTGGAACTTGATGAACTGTGATTTCAATCAAATATCGCCGACGAACAATAAACTTTTCATGTCGTACCAATAAGGCCTTCATATTGGTATATTGTACCTATATTAAGAGATGTGTCAACATCGGATCAATCAGATTGGTAACGGATAATCAATGACGTGACGTATTGACGTCACGTCACTATACTCAATCCCTAAATCCAAATGAGCAAATAATCTCACGTGTGATTTGATCAACCATTTTAGCCTCAGTGAACAAATCAGCAAGAATACAAGCTTCCCTCAACTCCCTCAAAAATTCTAATTTTACTATCGTCTTTGCCATTAGTTCAAATCTCGAAAATTGAATTTTTCATAATCGATGAAATCGGATACTGCATCGGGAATTTTCTTTCGAAGTCTAAAAAAAATCTCTACGCAGTAATCCCATATTTATTTCCTGACATAACTAGAATTAGATTAGCAAGCGCCTGCCCTCTATTTCCAAATTTTTGAGCAATTTTAAAAATTACTGCTGGGTCATATTTATGTTGAGAAAGATAATTGTGAACAACTTCAGAAGTCAGCTGTCCTGGTTTCTTTTCAAAGTATAATACTTCAAATAGCGCTCGTTTTACAGAATAGCATTTCAACCTAACTGCATTGAAATCATTAAAAACTGTACCAAAGATTTTATTGGTTCGGTGGACGCAGTTAAGATCGGTGCTATTCCGAAGTTTAGAATCATGTGACACATCGAGATCGATTTCTTGAGGTTGATTTGTTGTGAGCTTATAGTGATAAAGCAATGTTCTTTTTGAAATCACGGATTTTGGGTAAAACTTCTTAGTCACTTCAAAACAGGCACGATTTATTGGAATTGTCCCGCTTTTTTCTCGTCCCCTTTGAAACCGTTGCTTGCATACATATGAACCCTGAGAACAGCGAGTCTTACAGCACACAAGATACCTTGGGCTCATTTAGAAATTTCATCACAGCTTAGAAAGTGTACCCAACGCTAAGGTTTAAAAAAAGTCCAAAATCATGCACTTTGTGTTCGTATTCGCTTCCATTTGTTCGCTGGAACTTAACCTTCTGGCTATCCTCTGATGAACTTACATTCGGCCAAAAGCGTAAGACTGGCTGAATAAAAAAATGATCGCCAAAATATTTATTATAGTACAAGCCCGGGCCAACTGAATAAGTCGTATATGACTTATCACCGCCCTCTGGATGACGGGCATCGTAACGGTGAGCTTTAAGCTCTATGGCAATTGATATTTCATCGGACAAATAATATCCAACTGAGGCGCCAGTCGTCCAAGGTAAAGTTAGCTCCATCTTTTCATCCTTTTCTTCTTTCGTAAGGGAGTCCTGAAACTTATGAAGCTTTAAATTGAATCCATGGGAGTACTCGTACATCCATCGACCCGAGGTGTAGGTGACTGCCACGTTCCCGCCTTGAAATGCGACTGGTTGAAGGACGCCAAACATAGTGCTAAACCCTTGTTTGGGCTCGGCGACCGCTGAGCTCGTGCCTATGGCTACTAAAGCAAATAACCCTAATCTAATTAGGTTCAAAGTTAGATGACTCATGCAATTTCTCC
This sequence comes from Pseudobdellovibrionaceae bacterium, assembly GCA_046318875.1. Classification (GTDB taxonomy): domain Bacteria; phylum Bdellovibrionota; class Bdellovibrionia; order Bdellovibrionales; family Bdellovibrionaceae; genus JBKCTJ01. The sequence goes on along the minus strand of JBKCTJ010000037.1, from coordinate 260 downwards.
TTAATCCTACCGTTGGTAGGATTAATTTATACTTGTTTGAATTACTTGCAAGTATATTCTTACGTGCTAGCCTAAACGTACAGTTGCGAGACAAACATCCAGGAGCATTGTTGATCAGTTGAAAGTACCAAATCGTTCAAAAAAAAAAATTAATGCTCCTGATTCGTCAAAACCGTATCACCATGGGAAAGTCAATTCTAAGGGCCTGAATGTGGCCTTAGTATTGGTTGTAGCCGTGGGCGTAGAAGGTTTGGGGGGTG
>JBKCTJ010000036.1:0-8363 GCA_046318875.1 Pseudobdellovibrionaceae bacterium | reverse complement strand
GATTATGCTATTGAAAAAAAGGTGAACGTCATTTCTGCAAGCTGGGGTGCCGCAATTCCAGCAACTCAAGCCCAGCCTTTGCTTGAAGCGATCAAACGCGCTGATGATGCTGGAATTATTTTCGTAGCAGCAGCTGCTAATGATGGTAAAGACAACGATAAAACATCTTACTATCCAACAAATAACGGGATGCCGAATTCCATTTCCGTAGCAGCTTCAGGATCAGGCGATGCAAAACCAAAATGGTCTAATTTTGGTAAAGCAAACGTGCATGTTGCAGCTCCAGGAGAAGGAATCATGTCAACTTTGCCAGGAAATAAATACGGAAACCTTTCAGGAACATCTATGGCAACGCCATTGGTCAGCGGATTAGTTGCTTTCTTGAAATCCCAAGATCCAACTTTAACTGGAGCACAAATTCGAGCATTGTTGCAATCAACTGGAGCGAAAGTTTCAATTGAAACAGCTTGTAACTGCCGAGTTGACGCTTTCGAAGCTGTTGATGCTTTGTTGAGTAAAAAAATGTATTTGGTTCCTTCAGCTGCAACTTTGAAAGCTGACGAGTCAGTGACATTGCAAGTAATGAATGGAAAAGCACCTTATTCCTTCGCCAGTTCTTCAGATGCAATCACAGTTGATCAAGCTGGTGTGATGAAAGCTGTTGGAAAAGGAACAGCAACCATAACTGTAAAAGATGCTGACGGAGTGACTTTCACAAGTCTTGATATCGTCGCAGGAAATGCTTCTTCGACTCCGAATCCAGGGAATCCAAATCCTCCTGGAACACCACCATCACAACCTGGACCTCCTGGGGAGTGTCCACTCGGGGATCAAGCGACGTGCGATATGATCTGTCTATTGGATCCGACTCTGCCGTTCTGTCAGTAAATCAATTTCTTTCTTGTGATGTGGGCATCACAAATCTGAAATGCAAAGGCTCCGCAAGGAGCCTTTTGTTTTTCCTTTTTCTTTTTGGTAGGACATTGAAATCACAAAGTGTCTGACTGACTCCACTTCAAATTGGATCTCAAATTTTTGGTGAACAATTCATCACTTCATTGCGCGATTCAAAGAAACCCATTGATGAAATAGGCTTGGTTCCTTGTGCTGAGGACGTCAAAGTTTTGAAATTAAACTGAGTAATCAGTATCTTAGTGCGATCTAATTCAGTCGTAAGATGAGTTTTCCTGGCGATAAAAGACAGGAGCCACATTGTCTCCGATCCCAAATAATTCTCTTGGCCTTAGTCTTGCTTTTGTGAATGGGTGTTCTGAAAGAATCAATCTTCAGAAAAAATAAGTCTATATAAGATTTGTTTACTAAAACCAAAAGGGGGAATCATGAAGATGCAAAGTATCGTGCTCAGTTTAGCGATTTTGATGGGGGCAACTTCTGCCTATGCACAGCAAGGTTTAAAACTCGGAGCTCCCGCTTATGGTGGAACTGGTTGTCCTGCTGGAACTGCAAGTTTGAATCTTAGTCCAAGCGAAACAGAATTAAGTATTTTATTTGATTCTTTCGTCGCCGAAGCAGGTGGATTCACCGGAGTGCGGGTGAGTCGTAAATCGTGTAATCTTTCAATTCCAGTTGAAGTTCCACAAGGATACAGCGTAGCTGTGATCCGAGTTGATTATCGGGGTTACAACTTGGTTCCTTCTGGTGGTAGAAACCAAATTGCGGCTGAATATTTTTGGGCAGGTTCGCAAGGGCCAAGATTGGCTCAATCTTTCGTTGGACCAAGAAACGATGATTATATGTTCACGAACAATTTGATTGCTCAAACGACTGTTTGGACACCATGTGGAGCAAGCGTGAATATGCGAGTGAATGCATCCGTGACGTCACAAACAAATAGCCGAATGGATCAATCCATGATGACAGTAGATTCTACTGATATCTCAACAGGACTTGTTTACCATTTGCAATGGCGCCGTTGTTTTTAATCTTATAAAAATATCATCGATTCGAAATGGGGCATATCAGGCCCCTTTTTTTGGTGAAACTAAAAAATTAAGAGAAGGAAATGGGTCTACCCAAGTGTTGGGCTAAAACTTGATCATCCCAGAGCGCCAGTTTCCCACCAATGATGCTGCCTTGAACCCAGCCTTCAATGGATCGTCCTTCAAAAACAGACCATCCGCATTTTGAGACGAGCCATTCTTTTTCAATAACTTTTCGTTTTTTCATATCAACAAAAGTTAAATCAGCATCATAACCCAATTGAATTCGACCCTTATTTTGAATTTTGAAAATTCGTCGAGGACTCTCCGTCATCAGTGCGGTGAAATGTGCTAAGGTGCAAAGACCTTGATTCACTTCATTCAGCATCAGCGGAACCAAGGTTTGAACTCCGGGCATTCCAGAGGGTGATTTTGGATAAGGTCTTTTTTTCTCTTCTAAAGTGTGAGGGGCATGATCCGACGCTATGACATCGATACAGCCGTCTTTTAAGGCTTGTCTTAGCGCGAGTCTGTGATTGTTACTTCGTATTGGTGGATTTTGTTGGGCAAAGGTTCCATGATTTGAATAACATTCAGGAGCATTCAACAACAAATGCTGGGGCAGGACTTCCATTGTTGCCCATTTGCGCTTTCGCTTTAAAAAATGAATTTCATCTTCTGTGGTCAAATGCAAAATATGACAACTTCGATTCAGCTTTTCGCAAGCTGCTAAAATACGATTTGTTGATCGCAGGGCGGATTCTTCATTTCTCCATACCGGGTGGCTCGACGGATCGTTTTCAATGATGTACTGTTTTCGTGATTCCATGACGTCGTCATCTTCAGAATGGAAAACCACTCGTCGCTTTGTTGCACGAAAAATGCGATCCAAATCCTCATCTGTTCGAATGAGCAAGTGACCAGTGGAGAGTCCCAGAAAAACTTTGAGGCCAGGGGAGTGATCCATCTTTTCTAGATTTCCAAGTTGATCAATCGTCTCGGGTTCCACACCGGAATAAAAAGCATAATTGACGTGGGATTTTTCTTTGGCTAAGGCTAATTTTTCGATTAATTTTTGCTGTGAAGTCGTTGCGGGTGTCGTATTTGGCATGTCAAAAAAACCAGTGATTCCACCTTTGAGTGCTCCCAACGAACCTGTAGACAAATCCTCTTTATGGGTCAGTCCTGGGTCCCTAAAATGAACCTGAGTATCGATAAGTCCAGGCAAAATATGCAAGCCTTGGCAGTCCATGGTTTCAAAAGCCTCCATTTGTGCCTGAGGGCCGATATGGACAATTTTTCCCTCGTGGACACCTAAGTCGGTTTGAACTTCGTAGAGCATGTCCCGGGGATCTCGTTTTTCATCGAAATCTGCCAGGTATTCAGCAGAGTGTTTGGGTAACAGCAAAGTTGCATTCAATAGAAGTAAGTCGATTTTGTTTTTCATGGCTCCTAGTTTCTGGTGAGTTTCCACGAGGAAAGTCTAGCAGAAAATCCCCCAGATGGAACTAAGTTCGTGGTTTGAGGTACCGGTCTTGACCCGTTGCGGATTTTCCCCCGAGAATAAAGAAAGCGTCTATGGATTTTATCTTTAATGCAGCTTCTTTTACTTTTTTTGTTCAAAATATCTCAACGATTATTGAGTTGCTGATTGGTATTACGCTTTTGGTGGCTGTGGTCGTCTTATATTTTCAGTTTTTTCAGGATCGAGGGATGGTCACAGAAACTTCAAACTCAAGTGTGGGAATTTCTGCCGAGCTTGAACAGAGTCTAAAACGAGTCCTTGAGTCCCAAATCAATAGTGCACCAAAATCAGAAGAAGCATCACAGACGTCTTCGACAGAATCGCCAGCAGCTTCGCCAGCAGACTCTGCTGCATTGCAGGAAGCTCAAGCTCAATTGATGATTAAGGAAAAAGAAGTTGAATCACTGCGAACTCAGATTGCGCAGGGATCCTCTCAGTCAGGAAACGACAAACAGCTCGAAGATCGCATTAAAGAGCTTGAAGCGCGCTTAGCCGAATACGAAATTATTGCCGAAGACATTGCTGATTTATCTTTCTATAAAGAAGAAAATCAAAAACTCATGAAGCAAATGGAAAATTTGAAAACTTCGAATACTTCATCGCCAACTCAGCCTGCGGCAAGCGCTCCAGCTCCGGCAGTTCAGCCAGCTGTTTTGGCGGCTGTTCCACAGCCTGAAACGGCGCCTCTTGCAACACCAGCTACAACACCAGCTGAGACTCCTCTTGCGACAGTGACTCCTATTAACGCGGCAGTCAGCGAAACCAAACCTGCAGAACCGGTCGAGCCACAAACGTCCGATGAAGAATTAATGAAAGAATTTGCTGCCGCTGTTGAAGCTCAAAAAGCTGAAACCGCCGCCCTCCCACCTAAAGATGAAAAAGCTGCAGATGCAGAACTTGTGAGTCAGTTCGAAGACTTCGTAAAAAAGAAAGAATCTTGATCGTCATGGGAGGAAAAAAGTGATTATTCAAAGATGCATTTTGTTTGTAAGCCTTTTGATCTTGGCCACAGTGGCTTCTGCTCAAAATGAGCCTCGAGCACTCAATTTAGAAAAAGCAGTTGTCGAGCAAGCAGTTGTCGAGCAAGCAGTGTCGCCTTCGGGAATAAATCTGAACGCCCTCGAAGATCGATCATTGGTCGATTTAAATAAAATTGCTTTTGAAAAAGAAAATCCTTATGAAATCCGCTGGTCAGCCATTCAAAAAATTTCAGTGGATTATCCAGATCAAGCGGAAGCTATTTTACTCAAAGCAGCAACTCAGCCTGAATGGTATATGAAAAATGCAGCTTTAATTGGACTTGAACAAATCAAGTCGAAAAAGTTGATGGATACTGCCGAAGGGTTGATTTCAGATCCCGCTTTAGTTGTTCGTTCCATGGCAGTGAATGTTTTAAGTCAAAACCAAACTGCTGAAACGCGAAAGCTCTTTTGGTCCGAATTGAAAAAGAAGTACAATTTTAAACGAAGCCAATCACTGTGGATTAGATATCAAATTCTTGAACATCTGGCAGAAAATCCCCTGAAAAGCGAGCGAGAAAAGTTTTTGGAATTGATCAATGAAAAAGACAAAAAGATTCAAAACATTTCCAAAAATGTGATTATCAAAATTCAGACAAAATCGTTTCAGTAATTCAGGCGAAGTGTTCTTACAGGGCTACGCCTTCATTCATTCTGCGTATTGACTCTGAAATCGCAAGCTCGCGATCGATGCGATAAAAAATGACTTTTTCTTCTAGGCCATCACTTGGAATTATTTCGGGTTCGGAAAAAAAATCTCGCAGAATTTCGATTTTTTTATCTATGGTCACGCGGGTTGCATCGCGATTATTCTGTTTACCCCGCGCTACTGTAAAAATCAGTTTGTACCGCAGACCAGGTGAAGGAGATTTTTTCATTTCAGGGGTCTGAAAACCGTCGACTGCTTTAATGAATTCAGTTTCGATAATGCCAGTGTCTTGGTTTTCTGCCGTGATGGGATAGCGAATCACTTGATGTAAAGCTCGCCAAACATTTTCGTAACTTGTATAAAATATTTTTTGCTTGATGGCTTTTTTTAAAACTTGTTCCTTAGGATCTTCGGGGCGGTCGAAGAGGGCGCAATTTGAAAGCGAAAAAATAAAAAAAGCCGGAAGAATAATTTTTCCGGCTTTAAAGATAATATGAAAAATATAAAGACTAGTACTGTTTTGAAGAATGCGTAACATGTGTCGTAGACTGAATAACTTCATCCCATGATTGTGCCTGAACATTGCCGGAACTCGCAAGGAAGCTCATTTCAACTTTACCCGTTGCAGCTAGCTCTTCACGAACTGCTGATTGCGGAAACTGTGGCAGTGCCAAAGTTTTAATCCAACCCCTAGCTCGAACTTCCCAAACTGGTGTCGAGGCGCGTTTTGCTTCGTTTTCATTTGAAATCAAAACTGTTGATGCCAGTGGATTCAAAGCACCTGAATTTGGCGGTGTGAAATTAAAAACTTGTGGATTGACCACTTCTGGGTCAGCTAACAATGGCAACAGCTGCACTTCTGCTGACATATTCGCATTTTGTAATCCTGCGCTAAATCGGTCTGCACCCGCAACTTTTGGATCAAATTCGTTTTTATTTTTCAAGACTGACAGAAAACGCATTTGTGCAGGGGTATTTGCAAAAGCATTCAGGCTTAAACTTTCACCAGAATTTGCACTTCGCACATCGGCTGGTAAAAATCCATTTTCTAATTCTGCTGCGGAAACCGCAAGAACCACTTGATTTGAGGGCATTTGCGGCGCGCGATAATTCAATTTGTTTGTGAATGTGAATTCACCTGCATTCATATCCATCACTGTTTTATCTGAAGTTAAGCTGACCTGTTTAATTTGGCCACCAGTAATGGAAATCAAATTGATGATTTCATAAACTGGAGCTTTGTTTTGACCTGCATCAGCAGCTTTTTTAAACGGAGCTGTGGCTCGAGCTAAAAAGACAGTTTTTGGTCCCTGTTCAGAAAAATATGATCGGTATTTTGGTTTGTTCACGTTCACAGTGACGAAGGAATATTTTTCTTTTTGCTGCGGAAGCACCATATTGCTTGGCAAATTGATTGTTGTGACGGCTACCGAAACAGCATCTGTCTGAGGTGAAACCAAAGCGCTCATTGAAAACGCTAAAATATCAGATTTTTTAATTGTGCTCAGTACAATACCAAAATCAGCTTTGTCGTCATTATCTTTCGTTTGGAAGCCTGTTGTGTTTCCCGTGAGCTCGATATTTAACGCCGGATTCTGTTTTCGCAGAACCACTCGGAACGTTGCCGGTTCTTGATCTAATTGTGTGACACGAACATAACCAGGCACATCGATGGTGACCGGTTGAGCCGATGTCCATTCAGCTGGAATGTTCAGTTTGCCATTGGCCGCTGTGCTGATAAAATTATTTGGGAAGGGTGATCCAAGTTTATCCCCGATCAAGATCTTAGCTTGCAAAGGCTGGCCTTTTTCATCGACCACTTCGATGGTTCTCTCTTGGAGTCCATCGATGCGCCCTATTGAATTGCTTGATCCTGTTTGGCTCGTGCCTGTTGAATTTTCTTTAGAGCAACCCACTCCCGCTGCCAGAATTGATGTTAGAAATAGGTTCAAATATAGAGATGATTTGGTTAGCATGTTCCCTCCCTGGTATGCATATTTTTATTGCACTTTAGTCGAGAACCATCTGTCAAGGTTGCGTATTAATTCAGAGATTATAAAGGCAGGGGTTGACTCAGCGCTATGTGTCCCGTATCTCTAGACGCTCGATTTTATGCTGTAAAGTGTCTTCGCAAGTGGTGGGGTAGCTCAGCTGGTTAGAGCAATGGAATCATAATCCATAGGTCGGCGGTTCAAGTCCGCCTCTCACTACCAAATTAAAAGACCGCCTCTGGCGGTTTTTTAATTTGTGGCTGCCGGCACTCCGGCTCCGCCGGAGTAGGTTCTAAAGTTTCGATCCCTTTTTTCGATTGATTGTGGTGCTTTTGCTCCCCGTCGGGTCGCAAATACTGATTTGTTTTGGGATTTTGATTCATACGATCTCAGGATTCTCAAAGAAAGCACAGGACTTTTTTTTCTCGGTGATGATATTTGGAATTTACAGACACGGTTACTAAATAAACTTGTTGGGTTTGGGACTTTGCAATTCCATGCCAGCGAGCAAAGCGGCCTAGATCACAACTGAAAATTCTTTTGCTGACGAGATAGTCGGTCAAATTGAAAATCAATATGTCTCTTACGATCAGTATGACAAAGCTTATGCAAATTCGATGAATGCTTTTGTGAAAGATGATAATTTGCAAATGTATTCGGTAGTTTTGAATTTAAAATATAAGTGGAATCATTATCATCGTTATGGATTTTTGAATGAATTCGTTCGGTTCGATTATCCAGCAATCATTCCAGAAAATAAATATTTCTATCGCGCTGAGTATTCATATGTACCCCTGGCGGATAGAGAGGACTCGGTCACTTTTTTTGTTTCTAATAAAGTTCTTACAGACAGTTATTCTCGTCCTCCAAGTGATCGTGCCAAGTCTTCTAGAACGCTGTTTCAAGAATTTTCGTTTGTGGGATTAGAGGGGAATTATAGGTTTTAGTTAAAGATAAAATCTGATGAACTCATCAAGTCTTCAACCAATTTTCAACCTTCAGTTGTGAGATTCGACCGAAATGTTCTGTGTTGTTGGTCACCACAACAAGTCTCCGAGAAAGAGCATGAGCCGCAATCAAGAGATCTAAAGCACCAATCATTTTGCCTTGATCCTTCAAGTCTTTTCGAATGGATCCATGGATAGCGGCATCTTCCGCCGTAAACGGCAAAATCATGATCGGTGCAAACATTTTCTGCAGGCTCATCAGCCGCTGCTCGGGCTTGGAGCTACCCATGAC
>JBKCTJ010000035.1:0-2777 GCA_046318875.1 Pseudobdellovibrionaceae bacterium | reverse complement strand
AAATTAAACAACAAACAACCACGGTCCTGGTGGATTTATAAAACCAATGCAAGACCTATGAACAAAGGAAATTGATAAAATAGTCCGGACTTATCGATCGAAAAACTTTGATTTCGCTTCTGCAAATTTTTTAACATGTTTTTTGGCAGCACTTCACGCCCACACTTACCGCGATTTGCTTTGGACAGATCATCTCTACCAGCCGACCCTAGCTGTAAAAACCCTTAATTTGAAAAAAACGTATCGAGCAAAAGACTTAAGAAAAATAACAAAAATGAGCGACGAACAAATTTTATTGTACAACCCGGAACTTGACCGTGCGTTTAAACATAATCAGTTTATTCCAAAGGGATATCGCCTGTTTCTCACGGCAGATACAAGCGTCTCGATGAAAAAAGTTCAACTAAAGAAACTTGCTAACAACGATGATGTCGAATCAGCCCGTCATCCTTAGCCGCTGTGAAGATGTCAAAGCTGAAATGCTGACAAGATCTCTGTCATCATTTCAGCTCGAGCTAAAAATTAAGGAAATAAACAAACTTTCACGGTATTTATGAAATAAATAAAATTTCACGGTATTTTGGAAATGGCCAAACATCGTCTGTCACGATGGATTCCATTTCATCCACCACGTGACGTAACTCCAACATCGCTGGTGCAACGTCCGTCGCATAAAGTCCGGCTTTTTTAAATTCATCATGAGTCTCTTCAGCAGATTTTGAAACGCGATTTAAATCTGCAAGTTTTGCTTGGGTCTTTTGAATCAAGGATGTTAATGTTTGTAAAACGCTGATCTGTGGCGCTTCTACACCTGCTGCCTTTGCAGCAACAACGGCTTGGCTCAATGATCCATGATATAAAAAACAAGCTGGTAAAATTTGAGTGTTCACCATAGCTTTTAAGCAGTCTGTTTCAATCTGCAAATTCTTGATATAACGCTCCACTCGAACATTAAATCTTGAATGAGCTTCTTCTTCACTGAGAACTCCGAAAGACGAAAAAACTTTCAGCGCGCTTGGTGTGATCAATTCCCCCATAGCTTCTGGAGATTTTCTTAAATTTTGTAATCCACGTTTTTGAGCTTCCTTCACCCAGTCCTCAGAGTAACCATTGCCTTCAAAGCGAATGGCTTTCGTTTCTTTAATCACTTCCCTGATGACAGCAAAAATCTTTGGTGTCACGCCTTGTAAATTCCCAGCAACACCAACAGCTTTTAATCTTTCAATCAGTTCGCGCATCCCATCTGCCACAGCTGTGTTCAAAACTGTCACTGGAAACGCCGTATTGGCACTTGAACCCACAGCGCGGAATTCAAATTTATTTCCGGTAAAAGCAAAAGGTGAAGTTCTGTTTCGGTCTGTATTGTCTTTCATCAAAGCTGGCAAATGATTTAGTCCCAATTCAAGAACGGCTTTATCTGCATTGGTGGTTGTGATTTTTTCAGCTTCGATTTCGTTGCAGATCTTCGTGAGCAAATCACCCAAAAAGACAGAAATGATGGCCGGCGGGGCCTCATTAGCACCTAAACGATGATCGTTGCCACTGGAGGCAATGGCAGCTCGCAGAAGGCCTGCATGCTTATGCACGCCTTTCATGATTGAACACAAGACCAAAAGAAAACGGATATTTTCATGGGGCGTGCCGCCTGGGTCTAATAAATTATCCCCGTTAATCTCAGGATGAGACGCTGTCACCATCATGGCCCAGTTGTTGTGTTTTCCAGAGCCATTAATTCCTGCAAATGGTTTTTCATGGAGCAGTGCCTGGAAATGATGTCGCAAAGACACTTTTTTCAAAACTTCCATTAACAATTGATTGTGGTCTGTGGCGATATTGGCTTCTTCAAAAACCGGAGCACATTCAAATTGACTTGGAGCCACTTCATTGTGGCGAGTTTTTATTGGAACACCCAATTTGTAAAGTTCATATTCAAATTCAGACATAAAACCCTGGACCCGGGCAGGAATACTTCCAAAATAATGATCTTCCAGCTGTTGTCCCTTTGGTGGTTGTCCACCGAGGAGAGTTCTTCCAGACATGACTAAGTCTGGTCGCAAATTCATAAATGCGCGATCAATAAGAAAATATTCTTGCTCAACACCGAGAGTGGGAACAACACGTTTGACTTTGGTTTCGCCAATTAAATTTAAAAGTGAACAGGCTTGTGTTGAAAGCGCTTCGATGGATCTGAGCAAAGCTGCTTTTTCATCCAAAGCCTGCCCGTGGTAGCTGATAAAAACCGACGGAATACACAAAGTTTTTGAACCCGGAGCATCCATAATAAACATCGGCGAAGATGGATCCCAAGCCGCATATCCCCGCGCTTCAAAAGTGGTGCGCATTCCGCCCGAAGGAAAGCTTGAAGCATCAGGTTCACTTTGAACCAGCTGGGCTCCAGAAAATTTTTCCACTACTTTTTGATCTTCAACGGGTGTCATGAAAGCATCGTGTTTTTCAGCTGTCGATCCAGTGAGGGGTTGGAACCAATGGGTGTAATGGGTTACGCCCTTAGACATAGCCCAATCTTTGACAGTGTTTGCAACGACGTTGGCGACTTCATTATCTAATTTTTGACCTGTTAACATTGCGGAATAAAGTTTATCGAATGTTGCCTTAGGTAAGGATTCTTTCATCTTTGGAATATCAAAAACATTCTGTCCAAAAAATTCGGAAATTTTTTGGCGTTTTCCCTGTTCATCCCTTGGGGGATCGAACCTTTTGGGAGTGCGATTGTTGATTTCAGCGATGGCTTGATAACGTTGTGACGCGCCTAAAGA
>JBKCTJ010000034.1:0-2863 GCA_046318875.1 Pseudobdellovibrionaceae bacterium | reverse complement strand
AGATATGACGGAAGGAGAAGTTGAACTGTCTACTGAGGAAATAAACAAAGTATGGGAAAATATTTTGAAAGATCTCGACAAATAATCAGAAAAGTAAACTTAACTCAAAACAAACCAATTTTAGAATGATCGAAATCCCTTGTCCAGTCTCACGTAAGTGGACCGGGATGACGCAGACAAATCTCACCTAAGTGGACCGGTTTATTGGGGGTGAAATCTCACCTACTTGGACCGGTCATTTTGTTAAAAATGAGGCACAAAATTTCCACCTGATTTTTATGCAATGATTTCCCTAAAAAAGGGGGATCGCATGAAGCGAAAAAAGAGCTCTCATTTAGGGAGAATCAGGATGGATAGAAAGATTGTAGAAAAATTTCGTGCAGGCATTTCAGCCTCACAAATTTCAAATGAGTTTTCAAAGGGCAAAGGTTATGTCATTAAGATTAGAGATCTTGCCGTTGAATATGGATTTCTTGAACAGATCTGTGATAAACCAAAATTATTTAAGTCGACGAATCGAATATTGCCTGATTTTCCGGAGGCACTTTTTCCGATTCAAGATTTGCGCAGCACGAAGCCTATTGAAACAGACAAACTTTTAGATCCACAGAAACCATGGATTTTAGAAAGATTAAATTTCGGATGGTCCCCGCAAACAATCTTTGAAGAGCTTGGCGTTTCCGTCCCGCGAGCTAATTTTTATCGTTACCTGGAACGCTATCATTTAAAATCTGACAGGATATTGCGTGGCAGCTCGCTAGAGCTTGTGCATGCACCTGGAGAATGCCTGCAGGTAGATTGGGCGAAGATGTTTGATGTGACAGGAGTTGATGGCAAGAAGCGGACGATCTGGGCCTTTATCGGAGTGTTAGGACATAGTCGCTACACGGTTGTGCGTGCGATGGACAAATGTGATTTCAAATCAACAGTTATCGCTCTGCAGTCGATGCTTTTGGAGCTTGGCGGGGTGCCAAGAAAAATCACATCTGACAATCCTAAGGTATTTGTAACTGAAGCTTCAAACCATGAACCACTTTTAAACGCTGGCTACGAAAGGTTTGCCTCGCAAACTGGATTTACGATTGAGGCCCTTCCTCCTGCAGATCCACAGAAGAAGGGAAAGGTTGAACGCACGGTACAGCTGATACGTAGGCTTTTTGAATCTTTTGATATGAATGAATTTAGTTTAGAAAAAGCACAGACCCACATCGATTTGAAATTAAAAATTGCAAATTCACGAAAGCATGGGAGTCACGGAGAAAAGCCAGTTCAGGTTTTTGAAGAACAAGAAAAGCAAAGTTTGAAACCATTACCTGAAGTTCCATACGAGATTGAAACCATTACCATTGCAACGATCAGACAAGATGGGTATGTCAGATTTTTAAATAAATACTACCGCGTTGATCAAAGATTAAAGGGTCAAGATGCAACGGTGATTGGCAACAACGAAAAGCTTGCCATCTATTGCGGAGGGAGACTTTTGGAAGTCTACGACGTCATCAAAGATAAGTTTCAAAGGCAAACCTGTAAAGAGCATTACAAGCAAGCATGGGAAAAGGATTTACAAAATCATGCACATTACATCAAGCTGGCCGAGTCAATAGGTGGCAATGTTGCACGCATCGTTCAAATCATCCTGGCTAGAGGCGAAGGCTTTATCGATACTCGTGTCATTTGGGGAGTTTTAACATTAAACAAAAAATATCTAGCGAAGGATATCGACACTGCCTGCAGCTCTGCGATCGAAATTGGAAGTATTAGTTTAAAAACTATTCACATGTTTTTAAAGCTTGCGCCAACAGTAAAAACTACGAATGAAAAATTTAATACAACAGGCGGAAAGTTCACCAGACCGATGAGTGAGTATAGGGCCCACTTACGTCTTGTGAAATAAAACGCCACGAAAAAGGAGAAAACAAAATGCAAATTGAAACAATCAGAGAGCAGCTGAAGCTGCTCAGGCTACCGACGGCATCGGAGGGCTTTGAAAGTGTTCTGGCGGAAAGAAGAATAAAATCTGATTTTAGCTGGCTAAGCACGCTTCTGGAGCTCGAGCTCAATGCAAGAAAAGAGAATGCACTCGAGCGTCGAATAAAAAAAGCGACGTTTCCTGAGCGGAGGTGTCTTGAACAATTTAATTGGGACTTTAACAAAAAAATTGATCGTGAAAAAATCGAAGAACTTGCAACATGTCGTTTTGTTGAAAAAAATGAGATCGCACTTTTCCTGGGAAGTCCGGGTACGGGAAAAACACACTGTGCGATTGCTATTGGAATGAGGGCTGCGCAATTGGGTCACAGCATTTTTTGTTCGAGTGTGAAAAGACTGAGTTCAAGAATTAGAATCGCAAGGGAGCGAAACACATTGGATCAACTATTTAAACAAATTTTAGTTGCAAAGCTTTGGATCTTGGATGACTGGGGTGTTGTCACGATGCCAAGAGATGTGAGCGAAGAAGTTTTTGATTTATTTGACCGAAGAAAAGCAAACTCGGCGATGATATTAACAAGCAACCGAGACGTTGAAGAATGGCCCCAAGTTTTTAGCGATCCGATTTTAGCAAATGCGGCGATTGATCGAATGTTTGAGCAGGCAAAAATAGTCATTTTTGAAGGCCCCAGTTATCGAATGAAAGGACGAATAATAATGCAAGATGTTGACATCGAAAAACATCAAGAATAAACCAGCCTAATCAGGCGGTCCCGTTAGGTGAGACGGCGCCGGTCCAAGTATGTGAGACTGAACAGATAAGCCACACTTTTCAAAAAAGTTAAGAAAACATTTTATATTTATTCCAGCCAAGATCGTGCATCACGCAAGACAAGTATTTTTAAAACTGATGGATCACAATTATAAGGAGGTG
>JBKCTJ010000033.1:0-7525 GCA_046318875.1 Pseudobdellovibrionaceae bacterium | reverse complement strand
CTCTCGGAGGGTTTTATGAAATATCAAAATCTGAAAGCAAAAGCTGTGAAAGTCCGCGATGTGACGCCTCAGCAAACAATCAAGATGTGGAATCTATTTCGTCTTTATTATGACGATGTGAATTTGGAAATGTTTTTAAATGATTTATCTTTGAAAACCCATGTCATTATTTTAACTCGCCAGGATGAAATCATGGGATTTAGCACAGTGCAACTTTATGATTCTGTTGTCGATGGAAAAACAGTGCGAGTGATTTATTCGGGCGACACAATTAAGAGTCGAGAAGTTTGGGGTGAAAAAAATCTAAATAAAGCCTTTGCAAATCTTTTAGCTAAAGACTATTTGTTGAATTTCGGAAAAGAATATTATTGGTTCCTAATCTCCAAAGGTTACAAAACCTATTTGCTTCTCACAAATAACTTTCCGAATTCTTGGCCACGGTATGATCGTCAGTTTGAAGGATTTCAAAAAAATCTGATCGATCATTTGGCTATGCAAAAATTTGGAGATTCCTATTGTCCTCAAAAAAATCTTTTAGTTTTCAATGAACCAAAAGGACGCTTGAAAGAAGATGCTGTTCCATTGACAGCAAGTGATTTGAAAAGTGAACACATCCGGTATTTTTTAGATCGAAACCCAGCTTTTCTGCAGGGGCAGGAATTGTGTTGTCTTGCAAGAATCGATATGGATTTATGGAAATTCGCTGCGAAAAAGTTTTTGCTGCCAAAAACAAAAAAACAAAAAATTCAGCCTCAGACAATGGACCCACGTGGATCATCCACAGTTGAAGCCCATAGTTGAAGATTATGAAGCGTCTTTTGTTTCGAATCTATCTTTGGACTTTGAAAAAGGCGCATCACAAATTTATTCAAAGCCTGGCTGATCCGGAAATTTCACAACAAAACTATTTCAAGGATTTGATAGCTGCAAATCAGCTGACTCGATTTGGGAAAAAACATCATTTTTCTGAGTCCATGACCATCGCAGATTTTCAAAAGCTGGTTCCTGTTCAGTCCTATGGGGATATTCAAGCAGACATGGATCAAGTTTTTGCAGGCCAAGAAGATGTCTTGGTTTCATCTCCCATAAAAATTTTTGAAAAGACTTCAGGAACGACTTCTAAAAATAAAATCATTCCTTTCACAGAAAGGTTTTTGACTGAGGTCAGTCAATCGACGTCAGCCTGGATTTATCAAACATTTTTAGATGCTCCTGAAATGATTGGGAAAAAATTATATTATTCCATTTCACCACAAATGCGAGAACGCGAGTTTTCCCCATCCAATATTCCCATAGGTATGGCTGATGACACAGAATATTTGGGTGCCCTGGGAAAATTTTTGTTCATCTTTTTATGGCAGTGCCCACTTCGATTGGCCAGATCACAGATCCTCAACAGTGGCAGCGAGCAACACTTTTACATTTAGTAGAATGCAGGGATTTAGGATTTATTTCATTATGGAGTCCAACCTTGTTGCAAGTATGGATTCGATTTTTGGAAACTGCAGATGATGAGTTTTTTAAAGAGCTCTCTTTACCTGCACAGGAGCGCCTGAGAAAATGTCAAAATTTAAAAATGTCCTTGAAAGAATTGTGGCCAGATCTCACTGTAGTGTCTTTTTGGACAGATGGGCCATCTGCTCTTTTCTTTGATGATCTGAGACCCTTTCTTCGAAACATTCAAATTCAGTCTAAAGGTTTGATGGCAACGGAAGGAATCGTTTCAATCCCCATGGGAATGCAAGGCGGTTGCCCGTTGGCTGTCCACTGTCAGTTTTTAGAATTTATTGATTTAGATCAGCAAGAAATAAAATTGGTCCATGAATTACAATTGGGAAAGCGATACTCACCAGTGATTTCAAATTCTGCTGGACTGTATAGGTATCATTTAAAGGATATTATTGAATGTACGGGTTTCTTTGAAAACACACCCTTAGTTCGCTTTGTGGGAAAATTGGAAAGTGTTTCTGATTTGTGTGGGGAAAAACTTTCTACGGAACAGGTTCTTTCAGCCATCGAGGACACTCAGCGAGAGCTCCAAATCGAAATGAAGTGGATGCAAATTCTTGCATCTCAAAAAGCCGGTTTGGGTTATGTCGTTTTGACTCATGCCAATTCACAAGATCTTTCACGAATTGAGGAAGTTTTAGACCAAAAACTCCGCAAAAATATCCATTACGACTACGCTCGAAAGCTTGGGCAGTTGGATCGCATTCGATCTTATCGATTTGAGCTTTCCTATTTGCAAGATCAGTATCAAAACTTTATGATTTCGGAAAAGATCAAAGTGGGGGACATCAAGTTTCAGCCTTTGATGCCTCATGATCGGTTTTTGACTTATCTTGAACAAAAGGAATCTCAGTTGTGACAAATCAAAAATCCATCAAAAAATCTATAGTGCAATTAAGACAAGTGAAAAAAACTTATCGACTTGGTGAAACCACAGTTCCAGCTTTGCAGGGAATTGATTTAGAAATTTTTGAAGGTGAATTCACAAGTGTTATTGGAACTTCAGGGTCTGGTAAAAGCACACTGCTAAATTTAATTGGCTCTTTGGATTTGCCAGACTCGGGCACTATCACCATTGCAGGTGAAGAAATCACAAAGATGTCTGAAAGTGACAAATGTGTCCTTCGAAATGAAAAAATTGGATATATTTTCCAGTCTTTTAATTTGATTCCTGTTTTAGATGTTCGAGAAAATATTGAATTGCCTTTGCTGATCCAGAAACACATTTCTGCTCAGGAGATCAAAGAGCGTATTGATTCTGTGATCACAGCTGTTGGCCTGGAAAGTTTCGTCCATCACAAGCCAGACCAATTGTCCGGTGGACAAAGGCAGCGGGTCGCCATCGCCCGCGCTTTGGTGACTCGTCCATTGTTGGTTCTTGCAGATGAGCCCACTGCTAATTTAGATTCAAAAACAGCCCACAGCATTTTGGATCTAATGGCTGATCTCAATAAAAATCAAAAAGTCACTTTTGTGTTTTGTTCCCATGATGAAAAATTAATTCAGCGGTCTAATCGCGTCGTTCGAATCCAGGACGGGGTAATCCTCGAATGAATTTTCTAAAGAGTTTTCGCTTGCCGTTTCGAAACTTATTTCGAAATAAACGAAGGACAATGGCAACTGGAATTGCCATCTTGGCAGGATTTGTAGGATTATCACTTTTAGGTGGATACATCTTTCGAATTGAAAAGACTCTAAGGTACAACACAATTTATTTACAGAATAAGGGACATCTGTCCATTTACAAAAAAGATGGTTTACAGAAATTCACTTCGCGCCCCTCAAAGTTTATGATTTCTCCAGAGCAAATGACCCAGCTTCAACAAATTATCGCAAAG
This sequence comes from Pseudobdellovibrionaceae bacterium, assembly GCA_046318875.1. GTDB lineage: Bacteria > Bdellovibrionota > Bdellovibrionia > Bdellovibrionales > Bdellovibrionaceae > JBKCTJ01. The sequence goes on along the minus strand of JBKCTJ010000033.1, from coordinate 4,178 downwards.
TACAATGAAGATATTGAATGGGTTGGGCAGACTTTAACGGGAACTGGGTTATTAAGCAACGGCGAACGGTCCATTCCATTTTCTGCTCTGGGGCTTGATTCGGTCAGTTTAATGAAGACCCGCATTCATCCCAAAGTTGCAGCATGGGCAAAAGATTTAATGACAGTCGATGGGCAGGCTTTCATTGATCAGCTTCGACAAAATCCAATAGCCATTTCTGCAACGAATCGAGTGATCGAAGTTATTCAAACCAAAGAGCAATCCATTGCTTCAGGAAATGAATTAGAAAAATTACCCGAAGGGCTTGCAGTGCAGCTTGCTGGAAAAACAGTTTACAGGGATTTAAATGCAGTAGACGCGCAAATCCTGACCAGTCATACCACAGGATATCAACTTTCAGATGACTCTAGCATCATGACTGAAATCAGTTTGCTTCAAAATTTATATGCAACCGAAGGCGTGCAAAATTTGACAATCTTTTTGAAGAACGATGGGGCCATTGACCGAGTTCAAAGAAAAATTCGAAATGAATTTGAAGCTGCCAATCTGCCCTTTGAAATTTTTTCTTATAATAATCCAGATATTTCATCCAGCTATGTTGGAACTATGGGGTTTTTGTATGTGATGTCAGGATTTTTTATTTTTCTGATTTCAACTGCTGTTGTGCTGTCTATTCTGAATTCTTTGACCATGAATATTTTAGAGCGGATTCGTGAAATCGGAACTTTGCGTGCTTTGGGCTACAGCCAAGGCAAAATTTGTTGGATGATGACTCAGGAATCCATTTGTTTGACGCTGATTTGCCAGGCCTTAGGAGTTGTTTTAACTGTCATCGTCAGCCAAGTGATTCATCGAATGAACATTCGCTTTAACCCTCCGGGACTTTCCAAGGATATTCAATTCGATCTCAGTCCAAACGCCTTTGTTTTTTTGATATTATGTTTATTTTTATTAGTCATCATTAGTGGGTTTTCGTATTGGATGACTTATTTTCAGTCGCGGAAACAAATCACTGAACTTTTAGCGTCAACAGGAGCTTAAATGCTGAATCAAAAATTTCCTTTTTTAAAACAGATTTTAGTAAAAAAAATCAGAATTGGTTTTTTAATTTTCTGTTTCGGTGGGTCCTGGTTGATGACTTCCATGGCTGAAGCAGATTTTGCTGTGGATCTGCTGCGCGCGTCAGATCGTGGAAGAGGTGGTCTTGAAGGTGGTTCCACATGGGAGAGCCAAGTGGAAACCCACGAAGACGGGGAAGTGCTTTCTCGAGAATTTTTAATCAAAGCAAAGAAAACTGACGCTTTAGCAGAAGCTCTGTCACCAGCAAGAAATAAGGGCGAGTTGTATTTGTTTAACGATCGAAACCTTTGGTTTTTTAAACCGTCACTTAAAAAACCGGTGGCGATTTCCTCAAGGCAAAAATTATCAGGGCAAGCTGCAAACGGTGATATTGCATCAACGAATTATGCTCGCGATTATAATCCAACTTTAGAAAAGACTGAAGTGATCAATGGCGAAAAAGTTCATATTCTTTTATTGAAAGCAAAAGCTGATAACTTAACTTACGATCAAATCCGATATTGGATAGGTGATAAATCAAAACGGGCCATCAAAGCCGAATTCCTTACCCTGGAAGGCAAAGTTTTCAAAACAGCAATTTTAGAGTATAAAAATAAATTGAAGATAAATAACGAAGAAATTGATTTCGTGAGTAGGCTAGAAATAACGGATGCTTTAAATCCTAAAAATAAATCCATTCTGATATACAAAAATCCCAAAGTCGGTGATCACTCCCAGAAAATTTTTAACATCAATAATTTAAGTCGATGAAACCACTCGTTAAGATCGCTTTTAGAAATACGATTAAAAATTGGAGGCACAGTGCTGCTGCCTTGATATCGATTTCTACAGGTTTTGTGTCCTTGGTGCTTTTTCAAGGGTACATTGTCCAAGTTGAACGCATGTACGATGTGGGTTTCACCCACAGGGCAATGTATGGTCATTTGATGATTGAAAATCCCAGTGCGAATACACCTGAAGGTCGCACAGAACCTGAAGAATTTTTGATCGATCAAAATCACCAGCAGATTCTAAATAGGTATTTTAAAGAAACACCGGGTATTGGTTCAGTGGTTCGTTTTCTTCCCGTGTCCGGAATGGTCAGCAATGGGGCCTCATCGTTTATATTTTTAGGTCTTGGCTACGATTTGGAAACAGGTCGGGAAATGAGGAAGCCTATCTGGAGCTGGGATACTATTTATGGATTACCCTTAAGCGAAAGCAATAAAGTGAATAGTGTCGTCGTTGGTCAGGCCCTGGGTGCGCTGTTAGGTTGCACGCCCGTGCAGAAAATTAAAAATTTAAATCAGAATAATGGATATGCCGCCGAAGAGCGTCCCTTTCATTGTGAAAATTCAAACACAATTCAGCTCAGTGGAACGACGGAATCAGGACAAATCAATGCCATTGATGTCGATATCGTGGGACTCATTGATGGCGGATATAAAGACATTGATGAACGCTATGCAAAGATGCCTTTGCCTATGGCTCAGAAATTGATGAATACAGATAAGATTAAGTTCATTTCATTATTGGTTGATGATGTGGCAAAGATTCCTAAGTACCGTGGGAATATGAATGAATTTTTCAAACGTGAAAATCTTCCTTACCAAGCAATTCGTTGGAAAGATCACGCCATTGGTGAGCTCTACCGAAAAACAAACAGCATTCTAGAGCTTTTCAAAATGTTCATCGTGACCGTGACATTGAGTATAGCTGCACTGTCGGTCTTGAACACGATGGTGAAAATCGTCAAAGAGCGCACGCGGGAAATCGGAACGATGCGCAGTCTAGGCTTTGATAAAAATCAAATTGTTTCTATGTTTTTGTATGAGTCTTTCTTCTTGAGTACGATTGGTGTATTTATCGGTTTAATGGCAGCTTTTTTTATTACATTCACAGTGAATTTGGCTGAATTTAAATACAGAGCGGGGATGCTGTCAGAGCCAGTTTTGTTTCAAATTGATTTTGATTTTGGAGTTTATGTTTACAGCACTGTTTTATTAAGTGGTATCGCTGTCTTAGCTTGTTACTGGGCTTGTCGAAATGCCATCAAGGGAAATGTCGTTGATAATTTAATCTATGCTTAAATATAAACTGTTTATTACAAATTTAGTGCTCACTCTTTTCTTTGGTGAGCTTGGCGCTTCCGAAGAGTTCAAATTTCGCGGTGATTTTTTCTTATCCTCAAGCTTAACCAGTGTGAAAAACAAACAGCCTTTGAATTCAGGGAACCGCAGTCTAGAGATCCCACAACAGACTTTCATAGGCGAAGTTAGGCCAGATCTGAAATGGGATTTTGCAGAAAATCACTTTTTTGTTTTGCGGTCATCCCATGATTATCGCCTTGGCAATATTGAGTTGACTCTTCCCACGGAAGAAAAATCAATTTCCAAGGGAAAAACCGATTTGACAGATTTATTTTTCACGTCGGATTGGACCGAAACATTTTCTACTGTCATTGGGTTACAGAGCTACCAGTGGGGACCAGGGGAATTCTATTCTCCAACAAATCCTTTCTTTCATTTCCAATCTGAACAAAAAAAGTTTTTTTTCAAAGAAAAAGGCCGGGTGCTTGCACGGGCAAACTGGAATATTTCAGATCAACTGATCGCAGTTTTCATCAGTGAATTTATGGATAACCGGGAAGAACCATGGATGACAGAAAGTGATTTCGAAAAAAAAACTGCAGTCAAAATCGATTATCAATTCTTCAATCCAATTCATTCTATAGCTTTCTTGTATGGAAAAGGTGATCAAAATCTTTCTTTTTTTGGTGCCCATGGAACTTATTCCCCCGCGGAGGGGATTTCTGTTTATGTCGATGCAAAGTTCACTCAAGGACAAAAGGCTTTTTTTCCGAAAAAAAATATTTTTGGTCTGTATGATTTGGAAAAATCAGATGATACTTCAATTTATACCACAAGCCTGGTGGGGTTTCGTTTTGAGGACAATTTTGATTTCCGGCAGGAATTTCTTTCTTATGATGCTGGTTACACCGACGAAGAATGGAAAAATGCAAAGAGATCAGCTTCAAGCTTGTCTTTGAATTTACCAAAGAATGTTTCAAGATTTTACAAACCAGGTTTGGAATTTAAAAGAAAAAACTATTCCTATAC
>JBKCTJ010000032.1:0-2608 GCA_046318875.1 Pseudobdellovibrionaceae bacterium | reverse complement strand
CTGGAAGTATCGCGAAACAATCAGCGAATCTCTGTCCCCTCATTCCCCGTATAAAAATGATATCTCAGTTCGGGTTTCAAAAATTCCAGCTTTTGTCGATTCTTTAGAAGCAGTTCTAAAAAGTAAATATCCAAATTGGGAAGTCGTCTGGTTCGGTCATATTGGGGATGGAAACTTGCACATTAACATTTTACGCCCTCAAGGAATGACCAAAGAACAATTTTTAAACGAATGCCAGCAAGTGGATCCCTTGGTATTCCAAGCAGTCAAAGATTTTCAGGGAAGCATCTCTGCAGAACATGGTGTTGGCTTGACTAAGAAAAATTTTCTTGAATACAGCAGATCGCCTGAAGAAATCAATTATATGAAAGAGATCAAAAAAATATTTGATCCCTTGGGAATTATTAATCCGGGTAAAGTGATTTAAGCAGCTATTTTAAAGCCACATTCGCCGCAAAACTTTTGATTTGGTATGTAAGCTGCGCCACATTCTGAACATGTTGGCCCATCGGATTTGGAATCAGGCTTTTGATCTAGATCTTCTGTCATATCAATGAAGCCTTTGGTATTCCATTTATCAATTTCATTAATTATTTTCCAGATATAAATAATATTGATATATTCTTTAAGTTCAAACTGGAGTTGGACTCCGTTTTTGTCTGAGACACGTTTGGAGTAAACGCCTTTTTGTTCTAGACGAGTAAAATGATCTGGCTTTAAGTCTAAGCTAAATTCTTTTTTGAATCCTGCAGTCAGTTCATGATAATCGATTGAAATGGATCCAAAACGATCTGCAACTTTACCTTGAGAAAGTTTTATAAAGAGAGAAACAAACTTATTACAAAAATCATCAAATTTTAAAAGATCTGTTTTTGATGACCCTTTAAAGAAATGATACTGGTAAAATTCAAAAAAGGTTTCGATAACTTGAAGATCCTGAAAGTGGACAGCTTCAAGGACTTCATCGCCCTCGGGATCATCGGGATCAACACCCATTTCCAAACGCACCAGTTTTAATTTTGCTAAAAGTTGAAGGCTTTGTTCCAGTCTTTTCGGAGACTCTCCAAAAACTCGCTGAGCATATTGTTTCATCATGCTCCACTGAATGCTGACCATACCAGCTTTGTCTTTTTCACCTTTGTGATTTGCAGTGTGAAATACAGCTCCAAAAGCCCTTGCAATTTGATCATCTGGACACGGAGATCCGTCTTTTTCCATTCGGGATGATTTGACTTCATTGGTGGCAAGTCTTAAGCGCTCTACAAGGCTTTTTACCAAGGTTCGAATCACCGGATTCGTTCCATCAATTTGAGTTTTGAAGATATCAGCTGCAAGTTCTAAATATTTCACTTCCGAAGTTGCAAAAGCGGAAGTGGTGGAAGTTGCAGCTCCGTAAAGCACACCTTCATTTAAAACTTGATTTGCTCCAATTTGAAATAGATCCACTGGTTTTTTATTTTTGATGAGGCACTGGCTTAGTCCACCACTCTGGATAACATAAACAAGATTTGTTTTATCTCCTTCTTTAAATAAAAAATCCCCGCGCTTTAAAACTTTGATCTGAGACATTTTGTGTTCTCCTGGTCTTACTGTTTTCTTTACGGCAAAAAAGCTGTGGGAGTAAAAGGCACTCAGGAAATCCGAACTTTGGTCTGAGGCGACTGGGATCACTGATCCTGTTTTTTGTTCAATTCTTTGAGGGCCATTTCCGCTTTTGTGAAATGGCCTTTTTTTGTATTGCACTCTTTGCAGGATGGCACACAGTTGTTTTTCGTTGAAAAACCGCCGCGAACGATGGGGATCAGATGGTCCATAGTCAGATCTATGGGCTTAAATTTTTTTTCACAGTGGTAGCAAAGCCCGCGTCCCAATTGGTTTTTCCACCAAGGGCTGTTCCGCAGGTCCCTGGCTTTCTGTTTTTCTTTTTTTTGATGGGCCTCGGGGGCAGGACTAAAGTAGAGATCATCCATTGCATGGTGCTATAGCAGATCATGACGATCTTTGTCATGATTTCTATTTGCCATAAAGTCATGGCAGACCGTTAACTGAGTAAAGAGACCGAGTCGTGTATCAATACCCAGTCTTTTGAATTGTAAAAAAAAGACTAATATTTGGGCGTCCTATTGTAGATTCGGATGTGGGAGTTTGTCATTGTGAATAAAATTACGAAAAGTAGCACTGCTGAGTATTTTGCTAAGAATTTACAGCAGGTGGGTTTTTCTTCTCCGTTGAAAGCGGTTTTAACCACTCTTAAAGAAGCTGTGGATAATTCTCTGGATGCTTGTGAATCAAGTAAAATCCTACCGGAAATTTCGATCCAAATTAAAAAACAGGGGATTGGATCTACAAAAAATACGGATTTGATTTCCATTGTTGTTGAAGACAACGGTCCTGGAATTGATCCCGATGATTTAGCTAAAGTTTTCGGCGAATACTTGGCTTCTTCTAAATTCGGTAAAGGTCAGTGTTCGCGCGGTCAGCAAGGGATTGGTATTAGTGCGGCCACCACATGGGCGCAAACAGCAACGGGCCCAGGCGCTGCTCCCAGCGCGGGGGTCCCCACTCCAACCAACCGACGGTCCACAACCCTGCAGCGCCAGCACTGGCC
>JBKCTJ010000031.1:0-37612 GCA_046318875.1 Pseudobdellovibrionaceae bacterium | reverse complement strand
ACCTTGAATAGCGGCTTTTGAATTGGCATCTTTCTCATCCAAGTAAAAATCTACGATGAGTCGATTTGGCTGGTCTGTGAGATAATCAAAAGTCTCCATTTCTTCCTCTGCCAATTGAAAACGAATGAGATCAGCTTTATCTTCGGCATTTTGAACAACTGTGACCTGGGGAACGAGTTTAGAAGAAAAACTTTCTAAAACTTTTTTAGCTTGAGGTGAAAGTGCAGGTAACAACATTTCCGCGTAGAACTTGCCGCCTATGGTTTTTTTCTGAAGTTTATAACTCCATTGCTCTGCACCGGAAAACTCAAGATGAACATTGTCCCCTTGGTCACTCATGACTGCTTTGATTTGTGCGGATGCTTTTGAAATGAACAGGACCTGTGTGAATACAGTGAACGAGGCAACAAGGGTAAGGAATGTGAAAAACAAGCGAAGTTCCATTTCATATAAGGGTAGCACATCATGTACCACATCGACCTTAGTCATCTTAAGGATCAAGTATTTGCGCGCTTCCAGGGCTAAAGCATTGATTCGTTCTGAGACACCAAGACGAAAGAACTTAGATTTTACAAAAAGTGCAAAGAAAAGCTTACAAAATTTTGACAGCACCACAACAAAAATTCGACTTGAAAACTGGACGATTTTTAGCTGAAATTCGGCCGATGAGAGTAGCAACAAAGAAGAATCATCATGAGAACTTACACCACTTTCTTAGTTCGAACTAACAAACCTCAATCCATGCGCAGCTGTATACCTATGGCACAATTCACTTTGATTCTTTTTTTTCTGCTCCTGTCTTCTTGTGTTTCAGTCAATCTTGGTGCGGGTAAATCTGAAAAAGCGGCTGACATATCTTTTTCTGAACCATCTGCACCCTACACTTCCAGTAAAGACTCCGTGAGTGATCGTTTATGGACCAGTTCTAAAACAGGAAACAGCATCTCTTATCTTTCTGAATGCACGTTAAAGTCCGATCCCTCCCTTGAAGTTTTGCAAAATGATTACACTTCTGTTTTGAAAAATTCTGAAGTCATTAAATCCGAATTTGTGCGATTCAATCAGCGCGAAGGCATCAGATTTCAATCCAAGGGAACTTTGGATGGCATTGCTGTGAAGTTTGAGTCTCTCATCTTCAAAAAAAATAACTGCAATTACACTCTAACTTATGGTGGTCGCGAAAAAAGTTTTGAAAGTGAAAAAAAATACTTTGATCAATTCCTTCAAGATTTTGTGGTGCCTTAGATGAGCTTACAAACATGAAAGAGTTTAAACTCAAATTTTTGGATTATGTTCAATTTTGGGGAGGCATGGCACTTCTGGTTAAAAGCATTTGCAAGGATCTCTTCAAACTTCCCTTATCCTGGAAAAACATTTCCGAACAAATTTATCAGATCGGTGTGAAATCAACACCTCTTGTTTTGATCACTGCTTTAAGCACTGGCATGGTCATGGCACTTCAGTTTGGATTAGGTTTAGAAAAATTTGGCGGAAAACTCTATGTTCCAAAACTTGTGGCGACAACGGTTCTACGAGAAATGGGGCCCGTCTTTACAAGTCTGATGCTAGCAGCTCGTGTGGGAGCAGGCATTGCCAGCGAAATCGGATCGATGGTTGTGACCCAACAAATCGATGCGATCAGAGCGCTAGGCACGTCACCCATTCAAAAAATCGTGATTCCTCGAGTGATTGGTTTACTTGTTTGCCTTCCAATTTTAGTAGCAATCACAAATGTCGTTGGAAATATCGGTGGGCTTGCAGTGGGAACCACAGAATTGGGTTTAGATTCACAATTCTACATTATTAAAGTATTTCAAACGGTGAATTTATATGATTATTTTTCTGGTTTCGGAAAAAGTTTTTTCTTTGCTTTGTTCATTGCAATTCCCGCTTGCTACTTTGGAATGAATGTTCAAAACGGCACCAAAGAGGTTGGCATTGCAACGACCAAAGCCGTAGTTACCAGTTCAATTATGATTTTGGTCGGTGACTTTTTTCTAACAAAATTATTCTGGATGTTACAAAAATGGTAACAGCAAAGCAGACAGCCCCAAATAAAATCGAAGTGATTGATTACCACAAATCTTTTGGTAAAAAGAAAGTCCACAGCGGTGTTTCTTTCAACGTCTTGCCTGGCGAATGTTTGGGGCTCATCGGCGGATCAGGATCTGGAAAGAGTGTCATTCTCCGAAGCTTAATCGGTTTAGAAAAACCCAATCAAGGTCAAATCATCATTGATCAAGAAGACATTACCCATTTTAACGAATTTGAATTGATTCGCATTCGCAAAAAAGTTGCCTATGCTTTCCAAGGCGGAGCATTGTTTGATTCTATGACCGTTTTTCAAAATCTATCTTACCCTTTGATTGAACATACCAAATTGAATCCTCGGGAAATCAAAGACAAAGTCATGCATCAACTTCACGATTTTGGTTTAGATCAATCTGAGAACGTTTTTCCTGCCAGACTCTCAGGCGGAATGCAAAAGCGTGTGGGTCTAGCCAGGGCAATGATGCTCGATCCAGAAGTCATTTTATATGACGAACCCACAGCGGGGCTTGACCCCTTCAATACAAAAAAAATTCAAGAGACCATTTTGCACTTAAAGCAACGTGGAACAACTTCGATTTTGGTCACTCACGATATTGCTACGGCATTTGCCGTCTGTGATCGATTGAGTTACCTGTATGAAGGAAAAATCTTAATCACCCAGACAGTGCAAGAAGTCATTGAAGAGCAAGCATTGCAAAAGAATCAAAGCACGCCAAAGGATCTGAATAATCCTCTGCAAAAATTTCTACAAGGAGAAATCTAACATGGGAGAAAACTCATCAAGCCAAACCATGATTGGGGCTTTTGTCATTGGCGGAATTATTTTGATCATGGCCTCCATCTTTTTTCTGGGTGCTGATAAATCTGTTTTTTCTTCTTACGCCCGAGTCCATGCTCATTTTGATAATGTGCAAGGTCTTGCAGAAGGCAGTGTGGTCACAGTTTCAGGTGTGAACATAGGAAATGTCGAAAATATTCTATTTCTTTCTGATTCAAACTTATTGGATGTGGTGATGAAAGTTGAGATGCGACATCTTCATAAAATAAAATCCGGATCTCTGGCGGAAATTCGAACGCAAGGTGCTTTAGGGGATAAATTTATCTACATCATTCCAGGGGATCCAAGACAAAAAACAATTCTCGATGGAGACCGAATAGAAGTTGCAAAAGCGACAGACATTTTTGGGATTTTTGCAGATCGTGGCAAAGAAACCGAGCGAGTTTTTGATATCATTAATGAGATTTATAAAATGACAAAATCAATCAATACTGAAAATAGGATTGATCGCATTTTGAATAATCTGAATACCACTTCGGCCAACCTGAATTTGGCCTCTGTAGAAATGAAAAAATTGGCAAGTTCGATGAACGACGAGGAAATGCAGAGTAGATTAAAAAGTAGCGTTCGGCATTTTGAAAAAATCATGTCTAAGATTGACCGCGGCGAAGGTACTGTGGGTGCTCTGATTAACGACTCAAGCATTCATGAACAATTAAAATCTTTCTTGGGTGCAAATCCAAGAAAGCAGCAATTGCGCTCAGTCCTCCGAACATCGATCCAAAAAAACGATAAAGATGATTATGACAAATAAGATTCAAAAGTTATCTGATCAGGCTCTGGGAAAACTTTACGCCATTTATATTTCTCCTGAAGCCGGAGCGCCTATGACTTCACTTTCACATGTGCAAGCTATCAAAGGCAAAGGCCTGGCTGGTGATCGCTACGCCAAAGAGATCGGTTTTTGGCAAAAGGTGTCCAAACCAAGGTCCACGGTTCGAGACGTCAGCCTTGTTAATTTGAATGATATTGTTCATTCAGAGTTTACCCAAGCAGAAACAAGGCGAAATTTGGTGATGACCAACGAAGAAAATTTAACCGTTCTTATTCATAAATTTTTTATCATAGGCGAAGTTTTGTTCCAAGGAATCGAAGAATGCACTCCATGCAAAAGACCATCAGATTTATCAGGTAAATCTCATTTTGCAGAAGTTTTTAAAAATTGCGGGGGCTTGCGCGCCAGAGTCTTGTCAGACGGAATTATTCGTCTTGGAGATGAAATTTTCGAAGTCTCCTGGTCTGATTCTTAAGTTCTTGCTTGGCCTCTTCTTCTTGCGGAACACTTTTTCGGTCTAAAGTGAAAATCAAACTTGTGACATGGGAAAAAGATTCCACTTTTTGAATTTTTTTAAGAATCTCTTCGCGAAAAAATTGCAGTTGATGATTCCAAGAACTGTTTTTCACCCAAATTTTCAAAATCCCTCGAGATAAACCAACCGGTTCACAGACGCCCGCCATTTGCGAGCCCACAATTTGTTCCCACTGGGCCCAAAGCTTCCAACGCAAAAATTGATCAGAAAGAGGTGACTTTCCACTTTCAAAAAGGTTTTGCAAAACTTGCGCGCCGGTTTGAAATTTAATTTTAAAATCTTCTGAATCCTTCGACATTCTGACTCTAGTTGGCCCGAAGAAGGACCTCACATCAAGATCAATTTGAGTGACAGCTTTCTCTTTGTGCATTATCCCAATAGCAAATAGCCAATAGCAAATGAAGGAGTGTTTGACTCGATGAAAATTTCCGTTGTGGGTGCTGGTCTTGCTGGTTCTGAGTGCGCATTGCAGCTCGCTGCCATGGGCTATACAGTTCAATTATTTGAAATGAGACCCACAGTCTCAACACCCGCCCATAAATCCAATGATTTTGCGGAATTAGTTTGCTCGAATTCTTTCGGGTCATTGTCTGAAACTTCAGCACCTGGCCAACTGAAATGGGAAGCAGAACAATTGGGCTCTTTCATTTTAAAGGCGGCCCGCATAGCTCAAGTTCCCGCAGGACAAGCCCTGGGTGTGGACCGCGAAGTTTTTGCTCGCACAATCACAAAAATGATTCAGAACAATCCTATGATTCAAATCCGTTCAGAAACAATAACTAGCTTGGATCAAATCACTGGTCCTTGCGTGATTGCAACGGGCCCATTGACACACCCCGATTTGATTCAAAGCTTGCAAGAACATTTCGGTGAAAAAGATTTTTTATATTTTTTCGATGCGATTGCACCGATTCTGGATACGGATTCAATCAATATGGACATTGCATGGAAAGCAGATCGATACGGAAAAGGTTCTGCCGATTACATCAATTGCCCGTTAAACAAAGAACAATATTTTCAGTTTATCGATGAAATCCAAAAAGCAAAAAAAATTGAACCGAAACATTTTGAAACCACAAGTTTTTTTGAAGGGTGCATGCCAATTGAAACTATGGTTGAACGAGGCCCCCACACTTTGCGATTTGGTCCGATGAAACCTGTGGGCCTTGTCAACCCTCGCACTGGTAAAGACGCCTACGCCACTGTTCAACTGAGACAAGATAACAAAGAAGCAACAGCTTACAATATGGTCGGCTTTCAAACCCGCATGAGTTATGGAGAACAAGTTCGTATCTTTCGAACAATCCCAGGATTAGAAAAAGTTGAGTTTTTGAAGCTTGGCAGCATCCATCGAAATTTGTATTTAAATTCTCCGAAGCTGCTCGCAAAGAATTTGTCATCGAAAAAAAATCCACTGCTTTTTTTCGCTGGTCAGATGACTGGAGTCGAAGGTTATTTTGAATCCACTTGCATCGGCCTGATGGTTGCTAAATTTGTGGATGATATGATGATGAGAAAGAGTCCTTCGTATCCCCCTCGAAAAACGGCCATGGGATCACTCCTCGAATCAATCACAGATGAAACGCGCATTCGTCATTTTCAACCGACGAATATCAATATGAGTTTGTTTCCAGTACCAAAAACACTCGATCTAAAGGAAACTCCCCAGTTGGCCACGGAAAAAACACTGAAAAAGTCCTGGCAAATACAACAGGCAAGGAAAGCATTGATCGAATGGGCATCTGTAAATATACAAACACAAGAACCAAATTCATATAGTTTTTACAACGCACAACAAAATTTGTTTTCATGATGAGGCATGTATTGGATTTGAGCCCTGGAAGCGATTCTCGGGTGCTTATCGTACTGATCCCAAGTTGATCTTTGCAAATTTTGTGACTAAACCCTCGATTGCATGATCAAAACAAGCCTACGTCTTCTTTCAACAGTTCTGCTTGGCACATGGATGTTATTCGCCAATGGGTGTGATGGGTTTGTTATTCCACCTCAAAAAATTCAGCCGGTAAACAATTCCCGTTTAAAATTAACAGTGCTTGTTCCAGAACATGAGCTGGTTTTTACAAAACGAGCTGGTTTTAAAAATGAAGTGGCATTGGCGGGAATTGATTTTGATTTAGTTCAAAAGTTTTCTGATTTCGCAGGCTATGAACTGACAATTTTGCCTTTTCCTACTCGAGAAAATGCTCTGGCTGCTTTTCAGAAAGGGAATGGAGATTTGCTGATCGGGCGCTGGCCTGCCCACAGATCTGTTCCAGGCACTATGAACGGACCTATTTTTGAAAGCTCGAAGCTTGCTTTGTACTGCCCGAAAAAAATGAACATATCTCATGCAAAAGATTTATCAGGCATTTTAATTTCCATGCGATCTGTCGACAGATCTGCTTTTGAAAATCTAAAGTCGCCCCTTTATCCCAATTTTCAAATTCAGGAGATTCTGAAAGAAGATGCTTCAATTTTTCCGACGATCCTTTCAAAGAATTCAGGATGTGCCATTATCGAAGAACGTTTGGGTGATTTCGAAAAGAAATTTTATCCACAAATTGAAAAGGTTTATACTTTTGGTTTTGATGTGGGATTGGCCTGGAAAATTCGTGAAGGCAATACCGACCTGTTCAACTCCCTCCGTCGGTGGTTCCAATTAGCAAGCAGACAGGATCTTGTTGTTCCAATCATTTATCGCTACACCAATGCCCTTGATGCATTAACTGATCAAGATTATCTGACTTTTCAAAAAAATACCCAGGCGCGACTCAAAGAATATCTTGAACTTTTTAGATCATCTGCGCAAAAAGCCAAAATCCCTTGGACTTTGCTGGCTGCAGTTGGTTATCAGGAATCCCATCTCGATAATTCAGCCATCAGCCACACCGGAGTTCAGGGCCTTATGCAAATCACCCAGTCCACGGCAAATTTTTTAGGTCTTGAAGATCGCAATAACGCTCAAGATGCTATTCCGGCGGCCGCTCGTTACTTGGGTTGGATTTATAGCCAGTGGCCCATTGAAGCGCCTTACCTTGAACGAGTGAAGCTGACACTGGCCTCATACAACATGGGTTACCAGCATGTTCGAGACGTTCAAAATTGGCTCATCAAAAAGGAATTAAATCCCTATTTGTGGAAACATTTGAAAATGGGCTTTGAAGCTAAAGCGGATCAAGATTTGGCTCAGCAGTTTGCCTGGGGAAATGCTCGAGGACATGAAACAATCCATTTTGTAAACCGAGTGCTGGCCTTTGAAAGCCTGTTCAAGCGAAAATACACGCGTTCTTCGATCCAACAGTATTTAAAAGAAACAAAATAAATTTAACCGGGCAAAGTGCCTTTTTTTAAATGAATTTTCAATTGAATGACTGTCTGGTTGTATCGTTTATCTGTCTCGTCAGATGATTTGACCGTCTCGAATAATAGCTCCAGATTTTTTTGAATCAATCCAAGATAGCGAACTGAAATTCGTCGTAAGAACATTTTCTTGATGACTTCTTCAAAATGAAAATCATCTCCAATAGTTTCATCCCAGACATCAAACTGATGGTATATCTTTTTAAGCTCGAGAAGATCAGACTTTGGAAATCGGATATCCGATTGCATGGCAAAAGCTTTATCTTCCGTTGTGTAAGCAATATTTTGTTCTATCATTTTTTTAAAGGTGAAATTGAATTTGTCTTTGCCAAAATGCTTCTGCAAATCGGCGATAGCAATTCCCTGACGAGCCAATGTCAACAGAACAAAAATATGATAATTTATTTGTTCAGACCCTAGAAAATGCACTTGCCTTAACGTCAATTCAATTTGACCCGAGGTTCCTGAATCGAGGTTTTCCACAGTTCTTTGATGGTCCGATTTTTTTTTCTTTGTCAGAGCAAAATGAAGATTTTGATTTTGAAAAAGATAGTCATGTTTAGGCAACAGCTCACGACAGTAACTTAAAACTAGCTCGTCCCCATCATGGACTTCTAAACCAGAGGCAATTTGACTTAATACTTGGGCCGAAGGAATTGCTAGACCCTTTTCAAGCTTCATAAAATAGGGGTAATTGCATGAAAGACCACGCGAAACTAAAAAGTTAAAAAAATCTTTAGCAGATTGAAAGCCGTATTTTTTTCGATATTGTTTTAACAGAGCATTCCACTTCATAATCTCTTTTCGGAAGATTATGGCCTGAAATGAAACTTGAACTTTTTAGTCTCACATTGATACAAGCAGCTCATACATTAACAATCAGCTTCTTGAAAGCTGAAGAAACAAAGGATATCAAATGAAATTTAATCTGCTGACTTTAACACTTGGCTTATCATTTGTTTGCTTTCAATCTGGAGCTCTTGCTTCTGGAAACGGAATCGAAAGATTTGAACTTCCTGCAAGTTTACATGTTCCAGGTGATGTTCTTGAGAAATTAAACTCAGCAATTAACTTCCGATGCGGTCATCGCGGTGAAACTGCTCATCGAATTGAATTTAAATCTTTTAATGTTGAAGAAAACTCAATTGATCAAGGAATGACTGACTATGTGATTCAGGCTGATCTTGTTATGCACATTGATCCATCTCAATTAAAAGAAGGCGTTGCTTACGACCAAGGAGAGCCAATGATTCGTCAAGACATCAAAATCACTTGGAGCCAGTATTCTATTAACAATCCAGCCGTTGAAAATTTTGAGTTGAATCGATTCGTCAGTGCAGGTTGTTTCACAAAGTAAATTTAAAATATTTAATGTCCCCCACATTAAATTCCACCCCCTCAGGGCTTTGACTAAAAATCGAAGCCCTTTTTTTATTGTTCAGCAGGCCAACTCGTGCCATTCTGTTTCTCTATGAAAAAAGTAAATCAACATCAGTTTCGGACAATGCTGACGATCATTTGGGGCGCACTGTTTTCTTCCCATTTTACTTTTGCAATCGTCGCTTTTATGACCCGATTTTCAGATTTTTCCATTGATGAAATGTTGTTTTATGATGAAGGCAAAATGCCATTCATTATTCTTGCTGGCATTTGTTTTGTGACGAGCTTTGCTGTCGTGATTTTTTTTCGTAAACAATCCGTGGAAGACGGAATTATTGTGAACCAAGAAAAGTATCAAATTGGACATATCATCACTTGGGCCATTACAGAAAACATCACGATCCTGGGTCTTGTGGTTTCATTGACTCGAAATTCAAATTCTTTTCTGCCGTTTCTTTTTGTTGGAGTAGCGACAATGTTAATTCACTTTCCTAAAGAGCTCTATGCAGCTAAACCTGCCGGCCTGAAATAAAGACTTTGTGATCAAAAACGTTTGTTTGGGTATGGATTTATTCGACGGTCACTGATTTTGCCAGGTTTCTTGGTTGGTCGACGTCATATCCTAGCTGGACTGCAAGATGGTAGGACATTAACTGTAATGGGATCACAGATAAAATTGGATTTGTCATCCAGTGTGCTACTGGGAGGGACAAGTAGTATCTGCTCATTGATTTCAATTGGGGATCGTCGCCTGTTCCGATTGAAATAATTTGTCCACCGCGGGCGCGGGCTTCTTCGAGATTGCTCAGAGTTTTTTCAAAAAGCTGATCATGGGGAGCAATCATGACAATGGCCATTCGCTCATCAATTAATGCTAAGGGCCCGTGTTTCATTTCGCCGGCAGCATAACCTTCAGCATGCATGTAGGCGAGCTCTTTTAATTTTAAAGCTCCTTCTAAAGCAATGGGGTAAGAGACGCCCCTTCCCATGTATAAAAAACCCTTAAACAATTTGAGTTGCTTTGAAGCTTCTTCAAAATATTTATCATAGGCAAGAACCACTTCAATTTGGCTCGGCACTGACAAGAGAGCTTGGGTCATTTCATCTTCGATTATTTCGTTGACCAGTTTTTTCTGAACACCACAGTAAATTGCAAAGCATGCAAGAACTGCTAATGAACACGTAAATGCCTTGGTACTTGCCACACCAATTTCGGGCCCTGCGTTCATATACAGTTTTTCATGGGCTTCGCGGTCAATGGAAGAATTTCTGACATTGCAAAGACTTAAGACTTTGGCTCCACGTTCTTTCGCTAAGCGAATTGCAGCTAAAGTATCTGCTGTCTCGCCGCTTTGGGAAATTGAAAAGACCAGTGTTCTTGCTAAAACTACGGGATCTCGGTAACGGAACTCGCTTGCAAAATCGACTTCCACTGGAATGCGGGCGATTTTTTCAATATAATATTTTCCAATCATTGCAGCGTAATAACTGGTCCCACAAGCAATCATTGTGATTCGATCAAAATCATTGACTAGATTTGTATTTTTGAACTGAAGATGAATTTTTTTAGTTACTGGGTCTAGCAAATTTTCCAATGCGGCTGAGAGAGATCGCGGTTGCTCATAAACTTCTTTCAACATGAAATGAGAGAAACCCTGCTTTTCTGCAAGCTCGGGATTCCAATTCAGGTGGGTAAGCTCTTTTTGAATTTTTTCTGCTTGGTGATTTAAAATTCGAATATCACCCTGTCGAATCACTGCAACTTCTCGATCATCTAAAATATAAAAATCTTTGGTTTCATCCAATAAGGCCTGAACATCGCTAGCAACAAAGTTTTCATTTTTACCAAGGCCCACAACTAAAGGCGGCCCGTCTTTAAAACAAACCATAACATCGGGCTCAGTTTCAGAAATAACAAGGATTGAAAAAGCACCTTTCAGTAAAGGAAGAACTTGGAATACGCTTTTTTCTAAATTAACACCTTGTTCCACTTTTTCCGCGATCAAGTGCGCAACCAATTCCGAATCTGTGTCCGATAAGATTTTTTTTCCACGTGAGACTAAATCTTTTCTAATTTGCTGATAATTTTCGATGATTCCATTATGAACCAGGCTCACGGGCCCTACTTGATGTGGGTGAGCGTTGGTTTCATTCGGCGCACCGTGGGTGGCCCATCGAGTGTGTCCAATCCCAATTTTACCATGCAAATTTTTACCAATCAATTTTTCTTCAAGATTTTTGAGTTTACCTGCAGCCCGCAAGCGCTGAGTTTTTCCATTTTCGATGATGGCAATGCCAGCACTGTCGTAACCTCGGTATTCAAGTTTTTTTAGGCCTTGAATGATGATTTTTTGTGGTTCTTTATCTCCTAGATATCCGACGATTCCACACATGGCCTATGTCCCTTCAAGTTTTTTTTTCAAACGCTCAGTATATCCTTTGCGAACGACTTGCTGTGCTCGGGTGACAGCAAGACTGCCATCAGGAACGGATTTTGTAATTGTTGAGCCGGAGCCAATCACAACATCATGTCCGATTTCTACTGGAGCTACGAATTGGGTATCGCTTCCTACAAAAGTGCGATCTCCAATTTTTGTTTTATATTTCTTTTTATCAGCAGCATAGTTGCAAGTGATTGTTCCACAGCCGATATTCACTTCAGTTCCAATTTCAGCATCACCCAAATAAGCCAAGTGATTTGCTTTTGATTTTTTTCCGAATTGAACGTTTTTTAATTCAACAAAATTTCCAATGTGAGCTTCCTCACCAACGACAGTTTTTGGTCGCAGGCGTGCATAGGGACCAATCAAACAATGCGAATGGACTTCACACTGCTCAAGATAACTTCCCGCTCGAATTTGTATACTATTTTGTAATTGTGAACTGCTGATAAAAACGTTCGGTTCTAAAACGCAAAATGAACCAATTGTCGTGCGCCCCCGCACAAACACATTGGGATAAATCACAGTACCCGGTCCAATTTGCACAAAATCTTCGATAAAAACTGATTTAGGGTCGATCAGAATTACGCCTTCGGTCATCAAAAATTCACGCTTCTTTTGAAACGTGTGAGCAGTTGCTTTTGCAAGCTCTTGTTGGGAATTGACTCCCGCTGCCACGTGTCTTGGCGCTTTGATTCCGTCGACTTTTAAATGATTATCTACGGCTAAAGAAATCAAATCTGTTAGGTAGTATTCATTTTGTTTATTCAAACATTGGATTTGCGGTAAATATTCTGACAAGACATCGGCACGCACGACATATAAACCTGTGTTTATTTCGTTTATTTTTAAAGTGTCTGAAGAAGCATCTTTGGCTTCGACGATAGCTTTTAATTTTCCATTTTGCCTGACGATGCGACCCAGCTGACCAGGTGATTCAACTTCACAGGTTGCCACAGCTAGATCCAGTTTTTCGTCTCGAAAAACTCGTAATATTTCAGTCAAATCATGGGCTGTTACCAAAGGATGATCACCATTTAAAATAATCACTTCACCATCTAAATCTTGAATCCCAGCCGACTTGACAGCATCGGCTGTTCCCTTTTGTTCAGTTTGAACAAAACACTTTGCACCCATCGGTTCGACAACTTGCTTTACTAAATTTTGACCATGGCCCACGACAACTCGAATTTCTGTAGAAGCAATTTTTTTTGCTGTTTCCACAATTCTTTCGATCATAGGAATTCCTGCAACGGGGTGAAGGACTTTAGGAAGGGGGGATTTCATACGAGTCCCTTTTCCACCAGCTAAAATTATAGTCGTCAGTCTTTTTTCATGCTTTAATTCTACCATGAACTCTGATGTTACTCATCTCCCGTCATGGTGCAAGACTAGTCTTGGAACTGACGTGGAGTTGTATCAAAAAATCCACCCTTCAAAACCCCATATTTTATTCATTGGCGGAGTGCATGGCGACGAACCCGCAGGTGTTCAATTAGCACAAGATCTTTTACTTTGGCTCATAGATGTAGAAAAAACACATCCTTCAAAAATCAATGCCAGCTGGACACTGATTCCTTGTTTGAATGTGGACGGTTTTAAAAAGAAATCCAGGGTTAATGGAAATTTAGTCGATTTAAATCGCAATTTTCCAAGTCACGATTGGAATGAATACGCTCGAGCCCCCAGGTATTATCCTGGACCTAGGGCCGAATCAGAAATTGAAGTTAAATCCCTTGTCCAGCTGATTGACCAAACTCAACCTCAGGTGATTATTCATTTCCATTCCTGGAAGCCTGCTGTTATTTATACGGGCGCAGAAGCTCGCCCCTACGCAGAACTCTTTGCATCTGCAGATTATCCCCCGCAAGATGACATTGGTCATCCAACCCCCGGAAGCCTTGGACAGTACGGTTGGTACCAAAAAAAAATTCCTGTGGTTTGTATCGAAGAAAAAGATGGAACTCCCATGGAATCGGTGTGGGCCCATTTTGAAAAGGGTTTTGAAAGATTACTTTTATGATTGAAGTTGTGATTTTCGACTTAGATGACACGCTCATTGATACCAGCCATTTGGTTTTACCATTGGCTGTGAACCGAGCTTTTCAATCCCTGATTCAAGCGGGTGCCAAAACGACCCACGAAGAACTTAAACATGACCGAGATATTTTAAGAAAACAGCATCCTCATCATGAGATTTTCTCGATCCTTGCTAAAAAATATTTTGCAAATACAAAAGCTTCCCCTGAAATTATTGAGCTAGCGATCCAGAAAGCAACCAAGTGTTTCTACGAACCCGAGCTCTATGCGCCCTTCCCATTGATTGAAGGTGCCAAAGAAAATCTAGATCAAATTTTCAGAAAGAAAGACATGTACCTGGTCACTTCCGGAATCCCAGCCGCACAAAAGAAAAAAGTCTTTGCCTGCCAAATCGAGAAATATTTTAAGCAATGCTTCTACGTTCAGAGTATGCAGGGTCAAGACAAGTCCGCGGCATTAAGTGAAATTTTAAAAAAATATCCCCATAAGCCTTCAGTTTTTTTAAGCATAGGAAACCGCTTGAGTTCTGAAATCCGCGAATCAAATAAATTGGGAATGCAAACATGCTATTTTCAGTTCGGCGAACATCAAGATGAAGAGCCTGCATCTGATGATGAACATCCGGACTACGTCATCCACCACCACCAGGAGTTACTCACCACATGCCCAATCTTCCAGAGCCCAGCGTAGAAGAGCTTCGAAAAACTCTCAGCGATTTGGCGATGCACGAAGCCAAGCTGAATTCTGACATCATCAAAAAAACAAAAGGTCTGATCGAGTCACGGGCAAAAATTTCTATGTTGATTCATGACATCGAGCTTTTAAGGCGTTGTTTGATTTCACTTCAAGAGGCAGCAACGATTGAAGCCATTGAATCTCAGTTTCTTCAAATTTTATCGATTCCCTTTGAGCTTTCTTGGATCAAAATTTTAGCTATTCCTGATGATCAGCGATTTATTTCTGATATTGAAGAAAATATTAAAGCGACCTATTTGCAAACACCGCTGTTTAGACAAAATGAACAATTTGGCTCCTTCATTGCGGTCAAAGTCGGAAAGCTCAATTTTACCAAAAGCCAAGTTCAATTTTTTTCCCAATTATCAGATGCTATTTCAATTACCGTCGATCGTTTGGAAGACGCAAGACTCACACAAATGTTGACGGAAGAATGGCAAGAAACGTTTATTTCCCTTCAGCATCCCATTGCTTTGATCGATAGAAATTATGATCTCATCCAGATTAATCAGCGCGAAGATGCAAAACCAAAAAATTATAAAAAAAAATGTTTTGAATATTTGTTTCAGCGGTCGGCACCCTGCGAAGGCTGTGATCGGGGACAAAAATTTTTTATCGATACTGCTGAAAAGAGCTATGAAGTGTCTTCACAAATTATTCAGCTGCCGCGAACTTCACAGGAAGTTTATGTAAACTCTTATTTCGACATTACTGAAGCGCGAAATATTCATCGAAAAATGCTAGAGACTGCTAAAGCTGCCGAGCTGGGGCTAGTGGGAAGCAGTATTGCTCACGAAATCAATAATCCACTGGGTGGACTTTTGTCTTACATTCAATTGATTAAAATGGATTTAAGCAAAGAAGACCCTTATTTCAAAGATTTTGTCGAACTTGAAGACACAACCAAAAGATGCGTGGATATTGTGCGTAGCCTTTTGGAACAAAATCATTTTCTGCGAACCGGGCATAGGCCCTAAAAGTAAGCATCAGACTTCAATCCAGCTTCAACTTGAGATGATGAAACTGTTCATTTATTTTAAAAAAAGCCGAAATACTGGGTATGAGAAATTTGATTTTGGCTCTGTCTTTGATTTCGATACTAACCCTTGAAGCATCTGCAAAGTCAGATACCGTTGCTCATTGCTCACTTGGAAAAGTGGCATCGACTGCTGACAATCATTTGAAAAAATCAGAATGTCTTCAATATTGTTTAAATGCTTTTTCAGAAACAGAAGCCGAATATGAAACCGATGGTACCGTCACAAAATCTGTTTGTCAGTGGAACAACCGAGACGTTTTAATTTTAGGTGGCTTCACGAATGAAGGAAGCCCTACTTCGCCAGGCGAGGAAAAACAAAAACTAAACGACAGCAAGAGTGCCCCACGGAGCATCGCAAGTGTTCAACCTCCAAAGTCAGGGCCTACTTTACCGAAGGAA
This sequence comes from Pseudobdellovibrionaceae bacterium, assembly GCA_046318875.1. GTDB lineage: Bacteria > Bdellovibrionota > Bdellovibrionia > Bdellovibrionales > Bdellovibrionaceae > JBKCTJ01. The sequence goes on along the minus strand of JBKCTJ010000031.1, from coordinate 22,018 downwards.
AAAAAAGAAATACCTAATTCTATGGCAGCAGATACATATGCCCCAGCTGTTACTCGGAAAAAATCCAAACCTGCAGTATCATCGAAAAAACCAAAAATAATCGAAAAAGTTATCAAAGGCGAAACAAAGATTCTGACAAATCCCAATGATGGTCTGCCTGCTGAATTCACGAATGCAGCACCTCCGGACCCAAACAATGTTCCTAAAGACGAAGACTTTCTTCCAAAATAGACTAAAAATACTAGACATAGATCTTTGTTTCAAGCCTTTGGGTTGTAACCCAGGGTTGAATTTTTGACAGGACTGTATCAAATTTCGTACACTGATAGCATCGGGAGTTGAATATTTTTGTGTTGAACTAACCAAAGTTGACCCCGATTTGCTCTTCCAAGGAAGGAAGTAATAAGAAATGGTCAATTCGAAATCTCCACGAGTACTTATCGTTGATGATGAATCTTCTTTAAGAACAGCGCTTTTCCGCCTGCTGGATCGCAAACAACTTCAAGTGGTCACTGCAAATAAGATTCAGGACGCTCAATTGCTGTGTCAAGGCGAATCCGCGTTTGATTTAGCAATCATCGATTTGAATTTACCAGATGGCGACGGTATGGATTTGTTGAGCTTTTTGAAATCTACTTTTCCTGAAATCGAAGTCATCGTGTTAACTGGTTATGGGACTATTGAAACAGCTATCAAAGCCACACAGCGCGGAGCATTTCACTTTATAACAAAGCCCTTTGATCTTGAAGAGCTATTGGTCTTGGTAGATAAAGCCCTTTCGCATAAAAAACTTTTGCAGGAAAATACCCAGCTTCGTTCAGAACTTCATCGCCAATACAAATTTGATCAAATCATTGGAAAAAGTGATGCGATCCAAAACGTTCTCAGCATCATCGAAAGAGTCTGTGATTCGGATGCAACAGTTTTAGTCCACGGTGAAAGCGGAACAGGTAAAGAATTGGTCGCCCGTGCGATTCATTACAATTCGAATCGTTCAAAAAATCCTTTTGTTGCCATCAACTGCGGAGCTATTCCATCAGAACTTTTGGAAAGCGAACTCTTCGGTCATACCAAAGGGGCTTTTACTGGCGCCATTGCAAATCGGTTAGGAAAATTCGAACAAGCCGATGGAGGAACTCTTTTTTTAGATGAAATCGGAGATCTTCATCCCAGTTTGCAAGTCAAAATTCTTCGAGCTCTCCAGGAAAGATGTTTTGAACCTGTGGGTTCTACGAAAACTGTTCAAGTCAGTGTGAGAGTGATCGCTGCAACAAATATTAATCTAGAAGAAGCTGTCAATGAAGGCAAATTTCGCGAGGACTTATTCTATAGATTGAATGTTATTCCGCTTCTCATTCCAGCATTACGCGAACGCAGAAGTGATATTCCTTTATTATTGAGCCACTTCTTAAAGATATTTTCTAAAAATCGAGTGAAATTTTTAACTGCTGTGAGCCCGCGGGCCATGGAAAGTTTGATGAACTACAATTGGCCAGGAAACATTCGCGAACTCGAAAATTTTATTGAACGCATGAGTGTTTTAAAGGGCCAAGGAGTTTTAGAATACGAAGACTTACCTGTTAAATATCAATACAAAGCAGATCAAAATTACAGTCTTGCTCAGAGCATTCATATTCCTGAAGACGGAATTGATTTTAATACCTTGGTGGACCAATTCGAAAACTCTTTAATTTTGCAAGCCCTGCAAAAGACAAAATGGAATCGAAATCAAGCAGCCCAAGCTCTTCGACTGAACAGAACGACTTTAGTTGAAAAAATGAAGAAAAAAGGGCTCAAGGCGCCCCCTGAATTTAGCGATGAGACAAACTCATCAAACTCATCATTTCAAACATCACATCCACTCCAACGAGAGATGTGATCTGGCTTTGATCAAAGGGCGGACAGATTTCGACAACATCTCCGCCCACGAAATGAGGTACTTTGAAACTTCGCAAAATGCGCTGGGCTTCATAAGTTGTCATTCCACCTGGCACTGGTGTTCCGGTTCCAGGTGCATAAGCAGGATCTAAACAGTCGACATCAAAACTAAGGTAAGTTGGAGTTTGATCAAAAACCGGTAAGCTTTGAATAAAATGCGCTAAATCAACATCGCGAATGTCATCCATAGTCTTCACAGTAATCCCATGCTGCTGAACAAATTTTAAATCATCTTTGCTTGCCAGCGGTCCACGAATTCCAATCTGAATCATTTTTTTAGGATCAACCAAGCCTTCTTCCACTGCGTGGCGCGCAAAAGATCCATGATGATATTCGCATCCCCAAGCTGCAGGATATGTATCCAAATGGGCATCAAAATGAATAAATGCCAGGGGCTTTTGATATTTTTTACGAAGCGCTCTTAACACTGGAAGTGTTGTGGAATGGTCACCACCAACAGAAATAAATCGTTTATTCAAAGTCAGCAGTTCAGTAACAAAGGATTCAATTTTCTCATAGGTCTGATTCAAATCAATGGGAACAGTTTGACAGTCTCCAATATCGGCCACTCTCATTCGCTCGAAAAAATTCACATCCCTAGACCAATGATACCCTCGGCCAAGACTTGATGCCTCACGAACAGCACTTGGCGCAAACCTTGCGCCAGGCCGATAAGAAGTCCCACCGTCAAAAGGAATTCCAAATAGAGCCACATCGTAATCATTTTGCATTTCCACATAAGGAAGTCTAAAAAAAGTTTTCATTGCAGAAAATCGAGGAAATTCACGACCACTTAAAGGTTTGTATTCCATAGGATACTCGCTTTCTTCGCTGTTAGTTGCCCAAGCATGTTGTACTAGCTTGCCATTGAGTGATGTTTATCACAAGATCTGCCTCATACAGACATGAAAACAAGAGATTACGCAGCCTATTCGGAATTATTGAAAACTTGGTATTTACAGAATCAACGGCCACTCCCGTGGCGCAAGAATCAAAACCCCTATGCCGTTTGGATTTCAGAAGTCATGTTGCAACAGACAACTGTCCAAGCGGTCATTCCTTTTTACGAGAGGTTTTTAAAGCGTTTTCCCACAGTGAAATCTTTGGCTGACGCAAGCCTTGACGATGTGTATTCTTTTTGGTCAGGCTTAGGCTATTATTCAAGAGCACGCAATATCCACAGTGCCGCTCAAATCATTGCGCAAAATGGTTTCCCACAAAGTTATCAACAATTGATGTTTCTTCCAGGGTTCGGTCCTTACACAGCTCGAGCAGTTTCAAGCATTAGTTTTCAAGAAAATGTTGGAGTCGTCGATGGAAATGTGATTCGCGTGATTTCTCGTGTGTTTGGTCGAAATGATGATTGGTGGCAAAACAAACAGCGCGACGAATATCAAAAAATTGCTGATCAAATGGTTAAGACTCATGATGCTGGTTTAATTAACCAAGCGCTGATGGACTTAGGTGCAACTATCTGTACTCCAAAAAAAGTAGCTTGCCTGTTGTGCCCGTGGCAAAAACTTTGTGTTGCCAGAAAAACAGATCGAATCAATGATCTGCCGCAGGCAAAACCTCGGAAAAAAATGGAAGCTTGGTCAATACAGCCTGAAATCAAAGTTCATCGGTCGAAAAAATTAAATGTAAGTTTTTATTTTTTAACGACGGATCATTCACTTCCCTTTTTGAAAAAAAATCTCTTTTTTCCATCAAAATCTGCGAAACTGAAGCAAAAACCAACCGCTCAGCCGCTGATTCGCCATGTGATCACTCATCATCAAATTTTTATTGAAAACCCAGTAATCAGTTATGTAAACAAATCAGATCCTTCTTTGAAATCAATGACACGAGGCAATTCAGGATCTTCGGCTGGACAATGGTACAGCGAAGATGAACTACAATCGAAGTCACCTTCAATTCTGACAAAAAAAATTCTGGAAGCCTGCAAAAAACAAAAATTGTTTGATCTAAAAAGCACAAGTAAGTCAAAATAAAGTATGAACAAACTCCTATCCACATTCTTCCTTCTTTTTACGATTCAGGCAGCTGCAGCGCCAGCTCCATTGATGTCCAGTCAACTCGTCAATAGCAAAGCAAACGTCTTCCTAAAAATGCGAGGATATGAGATTAATCTGGAAAATTTAGATTGGAATTTAAATGCCACACGCTTTCCTGCATTAGCTGAGACTAGCGAAGCATCAGAAACGACTGACGACATTTCCCTACTTTCAAACTTGAATCAAAAAATGACAATCAGTATTCAAAAATTAAAAAAATCAACAAAGATTGATCTTTTTACTCAAAGACATGACAAAGAATACACGCAATTTGGTTTTGAAATTTTGGGAAATAAAAAAATCACTTTAGGCAATAAAGATTTAATATTGATTGATCTGTATCATCGACTGCAAAACAAATCTGTAAGACAAGCAATCATCGGAAACGAAATCAATGCGAAATCCCATCGGATTGCAATATTAAGCTGCGAATTTAAATCCAAAGACGACAGTGCCGATTCTGCGATGTCCATCAAAAATTGCAATGAGATCATCGAAAGATTTTCCTTCGTGCAAGAGTAGAAAGTGACGGACTCGATGATCACAAATTCAAAATGTTAAATTTCTCGATCGGATCACTTTTTGCCGGCTTTGTCTTCGGTGTGATCGGCATGTGGGCTCTCAAAGAGGGTCGAAAAAAATCGAATACCTACTGGATCCTGATTTCGATTGCTCTGTTTGTGTATACATATTTTACAAATAATATTTATTTAGATTGGGGCCTGGGATTTGTCTTATGCTACTTGCTCTACCACTTCCGAAATCACTGAGTTCAAAAATCTTTATCTGTTTTACTTCGCAAACAACTTTCCAAAAAAACTTTTCACTCGCGCAGCCACTGATTTTTTAGCGACGACAGGTTGCTGTCTTGGCTGATGCGGCCCTGCGGGCCTTGGTTGATTCTGCCGTGCTGGCCTTGGCCCTGACTTAGCTTGAAAATCCCGTGAATTATTTTTTCTTAGATTTGGCCCACGTGGACCACCAGAATTTGAATTGTTATGTTGAGGACGATTTCGATTTACCAGCGGTGGGCGATTCACACCATTTCCGCCATTCATCTGTGGTGCGCCTTCAGTGCGCTGATTGATTTGTCCATGAACCTTGGGAGCTTGTTCTGAACCATCAGAATGCCTTGGCCGTGGGCCACGACGCTGATCCCCTCGAGGCGGCCTATTGTCAGGTCGCTTCGATCTGGAAGCCCATGGTGAAACGTCTTTGGGTCCCCGTGATTGTTTAAACATGGGACGATCTAAATTTTCAAAAGGAATAAAATCAGTGACTAAGCTGGAGTCTTCTAAATAAGTCACTTCAATTTTTTTCTTCGTCAGATCTTCAATTTTTGGAAGTGACTCAATATCACGATCGCTGATTAAACTGAGGGCGATGCCTTCTCGCCCCGCACGACCTGTTCGACCGATACGGTGAACGTAAGTTTCAGGATCCATTGGCAAATCATAATTGATAACTAAATCTACGCCTTGAATATCTAAACCCCGAGCAGCAACATCAGTTGCTACAAGATAATTCGTCAAATTTTCTGCTTTAAATTTTGTGATGACATTCAGTCTTTGGCTTTGTGAAAGTAAGCTTGAAATTCCAACTGCAGGATAACCGTTTTTTACTAAAAAATTTGTCAAAGACTGAACTGAGTTTTTGTAATTCGTAAAAATGATCACTTGTTTTGGTGCATAGGATTTCAAAATCGATAACAAATGCTGAGGCTTTTCGTCTCGACCCACATGAAAAATTTTATCTGTTACATTTTCAGCTTTTGCTTGATCACGACTAATATTAATTTCAACTGGCTGAGATCCAAATTGATAAGCTACACTCATGACTTCTAAATTGAGCGTCGCGGAAAACATGATCAGCTGTCGGTGCGGAGGAACCCTCTGCAAAACAAATTTCATATCATCTTTGAAACCCATATCAAACAATCGATCCGCTTCATCGAAGACAACGGCTTGCACTTGCTTTAAATCGACAAAATTTTCTTTGTACAGATCAATTAAGCGCCCCGGTGTCGCAATAATAAATTCAGGATTTTGCGCCAAGAGTTCTTTTTGTTTATCGTAGCCAACACCACCGTAAAGCAACACTGACTTTAAAGCCATTCCTTCGGTGAATTTTTTAAAATTTTGTTCAGTTTGTTCTGCCAGTTCACGAGTCGGAACCAAAACTAAAATCGAATTCAACGGCTTCCAGTCAGGGGAAGTCAGAACTTTTTGAATCAACGGAAGTAAAAACGCCGCCGTTTTTCCAGTACCTGTCTGAGAAAGTCCCGCAATATCTTGTCCCTGCATAATCACAGGCAATGCTTGAACTTGGATGGGAGTCAAATCTTCATAACCCAATTTGACGACATTTTGAAACAGTTGATCAGTTAAGGACAATTCGGAAAACTTCAAACGCTTCCTCCAGCAGTGAATACTTTCCTTGAAAAGCAAGTGATTGTCAAAATTTAACCTCGCTCCAAAAAGGCTTTAAGCTCTTCACAAAATTTTGCAGGCTGTTCAACATGAACCCAGTGACCCGCGCGAGGAATAACAGTCCCCGTGATGTTTGGATTCAAAGACAAAACTCTCTCAAAATTTTCCTGAGACAGCTCCTGAGAATTTTCACCACGCATCCATAAAACAGGCATTGTCAGGTTTTTAATTTCTTCCCACAAGCTCGCAGATCTGCCCAGCCTGACTGTATCAATGATGTTTTGCTTACGAAACCTGAAGGCGGCACTGCCATCTTCGAAATCAATAATATTTGTATACAGAAATTGAGCAATCACATCGATTTTATCCCGAGTTTGGGCCTTCTTCTGAAATTCTCCATTAAAAAACTTTTTTGCATCTTCCCTCGAAATAAACCGATCAGGCACAACAGATAACATTTTCTCGTAATATTTCTCGGCACCATCTTGTTGTTCAGGCCCAATATCTTCGATGACTAATTTTTCAACCATTTTGGGATATTTCGATGCAAACTGAAAGGCGGTGCGACCTCCCATAGAATGCCCCACCACGACAAATGTTTCCCAGTTTTTTGCTGAAGCTAACTCGAACAAATCATTGGCATAGTCATCGGGAGAATAGCCTTTTTCAGGTTTAAAAGACCTGCCATGGCCTCGTTGATCATAAACCAAGCACTGGTGAGTTTTTTCAAAGTAATGAACTATTTTTCTCCAGTTTTGTCCTGCACCCATCAGGCCGTGAATAAAAACCAGTCGCCCTTGGTAGGCAGATTCTGGGCCATAAAGTTGGTGATAAATTCGATCTTCCACGTTCATAGGAACAGGGATATCGTTTCCAAGTTCAGATTTCAATCTTTGAATATCACGATGAATTTCAATCAGATCAAGGATATTGCTGTTTTTTTTCGCATATCAAAAACGAATTGCGGGCTTTCCATCAAAATTGAACTCATGTACTGTGTCACTGAAATGAAAAGCACACCGACCAATCCCAGCAAGCTGATCAACAAAAAGTATATCGATCCGCGTGCTTTGGATATCGTCGAAAGACTGAAAAAAAACGGTTTTGAAAGCTATTTGGTCGGCGGTTGTGTGCGCGATCTGCTGGTCCAAGTCGTTCCAAAAGATTTCGACATCGTCACAAATGCTCAGCCTCAGCAAATTAAAAAAATAATTCCTTTTTGTTTTATTATCGGTCGCAGGTTCAAACTGGTTTTAGCAAAACGGGGCGAACAACAATTTGAAGTTGCAACTTTTCGAAGGCAACTCAACGATGAAGAGCTCCTCGATGCAAAAAACGCGGTGGAAGTGGGCGATGAAGTCATTATTTCAGACAATATGTTTGGAACCTCCGAAGAGGACGCTCGAAGAAGAGATTTTACGATCAACGCGCTTTTCTACGATCCAACTTCGAATGAAATCAAAGATTTTGTTTCTGGCTTAGATGATATTGCGACACGAACAATTCGCATGATTGGCAAACCCTACGACCGTTTGGTTGAAGATCCCATTCGAATTCTGCGCGCTTTACGACTTTCACACAAATTGAGTTTTCAAATTGAACCCGAACTGCGACAGCAAATGAAAGTCACAGCTGACACTTTGAAGCAAACCATTCTTCCCCGCAAGCGAGAAGAATATTTGAAAATCCTTCGCTTAAAGGACCCCTGCCTGGCTTTAGTTGAAATGTATGATCTTCAAATTTTACAAGCGACACTGCCGAGCCTTGGGCCGTTAGTCGAAGACACAGAAAAGTGGACTGACTTTCAATCCATGATGGCAAAAAGCCGCTTGGTCGGATTTGATCAGAATTCACCTTTGGAAACAACCCTCGTTTTTCTATATTCTTTTTTCCGCGCTAAATATGGGGAACTTCGATTTGAACAGCTTGTGGAAGAAATTCAAAGTGATGAAAATCAAAATTTTATGAAAGACGAACTCGGCGTTTTTAAATCCGAAGCTTTGCTGTTCATTCAATGCCTGGAGAACTATTTTGCTTTTGAAGATTGGGACAAATACCAGCGCAAAGGCGAACGCAGAAAAGCCGCGTTTATCAACCAAGATTACATCCCACTCGCCTATCGATTGATGCTACTTGATGATAGCTTATCGGCTGAATCCAATTTATTTTGGTGGCGAGAACTTACTTCTAAACATATTTTATCTATTTAAAAATGGGAAATTTTTCATTGCCAATCATGATTGCAACAACGATTGCCATATTTCCTTTGGCTGATAGACTAAAAAAACGAGTGAGCCGCTTTCACAATGCTGCCCGAATCAATGCCATGCAGTTGATACAGCTCGCTTGCAGTATATGAACTTCTTCCGAATTCATTGTCCACGCCCAGGGATTTCAGCTTCAGCTTCAAGCCCAATTGATGTGCTGATAAACTTAATAAAGATCCCAATCCCCCAACGGTTTGATGATCATCAACCGTTATGAAGTTTTCTCCGTTTTTTTCGTAAAGCGATTTCAGTGTATGAACATCAAAGGGACTCATGGAACTTGCATTGACCACGCAGCAATAAATATTTTTTGTTTTGAGCTCTTCAGCTGCTTTGATTCCCTCTTTCACCAATGACCCAGAACAATAAATCACGACTTTTTTTGTCGTCGCCTGTGATCCCGCTGCATCTAGCACAATTTGTGATTTGCCCATTTCGTATTTCAATTGAGCTTGATAGGTCTTTGGAAAATTTTCTCGTCCTAGAAAGAAAATCACAGAATCTGGGTTCTCGCCTTTTGACTTTGCAGAATGAAAATCTTCCAGGGCTTGACCCATAAGGGTTTCCGCTTCTTCGCTGCTGGATAGAACTACAACTTTCGTATGTGGAATTGAACATGTCATGCCCAAATAACTCAGAGCTTGATGGGAAGCACCGTCAGCAGCATCTTGAAATCCTGTATGAGAATACACTGCGATAATTGGAGCCAAGGACAAATTCGCCATCGTCAGCGGCAAAGCACCTTTAGTCACACCGAACTGAGCAAAAGTATCAACAACAGGGACGTAACCCATTTTAGAAAAACCAGCAGCTGTAGAAACCATATTTGATTCTGCAATGCCTACGTCAAAACTTTCTTGCGGAAATTCTTTCCGAAACCCTGTAACTCCCGTAGACCCAGGCAAATCAGATGTAATTGAAACTACCGGTATTCCATTTTTTTTCGCTTTGATCATGGCATTTGATATACCGACTTGAATTTTTTCCCCTGGATCATCTGGTTTCTTAGCCGCTTCAATTGCCGCCAAATCTGTCAGACTTGATAATATTTCTTGGGGGATGGATTTTCCCATAAAAATTTCTTCTAAAAACGGTTTCATTTCTGAAACCTTTTTTAAGGGGAAACCATGAGCTCCACTGGATGAATCTGCAGTTTTTTTTGTTCCAAATCCCTTGATGGTTCGAGCATGAATGACCACAGGTTGCCGAGGATTTTTTCGTGCCAAATCCATTGCAGCAATTAAAACTTCTGCACATGCTCGCAGATCGTGACCACTTTCAAGAGGAATCACTTTCCATCCCAAAGCAGTTAATGAATCAAATGTTGGTTTCATACCAAAACTCTCTTGATCAATGCGACCTGAAAGTTTCGTGTTATTATCACTAATAATTAAACAAAATGGATTGATTAAACCCTTTTGCGCCAGGCCCGGAATCGCAGCCATGCATTCTTTGGCTTCACCTTCCATACACGCACCATCAGAAATAACCGTAATCGTCATGCGGTTATTTCCACTTTTTTTATCAGCCATAGCTAAACCTTGGCTTTGTGGGAATGCCGAACCCAAGGGCCCATTGCTTAACAGAACACCCTTCGGAAAACAGTGCACTTCGCCGTGTCCAGTGAGGGGACTTTCTAAACTTCGGAATTTTTTTAATTCGTCAAAATTAAGGCCTGCAACTTCGTAATTTGCCTTAATCGTATAAAAAGCATTTTCACAATGTCCCGCATCGTTCACGAGATGGTACAAATCGTACCAGTTTCTATTTTGCTCTTGAGCTTCGGTAAAAACAATTCCATGCAAAGTAGACAAAATTTCCATCAGCGCGGATGGCCCGCCAAAATGGCAAGCTGCACCACCGATGACAGCGTACATATCCATCACTGTGAGCCAACCCCGCATTGCTGTGGGATCAGAAAAATAATAATCTTTACCGCTAATTTGCATGGGTATATTGTGTTTCGGCTTTTTCTGCGGATTACCAAAAAGTTGTGTTTGCATATGAAGCGCTTTCTATTTTAGTGGCCTTTGCAGTGCAATTCGGCCATTATTTTCAAATGAAAAACTCGGTCCATCATAACTCCAAAATGTCCCCAATGAGTATTCGAAATTTGCTGAAAGTCGAACTGCATCGACATTTAGATTGCTCCATGAGGCTCAGCACCATGGTGGATCTGGCAAAAGAATTAAAAGTGCTGCCAAAATCTTCTTTTCAAGACCTTCAATCAGAACTTCTTGTGCTTGAACCTATGAAAGACCTAGCTTCAGTTTTAAGTAAATTCCTGAGAGCGCAAAAAATTTTAGCCAGCGAAGAAATTTTGACACGTCTTGCTTTTGAGGCCTGCGAAGATGCATTTAACGACGGCATTCGTGTTTTGGAATTCCGATTTGCACCCACTTTTATTTCAGAAGGACACAATCATCTTACCCCGCTAAAAATTCTGCGCGCCTTTCAAAAAGGAATTGATCTGGCGACGAAACGTTTTCCCATGTGCGTGGGTTTAATTTGTATTTTTCAACGCACCCTTCCCGCAGAAAAAAATAAAGAAATTTTGCATTTCATTTTGGATCATCAACAAGATTTTATTGCTGTTGATTTGGCTGATGATGAAAGTCTCCATCCGCCAGAAAAGTTTAAAGATTTATTTCAGCAAATCATTCAAAAGAATATACCCATCACGATTCATGCTGGAGAAAGCCCCGGCCCCCTTGCATCGAATTCAGTAAGACGAGCTGTTGAATTTTTGGGTGCAACACGAATTGGCCATGGTGTTCAATGCATTCACGATCTGGAACTGATTCAATTTTTAATACAAAATAAAATTACTTTAGAAGTTTGCCCGCACAGCAATTATTTGACTCAAGCTTTTCCTGCTTATTCTGATCATCCCATAAGAAAACTTTATGACATGGGTGTTCAAGTCACCGTGAATTCCGATGATCCTGGAATTTTTCACACTCAGCTATCTGACGACTATATGATTTGCCATCAACATCACAGCTTTGGCACCACTGAATTTGCAAAGATGAACCGAGTTGCTTTCAATGCAAGTTTTATTTCGACGGAAAAGAAAACTGAATTTGCTGACTGTTTTTTGAATTCAATTTTTTAACTAAAAAGGAAACTCCAGATGTCACTGAATGATTACTACCCTGCGATTGGGCCCTTTGACCAAGGCAGACTCAAAGTTTCTGATCTGCATGAAATTTATTATGAACAAGTAGGTCATCCTGAAGGTGTTCCAATTGTGTTTTTACACGGGGGCCCCGGTGGCGGAATTAATCCTGATCATCGTCGTTTCTTTGATCCAAACCATTACCGAATCATTTTATTTGACCAACGTGGCAGCGGCAAAAGCACTCCGTCAGCTGAACTTCGAGAAAATACAACTTGGGATTTAGTAGCAGATATTGAGAAGCTTCGAGAAAAACTGCAAATTAAAAAATGGTTGGTTTTTGGTGGAAGCTGGGGATCGACCCTCGCGTTGAGCTACGCTATCACCCATCCTGAAAAAACATTAGCTCTGATCCTGCGTGGAATATTTTTATGTCGAAAAGAAGAAATTCAGTGGTTTTATCAAAAAGGGGCTTCCGCAATTTTTCCGGATTATTGGGAAGATTATGAAAATCAAATCCCCGCAGCTGAACGACATGATATGGTGAGCGCCTATCATCGAAGGCTGACCCATTCCGATATGGACATTCGCTTGAGTGCTGCCCGGGCATGGAGCAAATGGGAAGCGGCTACATCCAGGCTCATCGTGCAAAATGCGGCCATTGAAGAATTCGAAGAACCACAACTGGCTTTGGCTTTTGCCAGAATTGAATGTCATTATTTCATAAACAATGCATTTTTTAAGTCGGACAACTTTCTTTTGGAAAATATTTCAACCATTCGAAAGATTCCAGGAGTCATCGTTCAAGGGCGCTATGATGTGGTTTGCCCCATGAAAAGTGCCTGGGATTTGCATCGCGCGTGGCCCGAAGCAGATTTAAAAATCATCGCTGATTCAGGGCATGCAGCAGGCGAAAGGGGTATTCGTTCCGCGCTGATTGAGGCCACAAATTTGTTTCGTAAAATCAAACCCTAAATTTCCCCCATTAAAAGTCCCATAAGATTTTCTTATGGGGACCTGAAATTCATTTGTCTTGAAGAAAAGTCTTACAAAGTGATTTAGTAGCTCTGGGTTGCAAAGGGGGAAAAATGAAATCAACAAAAAATGTTTGTAGAACAATCATCACTTTAGGAACACTAGCTCTATTTTTAAATGCTTGTGGCCCACAACAAAACCAAACTCCCTATCAATCCTCAGCTCCGGACGCTTCTGCAACAAATAATATTATTGGGGGTACCGTTGTTTCATCTGCAGATGTAATTTCAAAAACGACAGTGGCTTTGATCATCATTGACTCTTCAAATCCACTGCAAGTTTCACAAGGCACCTGCACTGGAACTCTGCTGAGCCAAAATTTAATTTTGACTGCGGCTCATTGTATTCCTGCTCGAGGCGCTATCATCGCGGCTTTTGCAAGTAACTGGCAAGAAGTCACAAGTCCGACTCACCCAAAGGCTCGCAGGGTAACAGCTGTGGAAGTCCATCCAGAAGCTTTTTTAAACGCACAGCGAGGCCTTGATAAAGACTTTGCAGATTTAGCAATTCTGAAGTTTGAAGGAACTTTACCTGCTGGATACAGAACAGTTCAACTTTTGCCACCAAGCAGATCTTTACGAAACGGCAATCAAGTGACTTTGGCCGGATACGGAGTTACCGACGGAAAAACTGGAAATTCCGATAATTTCTTACGTAAAACAACTGTCACTGTTGCTAACCCAAGATTTTCTGCAACAGAAGTTCTCATGGATGAAACAAAAGGTCGATCTTCTTGCAATGGAGATTCAGGCGGGCCAGCATTTACTGCAGTGAACGGCGTTCAAATGCAATTCGGAGTTTTATCACGGGGCTACAACGATCCAACTCAAGAGTGCAAAGGGTTTTCCGTTTACACAAACATCAATGCCCATTTACCTTGGATCAATTCTACAAAGCAAAAACTACTTGCTGTTGCAACGACTGCTCTCGCATCTAAATAATTTATCTCGAAGCTAAACCTGGGGGGGGGTTTCCTCTCTGTGTTTTTTGCTTTTTCTCAAAGTAGGACCAAAGCTTTTGAAAGGTCTCGGCATGTACTTTTCCCGAATTCGCTTCAAGTTGCCACATAGCGACCATTGGGAATTCAAGATAGATTTGTGCTCTTCGTATGGTTCCCAAGTCTGACTTCTTGCCTGACTCTAATCTTTGCAATGTCGGAGGGTTAAAATCAAAGGCTGCGGCCCACTCATGAATTGATATTCCCAGAGATTCACGGAATTTTTTAACATCCTCATGAGAAAATGGATTATTGAAAAATGGCTCAAAGATAAATGTCGATGGCCCCCTCTTCCCTATTGAAATCAATAATAAGATTGGGTTTTCCTCGTTAACAGATATGCCTTGAGAAATGCAATAGTCTTCGTAGGCTGGGTTCTCTTTTGATGGGATTCTATCGGCAAACGATGGAAATAACTTGCCCTTCGATATATGAGACTTTTTGAATAGATCGAGTTCTTTTCCTATAGGAATTGCATTTTTGGACTTTGCATACTTGGAGTCATATTTAAACTCAAAGATATTTCTTGAGCTATCCCAAGTTAGAATACCAACTGATACTCTCCTCTTTCGACTTTCTGAGAATACTTGAAGCTTTGTTTTGTCTACTTTGGAATAATCAACTCTGTAGGCCATCTAATAATTCCTTGTATCGCTTATTAAGCAGCTTCTTCATTGCTAGCTTCATCTCGAGTGAACAAAAACTTTGATCTATGATAGCTTCAATCTTCGTTACTTTTACCTTATTTGCAAATGCAACTACTGAGTCACGATATCCCAGGCGAAATAGTTCCTCCACGTAGTGCTTCATGGAAGGCTCGTCTGAGTTTTTAGTTGCGATTCTCCCCGTAGGATTAAAATCAGCTCCTAACATGGGACCTGATACTAAGCTCAAGTATGAAACATTGTCATATACTGGTGATAGCACTGTTTTTGAGGGGGTCACTATAAAGCCTAAATTTCTACCATGCCTGTCGTGATTCCCGATTAAAGCATCGAAGAGAATTGTATTGAGAAATACATCAACATCATATGGTAGCTTCGTCGTGTCTGAAATAACCTTAATTAACATTTCACAACTGTGCTCCTCATCTGGTCGAAACTTATAAATATGCTCAAGATTAGCATTTCCTGCATTTTTTTTGATGAATACTTTTGTAACAAAAACCTTGTCTGAGAAAAAGTCGATGTAGAAAAACTCTGGAATTGGCAATCCAAGAAGTGCTGCGATCTGATTGCACAGGTATTCGACCTCAGGCAACTCAGGAGCTTCTTTGGACTCTCTCATTTTTAGAATGAAGTTTTCTTGTCCCAACTCGGCAGAGTATTTTTTAAACTTTCCATGATAGAAACTCGTATTGTGAGCAGCCTCTTTTGCTTCTGGATCTCGGCTCGTTGCTGATCTTTGGGTGAGGCTTAAGAATTCATTCTCCGGATCGGTTTTAAACCAATCCACAAAGCATTTTTCATGTAGGCCATATTTGACTGAACCCATCAGATCTTGAAAACATTTTAAGCATTTCATTCTGGATCAGTTTAAAGTTGATACAATATAATGTCAATTTATAAGTAATACTATATAGTACCACTTTGGAGATGATATCATATAGTATTACTATTATATCAAATAGTTTCAGATACTTACACTTATTAATGCGCCGATAGAATTTGCGAAGCTCTTCTGAGCGCAAATCCATCACGCATTTGATTGGTCGAGTTCCATCTGTATGATTTCCCGCAAACTCTCGGGTTGCTGTTGTAAGATGCGATGACCGCAGTTTGGAATAACCTTGGTTTGAAATCCTAACTTTGAATACTTTTTTCCAAGCTCAACAAACTTTTCATCATTTGCCCCGCAGATATAAACAATCTTTTCCTGATGTTGACTCAGCTCCGATTCAAGATTTCTTTGAAGACCTAAACTTAAATATTGGAAAGCCGCAGCCAGGGCTTTTCTAGAAAAATCTTTCTCTAATCTCGATGGCTCAGAACTTGCATCAAATATTTTTTGTTTATTCCAAGCTGTCAGCACCTGATCCCATGGCTGCTTTTGAAATTTTTCAGCCCACACATGATCAGTTGTCAGTCTGCCATGTCTTTCATGAGTTTCTAAACCCATATGACTGGAGACTAAGAAAATCTTTTTAAAACTGTCGGGGTTATGAAGAAAAACATGTGCTAAAATACGCCCTCCCAAAGAGTATCCGAGTAAATACTGCTTCTCTGAAGTCGTCTGTTGCATCATTCGTTCATAAACTTTCAAAGTAAGATGATGAAAAAAACTCTGACTTAAATCTTCTGCAGACCCTTGATGACCTTGCAGGATTTCTTCGATCAAGCCTGAGGGGGAGAAAAAATCCAGCCCCTGAAATTTGGAAAATAGCCTGGCTAAAAAATCACCGTCTTGTGCTTGACCCAAAAAACCAGAACCAAAAATCAGACAGGCTTCATCACTCTTTTTCATACTCTTGCCAGAACAAGTCCGTCTGTTGCGGATCAGGTCTTATTTCAATGACACTTTGGGGATGTAGCTTCAACTGGTCAGGAACTTCCATCCACTGTTGGTATCCAAGATTCCACATGGCGGCCCAGCCCTCAAAACTCAAGTTGTGTTGATTCAAAAATATTTCCTTTTTAAACATCTTTTTGAAAATCTGTCCGCCACTGTTATTAATGACCACAAATCGAGCCAACAAATCAGGATTCGTTTGAAGCAATTGTGGCAAAATCCAAGGCGCAGATAAATCATACAGCGCTGTTAAATCACCCAGCAAACACCAATTTTCTGTTTTTGCATTCATCCAACCTAAAAACGTCGATACTTGTCCGTCAATTCCGTTTGCTCCGCGATTTCCCACCACGCGACTCGGTGAATGTTGGGGATCTGAAGCTAAATCCCATTCGCGAATCGGCAAAGAATTTCCTAAATATACAGATTGCGATTTTAGTTTTTTTGAAAGCCAGTAAATCAAGCCTGGTTCGGACCGAGGATATTTTTGAAAAAGTTGAATGTGCCGACTTTGAAATTCCCGATCCGTTTTGATGATGGCTTCGATGTCATTCTTTTTTTCTTCAAAGTGAACCTGGCCAATCACTTCTAAATCTGAAAAATGAACCATCTCCCGACTTAAACCTGGGAAATGATTATACCCGATGGAAAAAACTTTTAAATTTTTTCGTTGGTCTTCAAGATCGCGCCAAAGGCGCACGGTGGGCACTCCGCCTAAACGCAAAACAGCATCACATTGACCTAAATCCAAAAGTTTATTTAAAGACTTCTGCCCGCCTCGAATTTCATAAGGCTCTATTTCAGGATCTCCACGAAGATTGGAAATTCCTTCGGCGTAAACTGGGGCCTTCAAATTTTTAAGAAATTCTTTGACAATTTTTTGATGTTTTTCAGGAAGTGTCCCAACTAAAACCACTGGTCGGTGCAAGGATAAAAAGGTTTCTAAATCATCGATAATATTTCGCGGTATCGCTTCAGGAAATTTTGTGCGTCGAGGATTTTCAGGTGCGATGACTTGGGGAATTTCAGCATCAAAAAGTGGTTCTTTAAAACAAATATTCACATGAATTGGCTTTTTCCAACTCAAACCCTTAATTGAAAAATGCGTATTTTCTTCATCCAAATCGTAAGCCACTTCGATGTAATAGGAAAACAAACCCACTTGATCAATTGCTTGGGGCGCCCCTGATTTTCGGTAAAATCGCGGACGATCAGCTGTAATTAGAATTAATGGCAAAGAAGAATATGTTCCCTCAACAGCTGCTGGTAATAATTCAGCGGCTGCAGTTCCTGATGTCGTGATGATTGCTACTGGCTTTCGAGTCGCTGCAATTTTTCCCAAAGCAAAAAAGGCTGCTGATCTTTCTTCAAAAAAATGAAACGCTTTCAAATGTGGGTTGGCATCAAATAAATAAATAAACGGAGAATTTCTAGCACCAGCACACAGGCAAAACTCTTCAACGCCAGCATTGACCAGTTCCTGAATGACTTTATGAGCAAGTTCGATATTTTTCATGGTCCTCTTTTCAAATACCAAATAATTTAAGAACTGATCCACGTTTATTGTAGAGTTCGATCCATTCCTTGTCGAGCTGACTTTGCGCAGTGACTCCACAACCAGTACATAAATAAGTTTTATGTTTATCCCAGATCAAATTTCGAATGGCCACGACACTTTTGATGGTCTGTTTTGTCGAGAAAGTGATCGGAGCACCAAACTTTGATGGTCGCCCTGTTTGACCAGGAAAATCTTTTGCTTCTTTCCAAAATAGCGTTTTTGAATACAAGCCTAAAGCCGCAGTCGGGTGCAAAGATTTGATCAAAAAATAAACCTGCTTCAAATCAAGAGGTGCAATTCCCAAGGCAACATCAAATTCCGTTACCAAGTGTGACAATGAACCAAAGTTTTGGATCTTGGTCTCGCTTTGTGAAATAGCGCCGATTTTTTTAAGCTTTTGTCGGATGTCATCAATCACGAACTGATGCTCTTCGCGATCTTTTGGTGAATTTAAAAATTCTTTTTCATCCAAATTTGAACTTAGCCTTGTCCCAGCCACAGCAAGACATTTTAGATTCTGATGATTGGCAAAATCTTGATGAATCTGAAGTAAATACTCGGGACTTGCCCCTAAAATAGAAAGGTCCTTGGTCAAAATCCCATAACAATGAAAATGATCTGGCAGTTGCATCAGCTGGTGAAATAACCATTCTGCGTCCTGTAAATTTGGCCTTTGATCTGCTTCACTCCATACAATGGGAACAGCCTTTTGAATTGTGTTTTCTAAAAACAATCCCTGAAGATGTTCAAAGGTCTTTTCGAAATTGGTCTTTGAGGGCTCTGAAAATTGGGGCTGCCAACTCGGATTTGAATGACTCAGATGCAAATCAGTTTTTCTTATTATGTAGTGATTCTGATAAGTTAAGAACTCAAATGGCAAATGATAGAAATCTGGCCAATGAATCCATTTTTCATCGGCTGGTAAGGAAAAGCTTTTTTTGACTTCTGTGAGAATATGCACGGAATCGCGTTCTGTGAAAAAAGCACACTGGGGTAAAAAGTCGGTGATATTCATGAGTAAGAAAAATCCCTTTGTGAGTCAAAAATTGAGTCTGTACTTCAACAGAAATGTGTTGTTTTTTCCCTCGATTACGTACAAAAACTGATAAACTAACAACATGGAACTCAATTCTCAACTCTTTCATTTCCTGGCGGCAACAATATGACACGAAAAGTAGTCGTGAACGGTATCGAATTTGGCGGCGATAAATTTGTAGTCATCGCAGGGCCTTGTTCCATTGAAAGCGAAAGCCACCTTTTAGATACAGGATCTGCTGTTAAAAAGTCCGGTGCCTCCCTGCTGCGCGGTGGAATTTGGAAAATGCGCACTTCGTCTGAATCATTTCAGGGCCTTGGGAATGGTGCTCTTTCTTTTATTCCTAGTACTTTAAACAAGCTTGGAATTGGTTTGATTTCTGAAATTACTGATCCACGTCAGATCGAAATCTTAAATCCCTTGGTTTCAGCATACCAAGTTGGATCAAGAAATATGCACAATTACGCATTGTTAACCGAACTGGGTAAGCAAAACAAACCGGTTTTGTTGAAGCGCGGGTTCGGTGCTTTGATTGATGAATGGATTAAAGCTGCTGGCTACATTGAAAAAGAAGGAAATCAAAACATAATCCTCTGTGAGCGCGGCATTCGAACTTTTGAAAAAGCAACTCGCAATACTTTGGACATCAACGCCGTTGTTTATGCGAAAAAACATTCACCTTATCCTGTCATTGTGGATCCTTCTCACGCTGTTGGAATTTCTGATTTAGTTCCAGATGTCGCTCTGGCGGCCGTTGCTTCAGGGTGTGATGGATTAATTGTCGAAGTTCACCCTCATCCGAAAGATGCGAAGTCTGATGGTGATCAAGCATTGAATTATGCTGAATTTGATCTTCTCATGGGAAAAGTTAGAAAAGTTTTAATTGCTCTAGAAAAAAAGAGCCTCCATGCCTGAGTCGCAACAAATTAAAAATATGTTTACCCAAGTGGCTTCTGGATATGACAGAGCCAATGATATTTTATCTTTGGGCATTCACCATTTATGGCGCAAAGAAGTTGTGCGAATGTCCGGAGTCAAAGCAGGCAGTTCAATTTTAGATTGCGCCACGGGAACTGGGGATTTAGCCATTGAATTTAAAAAAGCAGTGGGTCCTTCTGGCAAAGTGATTGGAACAGATTTTTGTGAAGCCATGATTCAGCCAGCCCCGGCAAAAGCTCTAAAATCAAATTTAGATATTCAATTCCAAATTGAAGATGTGATGAACTTATCTTTTGCGAAAAGCTTATTTGATGTTTGCTCGATTTCCTTTGGTATCCGAAATGTTGAAGATCCAAAAAAAGCACTTACTGAAATGGCGCGAGTGACTAAACCCGGTGGCAAAGTCATTGTGCTTGAATTCGGCGAAATGAAAGCCCCAGTGATCGGTCCTTTATATCAATTCTATTCTGAAAAAATATTACCAAAACTGGGTGGGCTCATCACAGGGCAAACAACAGCTTATGAATATTTGCAAAAATCATCTGCTCAGTTTCCCAGTCGGGAAAAATTTTTAGCACTGATGGAATCAACTCAATGTTTTAGAGATTGCAGTTACCGAACATTGAGTTTGGGTATTGCTTATATCTATATTGGATCCGTACTCGATAAGTGATCAGGGTTCTTTTTCTAAAGACAAAGACTCTAAAAAATCTAATGCTGATGTTACTTTGACATTGTTTTTTGAAACATAGTTGCGTTCCAAATTTTTTACGAGTTGTATGCACTTTCCTTGAGGAAAAAATTTTTGTAACAAATTAAAATTTGCGCTGACATTTCCAGCTGATGTTTTGACTTCAATTAACAACGGATTCTTTTTTTTTCTTTCTATAAAAAAATCAATTTCTTTTTGATCTTTTGTGCGAGCATAAAAAAGCTCAAGTTGCTCACCTTGTGTATCTTGCAGAAATTCAATTTCCTTTTTTAATGAGAGTGCGACAAGATTTTCCAACTTTGCATCTTCATTTCCATCAACTCGTGCTAGATCGTAAAAATAATACTTTGCAGATTTTTTAATTCCACGAGCTATATTTTTAGTTTTAGGTGGAACTTTAAAAACGACATAAAGGTTTTCAAGGACCTGAAGCCAACGTTTAATTGTTTTATCATCACGATCTAAATCACGGGCCAATGAATTGATAGAAATACAACTTTGAACTCTCTCGGAAAGAAGTTGAACGAGGACCTCAATTCCATCGATGTCGCGAATACTTTCAAGTGATAACAAATCTTGACGAAGAATTAAATCCAGATGTGTTTTTCTCCAAATTTGATAGTACTTTTCAGACCCTTCAAAAAATGGCTCAGGGAAACCTCCCAAATTTAACAATTTTTTGTAATTTTCTTGTGCAGAGTGCTGACCTTTCAATTCTTTTAAATCAAGGGGATGAAGTCTAAATGAAAAAAAACGGCCAGCAAGAGAATCCCCCATCTTCTTTGCAACATCGAGTCGAGCACTTCCTGTCACTAAAAATTTTTGTGACTTCAATGCACCTTCATCATAAATTCCCTTAAGCCACAGCTTCCATTTTTTCATTTTGTGTAGCTCATCGAAAATGACTAATTCAGGCTCCCGATTCCATTCGTTTCGTAAAAAAACACGAACATCTTTTTTGATATCATAATCATAGTAAGCAAAATTGGATTTCAGCGATTGAGCTAATGTCGTTTTTCCAACTTGTCTTGGGCCCATAAGTAAAACTATTTTTTTGTTCAAAAATGGTTGAATAGGATCGCTTAAGTATCTTTTCATCATAGTCAATATCGCCGCCTATGCCGATAAAGTCAAGACTATTTCGGCATGGTATCCGAATTGGCCATCATCGGATCAATTTGGTCAGCGCAACCGTATAAGATCAAAACTGGTCCGAACGATTCGTTTTCATCATTAAATATTGATCTGCTAAAACCAAATAAGTCATTGCTTCAAATACTGCTAGGGCTCTGATCCCTATGCAGGGATCATGTCTGCCTTTTTTCGCAATATCCAAAATACTTGAAGTGGGTTTTACAAAAATTCGGAACGTGATGTCTTCCCCTGTTGTAATTCCACCGCGAATGCCGCCGTATTGTTCCTGTGAA